>DASYCA010000452.1:0-28569 GCA_036500445.1 Burkholderiaceae bacterium | reverse complement strand
CGCCGCCGCGACGCCGCGGCCGGGCTGGTGCCGTTCGCGTGCAAGCTGCCGGCCGAGCTCGTCAAGCAGCTCGGCGAGCGCGCCGCGGCGCACCCGGGCGGCGTCAACGCGCTGGTCGCCGAGGCGCTGAAGGAAGCCCTCGGCTGACCGGGCCTTGTCCGGCCACGTAAAGTCGCGCGACCAAGGCAGGGCGCCTGACGCGCCGGGAGTGAACGGATGGCTTCATCAAGCGCTGACGACAAGGAATTCGACCTGTTCGTGATCGGCGCCGGCAGCGGCGGCGTGCGCGCGGCCCGCATGGCGGCGCGCCACGGCGTGCGCGTCGCGATCGCCGACGACGCGCCGCTCGGCGGCACCTGCGTGAACCTCGGCTGCATCCCGAAGAAGCTCTACAGCATCGCCGCCCACTACGCCGAAAGCGCCGAGGAGGCGCACGGCTACGGCTGGTCCGGCCCCGCGCCGGTGCTCGACTGGCAGCAGCTCAAGCGCAACCGGGCGCTCGAGATCGGCCGGCTGAACGCGGTCTACGCGAAGCTGCTCGACGATTCGGGGGTGCAGACCTTGCGCGGCCGCGCCCGCGTGGTCGGGCCGCACGAGGTCGAGGTCGGCGGCGTGCGCCACCGCGCGCGCCGGATCCTGGTCGCGACCGGCGGCCACCCGGTCCTGCCGGCCGAGGTGCCCGGCATCGAGCACGCGATCACCTCGAACGAGATCTTCGACCTCGAGCCGTTTCCGCGCGACCTGGTCGTGATCGGCGGCGGCTACATCGCCTGCGAGTTCGCGTCGATCTTCCAGGGCTTGGGGGCCCGGGTGATGCAGCGCTGCCGGGCCGACCAGATCCTGCGCGGCTTCGACGCGGACGTGCGCCACTTCCTCGCGGCCGAGATGGGCAAGAAGGGCGTCGACCTGCAGGCCCGCACCGACGTCGTGCGCATCGAGCGCGACGGCGCGCGGCTGCGCGTGAGCCTGCGCGACGGCAGCGCGCTGCACGCCGATCACGTGCTGTACGCGACCGGCCGCGTGCCGAACACGGCCGGCCTCGGGCTGCGCGAGATCGGCGTCGAGCTGGCCGCGAACGGCGCGGTCGTCGTCGATGCGGACTTCCGTACCAGCGTGCCCAGCGTCTACGCGCTCGGCGACGTGATCGACCGCGTCCACCTGACGCCGGTGGCGATCGGCGAGGCGATGACACTGGTCGATCATCTGTTCGGCAGCGGCAAGCGCACGTTCGGCTACGAGCTGATCCCGACCGCCGTGTTCACGCACCCGAACGTCGGCACGGTCGGGCTGACCGAGCACGCGGCGCGCGAGCGCTTCGGCGACGTGACGGTCTATCGCAGCGCGTTCAAGCCGCTGAAGCACACCTTGTCGGGCAGCACCGAACGCACGCTGATGAAGCTGATCGTCGACACCGCGAGCGACCGCGTCGTCGGGCTGCACATGGTCGGGGCCGACGCCGGCGAGACGATCCAGGGCTTCGCGGTCGCGATGAAGGCCGGCGCGACCAAGGCGGTGTTCGATGCGACCGTCGGCATCCACCCGACCGCGGCCGAGGAGTTCGTGACGATGCGCGAGCTGGTGGCGTCATCGGGCGTATGAAGCGCGCGCGCCTGCCCCTCGCCGCGTCGGCACTGGCCCTGTCGCTGGGTGCCGCGGCGCCGGGCTTCGCCGCCGAGGCCGCGCGCAAGGAGGCCGCATTCGGCAGAGGCGGCGCCGGGCCGGTGCTGACGCGCGATCAGCTGCGCAGCTGCCTGGCCTTGAAAGTGCGTGCCGCGAAGCAGGACGACGAGCTCGTGAAGGAGCAGGCCTCGATCACCGCGCTGAAGGACGATCTCGTGCGCCGCGGCGACGCGAACAAGGCCGAGCTCGAGGCGCTGGACCGCAGCAACGAGGAGGCCGTCGCCGCCTACAACGACAAGGCCACCACGCGCGACAAGCAGATCGACGACTACCAGGCCCGCGTCAACGCGTTCAACGCCCGCGTCGAGGCCGGGCAGGCCGACCACGACAGCTACGCCAAGGGCTGCAACAACCGCCGCTACTTCGAGGACGACGAGGCGGCGATCAACAAGGGCAAGTGACGAGAAAGCCGCTCAATCAGTGGCGATCTGGAGGACCAACTTGCCGAAGTTCTCGCCGTTGAACAGCTTCAGCAGCGTCTCGGGGAAGGTGTCCAGCCCGACGACGACGTCTTCCTTGCTCTTCACCTTGCCGGCCTTCATCAGCGCGGCGATCTCGGCCACCGCGACCGGGAAGCGCTCGACATAGTCGAACACGACGATGCCCTCCATGCGCGCGCGGTTCACGAGCAGCGAGAGGTAGTTGGCCGGGCCCTTGACCGGCGTCGTGTTGTTGTACTGGCTGATCGCGCCGCAGAGGATGATGCGGGCGCCGCGCGCCAGGCGCGTCAGCACCGTGTCCAGGATCTCGCCGCCGACGTTGTCGAAGTAGATGTCGACGCCCTTCGGGCAGGCGTCGCGCAGCTCGGTCTTCAGGTTGCCGGCCTTGTAGTCGACGCAGGCGTCGAAGCCGAGCTCCTTGACGACCCAGTCGCATTTCGCCGGGCCGCCGGCGATGCCGACGACGCGGCAGCCCTTGGCCTTCGCGAGCTGCCCGACGATCTGGCCGACCGCGCCGGCCGCGCCGGAGACGACGACGGTCTCGCCCGGCTGGGGCTGGCCGACGTCCATCAGGCCGAAATAGCCGGTCATGCCGGGCATGCCCAGCACGTTGAGCCACTGGTTCGGCGTGCCCAGCCGCGTGTCGATCTTGAACAGGCCGCTCTTCTTGAGCTGGTCGGAGGGAATCAGGCAGTACTCCTGCACGCCGGGCGTGCAGCTGACGACGTCGCCGACCGCGAAGGCCGGGTTCTTCGAGGCGGTCACCTTGCCGATGCCGCCGGCGCGCATCACCTCGCCGATGCCGACCGGCGCGATGTAGCTCTTGCCCTCGTTCATCCAGCCGCGCATCGCCGGGTCGAGCGAGATCGCGAGCGTTTTCACGAGCACGCCGCCCTCGGCCGGTTCCGCCACCGGCTCGGCCGTGAAGCGCCAGCCGTCGCGCGTCGGCAGCCCGTTCGGGCGCGCGGCCAGGCGGATCTGGTGGTTCGTGAGGGCGGCGAGGGGGCTCGTCATGGCGGTCTCCAGGGGATCGTTGGAATTCCGCGATGGTAGGTCGCCATCGCGCGCGGCCCAGTCACGCACGCGACGGCCATAAAAAAACCGCGGCAAGCCGCGGTTCTTTTGGCAGGGCTTGCGCCCGGCGAGGTCTTGCTTCTTACAGCACGCGAATGTTCGCGGCCTGCAGGCCCTTCTGGCCTTGCTTGACTTCAAATTCGACGCGCTGGTTTTCCAGCAGGGTCTTGAAGCCGGTGCCCTGGATGTCGCGGAAGTGCGCGAACAGGTCAGCGCCGCCCGCATCTTGAGCGATGAAGCCGAAGCCCTTGCTCTCGTTGAACCACTTCACGGTGCCGGTTTGGGTCGTCATGGACGTCTATCCTATCTATCAATCATCAAATGATGCGCCGCACATGCGGCGCATGCAGCAACACTCAAGAAACGATCAGGGGGATTTCTATCGACGCCCAGCACGAGAACCGCGTTGGGGAAGGGAAAGAAGAATCTCTAAGAAACACTGTCTTGCGCATAACTGTGCCCGCGACTGTACACGAAATGGCGCGAATCCGCGCCCCTCCTGGATCTCCTTGCGGCAACGCGGGTCCCGGCTGTGGTTCAAAATCGACACATGACTGAACATTGGAAACACGATGGCGTGCGCGTGATCGGCGCCGATTCGCTCGACCCGAACACCGCGCAGACGCCGGGCATGGACCGCCAGGCGGCGATCAACTTCGCCCGCGTCGGCGCCAACAAGCTGTGGGCCGGCACCGTCCACATCCACCCGGACGCCAAGACCGGCGCGCACCACCACGGCCCGCTCGAAAGCGTGATCTACGTCGTGAAAGGCCGCGCCCGCATGCGCTGGGGCGACGCGCTGGAGTTCACCGCGGAGGCCGGCCCGGGCGATTTCATCTACGTGCCGCCGTTCGTGCCGCACCAGGAGATCAACGCGAGCCCGACCGAGACGCTCGAGTGCGTGCTGGTGCGCAGCGACGGCGAGGCGGTCGCGGTGAACCTGGACATCGACCCGGTCGAGAAACCCGAGTCGGTGCGCTGGATCGATCCGACCCACCCGCAAGGCTGAGCCCGCCATGACCCAGCCCACGACCTTGCGTCTTTCCGTTCTCGATCAATCCGTGTCGGTTGCCGGCAGCAGCGAAGACGCCGCGATCCGCGACACGCTGGACCTCGCGCAGCACTGCGAGCGCCTCGGCTACGAGCGCTTCTGGGTCAGCGAGCACCACGGCCTGCCGACCATCATCGGCAGCGCGCCCGAGATCCTGATGGCCGCGATCGCGGCGCGCACGACGCGCATCCGCATCGGCAGCGCCGGCGTGATGCTGCCGCACTACAGCGCGCTGAAGGTCGCCGAGCAGTTCCGCGTGCTGGAGGCGCTCGCGCCCGGCCGCATCGACCTCGGCGTCGGCCGCGCGCCGGGCGGCGACATGCGCACCGCGCGCGCGCTGAACCCGAACGCGCACGCCGCGGCCGACGCCTTTCCCGAGCAGGTCCGCGACCTGCAGGCCTGGACCTCTCTCGCCTCGCACGAAGGCATCGCGGCGCACCCGCACGGCCCGCACGCGCCGGAGGTCTGGATCCTCGGCAGCTCCAACTACGGCGCGCAGCTCGCGGCGCATTTCGGGTTGCCGTACGCGTACGCGTATTTCTTCGTCGACGGGCAGGGCGCCGAGGAGGCGCTGGCGCTCTACCGGCGCCTGTACCGGCCGAGCGAGCGCCACCCCGAACCGCACGCGACGGTCTGCGTCTGGGCGCTCGCGGCCGAGACCGACGCGCAGGCCGAGCACCTCGCGCTGGTGCGCGAACGCTGGCGCATCGACCGCGAGCGCGGCATCCTCGGGCCGCTGCAGGACCCCGACCTCATCGCCGCGCGCGGCTTCACCAGCGGCGAGATGCCGACGCTCGAGAACATGCGCCGCAAGGCCTTCGTCGGCAGCGCCGCGACGGTCGGCGCGAAGCTGCGCGCGCTGGCCGAGGAGCTTCAGCTGAGCGAGCTCGTGATCAACACCTGGTCGCATTCGCCGGCGGTGCGGCGCACGTCGTACGCGCTGATCGCGCAGGAATTCGGGCTGAAGCCGGCGCCATGAACCGCATCGATTTCGAGCTGCGCGGCGAGTACATCACGCTCGACGCGCTGCTGAAGGCGACCGGCCTGGCACCCAGCGGCGGCATCGCGAAGATGATGGTCGCCGACGGGCTGGTGCAGGTCGACGGGCGCGTGGAATTGCGCAAGACCTGCAAGATCCGCGCGGGCCAGGTCGTGAGCCTGAATGGCGCGCGCATCCATGTGGCCGCGGCGGCTGCGGCATGATGACGAGATGACCACGAACCTTCTTTTGCCCCCGATCACCGCGCCGGGCGAGCTCGCCTCGGCGCTGCGCGAGCAGGGCCGCGCGGTGTTGAGCCCGGCCGGCCTGGCCGAACTGCTCGGGGCCAGCGCCGCCGAACTCGATGTGCTGCGCCCGTCCTGGGACGACCTGCCGCCCGACCAGCACCTGCGCGACGGCGGCCGCTACCGGCGCCGGCGCCACAGCTGCTTCGTTGTCGACACCAACGGCCTCGCGCAGGTGCCGCACCGCGCGCACTGGCAGCCGGTCGAATACAACGCGCTGCACGGCGGGCTGGAGCGCTGGTTCGAGCCGATGCACGGCAGCGTGGTCGCGCGGCCGGCGTGGACGAAACTGCTGCGATCGCTGGGCGCCGCCTGCAGCGCGTTGAAGGGCGATCAATCCTGGTTCGTCGAGGCGCACCAGTTCCGCATCGACACGACCGACGGCATCGGCCGGCCGACGCCCGAGGGCGCGCACCGCGACGGTGTCGACCTGGTCGCGGTGATCCTGATCGACCGCCAGGGCATCAAGGGCGGCGAGACGCGGGTGTTCGACGCCGACGGTCCGGCCGGGCTGCGCTTCACGCTGATGCAGCCGTGGACGACGCTGCTGCTGGACGACGCGCGCGTGATTCACGAGAGCACGCCGATCCAGCCGCTGGCGCCGAACGGGCACCGCGATACGCTGGTGCTGACCTTTCGCGCCGGGTCGTTCCAGGGCCCGTGAAGGCAGAGACTCCCTCTCCCTCTGGGAGAGGGAGAAATGCCTCAAGCGTCGCGGACGTCGGCGACCGGGTTCGTGCCGAAGTCGGCGCGGTCCAGGTAGGCCAGGATGCGCGCCGCCGCGTCCTGCGGCGATGTGAGCTGACCTTTTTCCTTCAACGCGACGAAGTTCGCCCGATCCGGGAACGCCGCCGGATCGCCGGCGCGCAACTGCACCTGCATGTCGGTGTCGATCACGCCCGGCGCGAGCGCCACGACTTTCGCGCCGTTCGGCCGCTGCGCCTCGTCCAGCGCCAACGAGCGCGTGAAGTGATCGAGCCCGGCCTTGACTGCGCAGTACGTGGCCTGGCCGGCCATCGCGCGCCGGCCCAGGCCGGACGAGATGTTCAGCACGCGCTTCGATGCGGCCCATTCGCGCGTCGCGCGCAAAAAGGCCGCGGTCAGCAGCAGCGGCGCTTCGATCCCGACGCGCAGCGCCGACGACAGCTCGTCGTCGCTGCAATCCGCGACCGAGCCGATGCGGGTCAGCGCGGCGGCGTTGTTGATCAAGGTCGCGCTCGCGAACACGTTGCCATCGAGCGCGGCGAGCCACGCTTGCACGCGCGCGGCCGCTTCGATCGGCTGCGCCAGGTCGATCGCCCATTGCTCGCAACCGGGCGCATCGTCGAGCGCCGCATTGCGCTGCCGCGACAGGCACAGCACGCGGTGATCCGGCGTCGCGACCAATTGACCCGCGATCGCCGCGCCCATCCCGCGCGACGCGCCGGTCAGGATGAACAGGTGCTGCCGTGCCATCGCGCGGCCCTTACGCGGCCGCGCTCTGCTGGATTCCGGCGATCGCCCACTCGCGGCTGCCGTCGAGCGGGCGCACCAGGTGCCAGACCTCGTCGAAGGGCTCGGCCACGCCGTCCTTCTGTTCGCGGATCAGCCCGTGGAAACGCACGCTGACGATCTGCCGCTGCGCCTCGCTGGCGACGTCGAGCGCCTCGGCATCGACGCGCACGACGTCGGTCTGCTGCGCGCTCGCGCCGCGCTCCTGCAGGTCGAGCTTGATCGCGGCGAACATCTCCGGCGTCGTGAACGTGCGCAAATCGTTCAGGTCGGCGCTGTCGTTGGCGGCCTGCATGCGGATGAAGATCAATTTGGCGATGCGCTCGAACGCCGGTGCGTCGAAGTCGGCGGGCAGCGCGCTGGCTGTGGCCAGCGTCGCCGGCTGGGCGGGGGCGACCCCGCCGGGCGCGGCATCGATGGTGTTGCGGCCGTCGTCCATGCGATTGAAATTCGCGCCGTTCGGTGACGCCAGCGTCTGGCCGGCGCCGAAGCGCCGCATCAGGAAGCGGATCGCGACGACGGCCACGAAGGCGACGAGCAGCAGCGTGACGATGTTGCCCATCGCGGCGCCCAGGCCGAAATGGCTCATCAGCGCCGCGATCCCGAGCCCGGCCGCGAGGCCGGCGATCGGGCCCAGCCACGAGCGCCTCGGCGCGACCGCCGGCGGCACGGCCGCGGTGGCCGGCGTCGCGGGCGCGGCCTGAGCCGGCTTCGCGGCCGGCGCCGCGGGTGTCGCCGGCAGTGCGCTCGGCGCGCTGCGCGCCGGCAGGCTGCGCTGCATGCCCGCCGAACCGCCACCGCCGATGCGTCTCGCGTCGGCGCTGAGCGGCGTGAACGCGGCGGCCAACACCGCCATCGACAGGGTCAGGATGAGTGATTTCATGAGCGTCTCCTGGTGGGTCGGCGCGATGATACGGCGCGCCCATGACCATGCTGCAAGATGAGGTCGGGTCGTTAGAACGCAAGAGCGGCGGATTGACGGGGAGTGACGCGCCAACCTGAAGGCCAGGCGGCGCTAGAACGGAACCGGAGAATCGACCTCGATCACCGCGCCGGTCGCGGGATGTGCGAAGCGCAGCCACGCCGCATGCAGCAGCAAGCGGTCCGCGCCGGCCAGGACCTGCGGCGGCGCGTACAGCGCATCGCCGACGATCGGGTGCCCGATCGCCTGCAGGTGCACGCGCAGCTGATGCGCGCGGCCGGTGACGGGCTCGAGCTCGAGCCGCGTGCGCTCGCCCTCGACGCCGAGCACGCGCCAGCGCGTCAGCGAGGGCTTGCCGATGTCGCGATCGACCTTCTGCAGCGGGCGGTTCGGCCAGTCCGCGATCAGCGGCAGGTCGATCTCGCCGCGCTCCCCGTCGAGGTGGCCGGCGACGACCGCGACATAGCGCTTGTGCACCTCGCGCTGCGCGAACGCGCGGCTCAGCGCACGTTGCGCCTCGAGGCCGCGCGCGAACAGCAGCAGGCCCGAGGTCGCCATGTCGAGCCGGTGCACGACGAGCGCATCGGCGAACCGCGTTTTTGTTCGCACGGCGACGCAGTCCTGCAAGTGCGGCCCGCGGCCCGGCACCGAGAGCAGCCCGGCGGGCTTGTCGACGACGAGACAGGCCGTGTCGGCATGTCGAAGGACCAGGCCGGTCGTACCGGCCTGAGGCCCGACGAGGCCTGCAGTGCCGGCGTCGCTCACGATCCGCCGGTCAGTCGGTCGCGCTGCGCGAGCGGGCGGAACAGCCGGAACCACAGCGCCGCGACCGCCAGCGTGCCCAGCCCGCCCAGCACGACCGAGCCGACCGGCCCGAGCAGCGCCGCGGTCGAGCCCGATTCGAACTCGCCGAGCTGGTTCGAGGCGCCGACGAAGACCGAATTGACCGCGCTGACGCGGCCGCGCATGTCGTCCGGCGTGTCCAGTTGCACGAGGGTCTGGCGGATCACGACGCTGCACATGTCGGCCGCCCCGGTGACGACGAGCGCGGCGAGCGAGACGCCGAACGAGCGCGAGAGCCCGAACGCCAGCGTGCCGAGGCCGAACAGCGCGACCGCGCCGAGCAGGATCTTGCCGACGCGGCGCGTGATCGGCCGCCGCGTCAGCAGCAGCGAGACCGTGAAGGCGCCCGCGGCCGGCGCGGAGCGCAGCAGCCCGAGGCCCCAGGGCCCGGTGTGCAGGATGTCGCGCGCGAAAATCGGCAGCAGCGCGGTCGCGCCGCCGAGCAGCACCGCGAACAGGTCGAGCGAGATCGCGCCGAGCACGACCGGCCGGCGCCGGATGAAATGCACGCCGGCCATCAGCGTGGCGACGCTGATCTTGCGGCTCGGCGGCGGCGCGTGGCCATAGCGCACACCGCCGATCAGCACGCCCGAGATCGCGAACAGCACGGCGCACAGCGCATACACCATCTGCGCGCCGGCGACGTAGACGAAGCCGCCGAGCGCCGGGCCGGCGATGACGGCGGCCTGGGTGCCCATCGAGCTGAACGCGAGCGCGCGCGGCAGGACCTCGGGCGGCACCAGCGCCGGCGTCAGCGCCTGCTGCGCCGGCATCTGGAACGCCCGCACGACGCCGAGCAGGATGGAAATGAACAGCAGCAGCTCGCGGCTGGCCCAGTGCTGGTGGGCGCTGAGCGCGAGCGTCGTCGCGATCGCGACCTGCGCGAGCATGCACAGCGCGACGATGTGCGCGCGGTGGAAGCGGTCGACGACGTGGCCGGCCACCAGCACCAGCATCAGCGCGGGCGCGAACTGCAGCAGGCCGACCAGGCCCAGGTCCCAGGCGCGGCCGGTCAGGTCGTACATCTGCCAGCCGACCGCGACCATCAGCATCTGCGTGCCGGCGGTGCTCGCGGAGCGCGAGAACCAATATCGGATGAAGGCCGGGTAGGCGCGAAGGGGAACGGCGCTCAATCCAGCCTCGTGGCCATCGTGTGCGTTCCCGGGTGGTTCAACGCTTGGGTGCGCCGGTGCGCGCCGGCGGACGCCCGCTGCGCGAGCCCTCGGGCCGCGGCCCGCTCGGGCGGCCGGACGAGCGCGAATCGCCGCCCCGTCCGCCGCCGCCGCCATGGCTGTTGCCGCCGCGCCCGCCACCACCGCCGCCGCCGCCGCCGTTGCCACCGGCGTGGTGCCGGTGCCCGCCGCGGTTCGCGCCTTCGCCGATCACCATCCGGCCGAGCACGATCGGCTCGGCCTTCTCGCTCGGGTGCGGCTCGAAGCCGGGGATGATCTCCTTCGGGATCTCGCGCTTGATCAGCCGCTCGATGTCGCGCAGGAAGCCGTTCTCGTCGACGCAGACGAGCGAGACCGCCTCGCCCTTCGCGCCGGCGCGGCCGGTGCGGCCGATGCGGTGCACGTAGTCTTCGGGGACGTTCGGCAGCTCGTAGTTGACGACGTGCGGCAGCATGTCGATGTCGATGCCGCGCGCGGCGATGTCGGTCGCGACCAGCACCGTCAGGTCGCCGGTCTTGAACTCGGCCAGCGCCTTGGTGCGCGCGCTCTGGCTCTTGTTGCCGTGGATCGCCATCGCGCTGATGTCGGCTTTCAGAAGGTGCTCGACGAGGCGGTTCGCGCCGTGCTTCATGCGCGTGAACACGAGGACCTGGTCCCAGTCGTTTTCCTTGATCAGGTGGATCAGCAGGTCCTTCTTCATTTCCCGGCCGACCGGATGGACCTTCTGCGCGATCGCATCGTTGGTCTGGTTGCGGCGCGCGACCTCGATCAGCACCGGCTTGTTCAGCAGCCGGTCGGCCAGGGCCTTGATCTCGTCGCTGAAGGTCGCGCTGAACAGCAGGCTCTGCTTTTGCGCCGGCAGCACCGCGAGCACCTTCTTGATGTCGTGGATGAAGCCCATGTCGAGCATGCGATCGGCTTCGTCGAGCACGAAGATCTCGACGTGCGAGAGGTCCAGCGTGCGCTGCTGGTGGTGGTCGAGCAGCCGGCCGGGCGTCGCGACGAGGATGTCGACGCCGCGCTTGAGCTTGTCGATCTGCGGCTGCATGCCGACGCCGCCGAACATCACCATGCTGCTGAGCTTGCTGTACTTGCCGTAGGTGCGCACGCTTTCTTCGACCTGCGCGGCGAGTTCGCGCGTCGGCGTCAGGATCAGCGCGCGGATCGGCAGGCGGCCCTTCGCGTCGCGCACCGCGGGCTTGGCCATCAGCCGGTGCAGCATCGGCAAGGTGAAGCCGGCGGTCTTGCCGGTGCCGGTCTGGGCCCCGCCCATCAGGTCGGCGCCGGACAGCACGGTGGGAATGGCCTGGGCCTGGATCGGCGTCGGCGTGGTGTAGCCGTATTCGTGAACGGCGCGCAGCAAGGGCTCGGCGAGGCCGAGTTCGTCAAAGGACATGAGTTTCCAAACGGGTGGAGATCGGCCCGGCGCCCTCGGTCGAGAACGTCAGTCGCAGGCGGAACGAAAGAATGCGGTGAGCCCGACGCGGCGCTGAGAGCGGCGCACGAACTCGGTCAGAAGCGACCTCAGCGCGGTGACTGAAGCCCGGGCTGTTGGCGCATTGTAACCGGCTTGCGCTGGATTTCCCTCTTGACGGCGTGCGAATTGATGCATTCCTTGCTTTATTCGCGCCAGCGCTGCTCGACTGCCGGAGCGGCGACAATACGCGGTTCGCGCCGGGTTCCCGGCGCCTCTTCTCGTTGTTCCCCCGCTATTCCCCAGGACACCCATGGCCCAGTACGTTTTCACCATGAACCGCGTCGGCAAGATCGTGCCGCCGAAACGCCAGATCCTCAAGGACATCTCGCTCAGCTTCTTCCCCGGCGCCAAGATCGGCGTGCTCGGCACGAACGGGTCCGGCAAGTCGACCCTGCTGAAGATCATGGCCGGCCTCGACAACGAGATCGAGGGTGAAGCCACGCCGATGCCGAACCTGAAGATCGGTTATCTGCCGCAGGAACCGGTGATGAACCCGGAGCAGACGGTGCGCCAGGCCGTCGAGGAAGGCATCGGCGGCGCGCTCGCCGCGAAGAAACGCCTCGACGAGGTCTACGCCGAATACGCCGAGCCCGATGCCGATTTCGACAAGCTCGCGGCCGAGCAGGCCGAGCTCGAGGCCATCATCGCCACCAGCGGCAGCGAGAACACCGACATGCAGCTCGAGATCGCCGCCGACGCGCTGCGCCTGGCGCCGTGGGACGCCGTGATCGGCGTGCTCTCCGGCGGCGAAAAACGCCGCGTCGCGCTGTGCCGGCTGCTGCTGAGCAAGCCCGACATGCTGCTGCTCGACGAGCCGACGAACCACCTGGACGCCGAATCGGTCGACTGGCTCGAGCAGTTCCTGCAGCGCTACCCGGGGACCGTCGTCGCGATCACCCACGATCGCTACTTCCTGGACAACGCAGCCGAGTGGATTCTCGAACTCGACCGCGGCCGCGGCATCCCGTACAAGGGCAACTACTCGACCTGGCTGGAGCAGAAGGAAGCCCGCATCGAGCAGGAGCAAAAGACCGAAGACGCCCGCACCAAGGCGATGAAGAAGGAACTCGAGTGGGTGCGTGCGAACCCGAAGGGGCGGCAAGCCAAGAGCAAGGCGCGGCTGGCGCGCTTCGAGGAGCTCTCGGACACCGACTACCAGAAGCGCAACGAGACCAACGAGATCTTCATTCCGGTCGGCGAGCGTTTGGGCCACGAGGTGCTCGAGTTCGAGAACGTCAGCAAGAGCTTCGGCGACCGCGTGCTGATCGACGACCTGAGTTTCAAGGTCCCGGCCGGCGCGATCGTCGGCATCATCGGGCCGAACGGCGCCGGCAAATCGACCTTGTTCCGGATGATCGCCGGCAAGGAACAGCCGACCACCGGCACCGTGAAGATCGGCCCGACGACGCGGATGGCTTTCGTCGACCAGAGCCGCGAATCGCTGGAGGACGACAAGACCGTCTGGCAGGACGTCTCCGGCGGCCTGGACAACATCGTCGTCGGCAAGTTCGTGATGCCCTCGCGCGCCTACATCGGGCGCTTCAACTTCAAGGGCAATGACCAGCAAAAGCTCGTCGGCAGCCTGTCGGGCGGCGAACGCGGTCGCCTGCACCTGGCCAAGACGCTGGCGCAGGGCGGCAACGTGCTGATGCTCGATGAGCCGTCGAACGACCTCGATGTCGAAACCCTGCGCGCGCTCGAAGACGCGCTGCTCGAATTCGCCGGCTCGGTGATGGTGATCAGCCACGACCGCTGGTTCCTCGACCGCATCGCCACCCACATCCTGGCCTGCGAGGGCGATTCGAAGTGGTTCTTCTTCGACGGCAACTACCAGGAGTACGAGGCCGACAAGAAGAAGCGCCTGGGCGAGGAGGGCGCACGCCCGCACCGGCTGCGCTTCAAGGCGCTGAAATAAGGCCATTCGGCGCTTGGCAAAATAAACCCCGGCCATCCATTGAACTCCATGCGATGGCCCGTGCTCTGACCGAGCGGCCGGCGGCTCCCCGCCCGCCGCTCTTCTTCATTCCGATCCCGCCATGACACGCAGCCTCCCCGTTCACGCCCCTGTTTCATCCGCACTGGCCGCCCTGTTGTGGCTGGGCGGTTGCGCGTCGATGACCTCGCCGGCCGCGCCTGCGAACGCCGCCTCGGCGCTTGCTGCGAGGCCGGTCCATGCCGCGGCCTCCGCGCCGGGCGCGGCACCGCACCCGACCGCGGCGAACGTCGCCGCGCTGCCGGCCTCGGGCGTGCCGCCGGGCACGCCGCAACCGGCGTCCGCGCCGCCGGGCGGCCCGCAGCCGTTCGCGACGGTGATCAAGGACACGAAGGAGATCGATGGCCTGTTCAAGATCTACCAGAAGGACGAGAAGTACTGGCTCGAGCTGCGTCCCGAGGACTTCGACAAGCCCTTCTTCCTGAGCCCCAAGCTCGCGACCGGGATCGGCGAGGCGATGCTGTTCGGCGGCCTGATGGACCTGGACGGCCAGCGCGTCGTCGAGTTCCGCCGCATCCACAACCAGGTCCAGATGATCGCGCTGAACACCGACTACGGCGCCAAGGCCGGCACGCCCGAAGGCCGCTCGGTCGCCGCGGCGTTCTCGCCCAGCCTGCTCGCGAGCACGCCGGTGGCGAGCGCGCCGCAGCCGCAGCGCCATTCGGTGCTGATCGACGCCGGCGCGCTGTTCGTGAACGACATGCTGGGCATCGGCATGCAGTTGCAGCGCACCTACCGCCAGGGCTATGGCTTCGACGGCCGCAACTCGGCGATCACCGCGGTCCACGCGACCCCCGAGGCCGTCTCGCTGCAGGTGCTCGCGCATTTCGCGACCGGCTCGATCGCGGTGCCGCAGCCCGGCGCGCCGGCCGGGGCGCCGGTGCCCTCGGTGCCGCGCACGCTGCCCGATCCGCGCAGCATGTTCCTGACCGTCCACTACACGCTCGCACCGCTGCCCGCGACGCCGATGGCCGGCCGCGCGGCGGATGCGCGGATCGGCTTCTTCACGTCGACCCGCTACGACTTCAGCGACGACGTCGCGCGCACGCCGGCGGTGCGCAACGTGTTTCGCTGGCGCCTCGAGAAGAAAGACCCGGCCGCGGCATTGTCAGAGCCCGTCAAGCCGATCGTCTACGTGCTCGACCACACGATCCCGCTGAAGTACCGTTCCACCATCACCGCCGGCATCCTCGAGTGGAACAAGGCCTTCGAGAAGATCGGCTTCAAGGACGCGATCCAGGTCAAGATCCAGGCCGACACCGACGACGCGCTCGACACGCTGGACGGCGGCGCCTCGGTGCGCTGGATGAGCGACAGCTCACCCAGCTTCGCGGCCATCGGCCCGAGCCACGTCGACCCGCGCAGCGGCGAGATCCTGGCCGCCAACATCGGCATCGAGGGCCTGTCGTTCCGCTCGCTGCGAGTCCAGCGCTCGGAGGTGCTGATGGACCAGCCGAGCGCGCTCGCGAAGCTGATGCAGATCGGCGGCCCGGCCAGCGGCCAGGCCTTCGACGCGCGCGCCTGCGACTTCGCCGACCAGGGCGCCGAGCAGCTCGGCTACGCGGTCGACGTGCTCGCGGCACGCGGCGAGCTCGACCCGGAAGGCCCAGAGGCACAGCAATACGTGCTCGACTTCCTGAAGCTGGCGACGATGCACGAGGTCGGCCACACGCTCGGCCTGCGCCACAACTTCCGCGCCTCGCGCACGATCCCCGAGGCCGAGCTCTCCGACCCCGCGTACGCGAAGAGCCAGCCGCTCGCCGGCTCGGTGATGGACTACACGCCGCCGAACCTCGCGAGCCCCGGCGCGCCGCGCGTCCAGCCGTATCAGACCGTGCTCGGCCCGTACGACTACTGGGCGATCGAGTACGCGTACAAGCCGATTCCACCGGCGAATGAGAAAGCCGAGCTCGAAAAGATCGCCTCGCGCAGCGGCGAACCCGCGCTCGCGTTCGGCACCGATGAGGACAACTACCTCGGCATCGACCCCGAGTCGCTGGTGTTCGACCTCGGCAGCGATCCGATCGTGTTCGCGCGCAAGCGCCTGGCGATCGCGCGCGACCTGTTCAAGCGCCAGGAGACGCGCACGTTGCCGGAGGACCAGGACTACGGCGTGCTGCGCCGCTCGCTCGGCTTCGCGATCAACGACAGCGCGCGCGCGATCGGCGTGCTGTCGCGCCAGATCGGCGGCGTGCGCACCTTGCGCGACCACCCCGGCACCGGGCGCGACCCGCTGCAGCCGGTGCCGGCCGCCGAGCAGCGCGACGCGCTGGATGCGATCTCGCGCGGCCTGTTCGCGGCCGACAGCCTCGTGATCAGCCCTGCGCTGCAGCGCAGGCTCGCGCCGGACTTCCAGGAGCGCAGCGAAGCGCTCGAGCTCGGCGCCGCCGCGGTGTCGACCGAATACTCGCTGCCGCAGCGCGTGCTGTCGGTCCAGCGCGCGGCGCTGAACCAGCTGATGAGCGACACGGTCGCGGTGCGCATCCTCGACAACCAGGGCGCGAACACCGGCGGCCCGGGCGGCTCGTTCCAGCTCTCCGAGCTCTACATGCGGCTGGACCGCGACATCTGGAGCGAGCTGCGCGGCGCGACCGACATCCCGGCCGCGCGCCGCGAGCTGCAGCGCGAGCACCTGAACCACCTCGCCGCGATGCTGCTGCGGCCCTCCGCCGCGAGCCGCGCCGACACGCGCGGGCTGGTGCGCGCCGAGGCGATCGAGCTGCTCGCGCGCATCAAGAGCGCGGAGAACCGGCCCTCGCTGAGCCTGGATGCGCGTGCGCACCTGAAGGATTGCGACGACACGCTGACGCAGGCGCTGTCGGCGCGATTGCTGCGCCTCGGCGCGTGAGGGCGGGCGAGTGCTTCAGTGGCGGTCAGGTCAAGAGGCCGCCAACGTTCCGGTGCTTTCGCGAGGGGGGCCGAACCAGGTGCACATCGCGTCCTGAAGACCGTCCTGCGTCCCGTCGCCCACCCACGCCACGTGTCCATCCGGCCGGATCAACACGGCGGTCGGAGCGCAGACCGCGCCCAGCGCAGGCAGCTTCCATGGGCCGTCATATCGGGCGTGAACCAACGCGACGCGGTCTGACCAGGGCGTGATGTCGACGCTGCCGGGTGCATCAAGATTCAACAGCACCGGCCGCGCGTGATGGAGAAGCGCAAAAACACGCGCGGGGCCCTCCGGCGTGACGAGGTCGAGGTCGGGCATGCGACGACCAATCAGCGGATGCCCTTCGCCGAGGTCGTAGCGGATACCGAGTCCGGACATCTCGGCGGCGATCCGCTGGCGAGGCTCCTCCATGCCGAGGAACTCCAAGACGACGTCGCGCAAGGCGTCGGTGCGATCGTCGGTACGCTGCAATGCGACCTGCGCCATCGTGGTCCGCAACACGCGGGCCGCGACCGGATGCCGCTCGGCGTGATAGGTGTCGAGCAAGCCTTCTGGTGAAATTCCGTTCAGTACCTGGGCCAACTTCCAACCCAGATTCACTGCATCCTGCACCCCCGCGTTGAGGCCTTGTCCCCCCACCGGAGAATGCACATGTGCCGCATCGCCGGCAAGCAGAACCCGGCCTTTGCGGTAGGCCGTCGCCTGCCGCGACATGTCGGTGAACCTGGAAATCCAGGTCAGGCGATGGATTCCGTAGTCTGTTCCGCAGGCGGCCACGAGGGCGTCGCTGAGGTCGCGCAGCGTGGGCTCGGTCATGGCGCCGACGTTCTGTTCGGTCACCATGACGTTGAGGGGACCGTGATCGGCAAAGACGATCTTGCCGTCGCGAATTTCGTACTCGTCCCGGCCGAAGGCATGGATGCCCAGCGCGGTGCGATGGATGCCCAAGGGCGGCTCCTCCGCCATCTCGGCCTCGGCGAGAATGCTGCTGGTCGTCGCCGCCCAGCCTTTGAACTCGATGCCGGCCGCCTTGCGGACCAGGCTGCGGCCTCCGTCGCACCCGACAAGATAGCTCGCCCGCAGCGACGCGCCGTCGGCGAGTTCGATGCTGACGCCATGAGCGTCCTGCGCGAAGCCCGTCAACTCGCGGCTGCGATAGATCGGCACCGCCAGCTCGCCGACCCACCCCGCGAGGATGCGCTCGATATGCCGTTGCCTCAGCGCCAGCCCGTAGCGGTGCCGGGTCGGAAAATCGCTGATGTCCAATCGCATCGCCGCGAAGCCCGCGACTTGGGCGATTTGTCCTTCCGCGAGGAACCGGTCCACGATTCCGCGCTGATCCAGGACCTCGAGCGTGCGTGAGCTCAGACCGCCGGCACGCGAACCGGCAAGCGTTTGATTGGCGCGGCGTTCGACGACGGCGACGTCGACGCCGGCCAACGCCAGCTCGCCTGCCAGCATCAGGCCCGTCGGGCCTGCTCCGGCAATCACGACGGCATGTTCTGTCATCCGCAAACTCCGCCGGTTGGGCTAATCTGCCGACGGCACGGAATGATGCTCGTGCGTGATGCGCCACTCGCCATCGATGTTGCGCAGCCCGATCGTCAGCCTGAACAGGAACCCGCCTTCTTCCGGCGGGCCGCCGAACGTGCTGGAGCCGCAGCGCATGATGGCGACGGCGAAGGCGACGTCGTCGCCGGCCGTGATCGCGAGCTCTTCGATGTCGAACGCCTGTGACGGCTCGTGATACTTGAAGAACAGATCCCATGTCTTCTTGTACTCGTCCATGCCTCGCGACTGCAGCGGCGGCGGAACGTCGAACATCACGATGTCTTGCTGATGGTGGGCGAAGATGCCGGGAAGATCGTGCCGTCGAACTGCGTCCGCCCAGCGTTCGATGAGCGCCTTGATGTGCGTTTCGGGTGTCGCCGCCTGCTGTTTCATGGTTGCGTCTCCTGTTGCTGGTCGGTGAGAAGAAGCCTGCCGCCTACTTCGGCACGCCCTCGAGGATGCGCGCGGCGAGCGCGCCATAGTCGCCGCTGAAGTGGTGCCCGCCGCTGAGCGGCACCGCCTGCACGTGCAGGGGTGCGAGCTGCGGGCACAGCGAATCGCGCTCGGCCTGGCCGTAGAGGCACAGCGTCCGGGCGGCGGCCAGTTGGCGGGCTTCCGGCGCGATCGGCCGGTCGCCGCTCGGGCCGAGCCAGTTCGCGACGTGGAACTCGAACGAGGCCTGCTGGCCCAGGCCCAGCAACGCGGTCAGCCGGATCTGGGCCCGGGTGCGCGCGGGCAGCCGGTTGATCGCGAACGGCAGCACGTCGGCGCCTTGCGAGTAGCCGACCAGGATCACGTCCTGGCGCTTCCAGCGCGCCGCGTAGTAGCGGATCACGCGGTCCAGGTCCGCGGCCAGCCCGTCGGGGGTGCGTGCGCCCCAGAAGTAGCGCAGCGAGTCGAGCCCGGCGACCGGCACCCCTTGCTTGACCAGTTCCTCGGCGATGCCCTTGTCGATGCCGGCCCAGCCGCCGTCGCCCGACAGCATGATGGCCAAGCGCGTCCCGGCGCCGGCGACCGGCAGTTCGACGATGGGCAAATCGGCGAGTTGCGCGGGCGGCGCGTCCAGGCCTTGCTCCTTCGCGGCGAGCGCGGCGTAGGCGGCGTCGAAGGCGGCCGGCACACGCGCCGGTGCGGCGGAGGCCGATGGCGACGCCGCGTCGGCGGCGATCCAGCTCGCCTGCGGCACCCGCTGCACGAAGGCCTGCGCATCGGCCGGCTTGCAGGCTGCGGCAGCGCCTTGCATCGCGGTCCAGGGCGCGGCGAGCGCGGTGGCCGCGGGCAGCAGGTCGAAGCCGCCGTCCGCGCCGGCCAGCGAGCGCAGCGCGTTCGCGTTGCACGGCGGCGTCGCGAACATCAGGCGCGGGCAGAAATCCAGCGACAGCGCCGACGAGAAGGTACCGGGCGGCGCCTGCGCGAGCAGCGCATAGGCGAACGAGGCGGCGCGGCCCGACGCGACGACGATCGGCAGCAGGTAGGTGGGCAGGTGATAGAAGGCCTGCACGTGGCGCGAGAGGTTCTCGAACGGGCCGCCGGCGAAGGTGCACTTGCCGTCCTGCTTTTCAAGGCGTCGATAGAAGGGTGCGAGCGGCACCCAGGTGACCATCGCGCCGGCCGCTGTCATCTTGCGGATCAGCGGCTGTTCGGCCTCTCGCGGCGCGTCGTTCTCCGACAGCAGCAGCACGAACTGACGCGGCGTGCCGCCGGGACGGAACACCTGCATGTCGCTGAACAGGCCGTGCGAGAGCGTCGTCGGCGCGGACGCGGCCGGCGCCGGCGGGCGTTGCTGCGCCGACGCGCCGGAGCCGAACGCCACGAGCATGGCGAGCAGGCTCAACGAACGTGCCCAGGTCTTCATCGCGCGATGATGCCCTTGAATCCGCCGCCGATCAGCGTCGCGACGTCGGCCAGCACGAACGCCGGCGCGAGGCCGCCCGGCGCGGCCAGGTAGCGCGCCTCCCAGACCGGCTCGAACTTGTCCTTGAAGCTGTGCAGCCCGCGGAAGTTGTAGAAGCGGTCGCCGTGGTCGAACAGCAATTTGCCCAGGCGCTGCCAGCGCGGGGCCTTGCGGCGCTCGGCCATCCCGGCCATCGGCGACATGCCCAGGCCGAAGCGCGCGTAGCCCTGCTCCTGCAGGTGCAGCATGACGCGCGCGAACAGGAAGTCCATCGTGCCGGGCGGCGCGTCGGGCAGGTAGCGCATCAGGTCGACGCTCGCCTCGTCCTTCGCGTCGGTCGTCAACAGGTTCGCGAACGCGATCGGCCGGCCGTCGCGGCGCACCAGCGCGACCGGCAGCCGCTCGAGGTAGGCCGGCTCGAAGCGCCCGACCGAAAAGCCCTTCTCGCGCCCGCGCTGGCTCGCGAGCCAGGCGTCGGAGATCTCGCGCAGCGCCGGCAGCAGCGGGGCGACCGCGTGCGCGGGCACGACCTCGAAGGCCAAGCCCTCGCGCTCGCCGCGGTTCACGCCGGAGCGCAGGTTGGCGCGGCGCGCGCCCTTCAGGCTGAACTCCGGCAGGTTCACGTGCGCATGCTCGCCGAGCTTGAAGGCCTCCAGCCCGCAGTCCAAATACAGCGGCAGCGTGGCCGGGCGCACCTGGTAGAACGCCGCGCGCCCGCCGTGGTCGGTCGCGACCTCGATGAATTGCCAGACCAGGTCCGACCACTCGCGGCTGTCGCCGAACGGGCCGTGCAGGCAGACCCAGGAGCGGCCCTGCTTGCCGAACATCAGAAAGCTTTTTCCCGAGGGCGAGAACATCAGGTGCTTGTCGCCGACCAGCGCGTAGCAGCCGTCGGAGGCCGGATTCGCGCGCACGATCGCGGCGGCGCGTTCGATGTCGCCGGCCGAGGTCTGCGCGACTTCGCCGGCCGGCGGGCGCAGCAGCTGCCACAGGCCGAACGCGAGCGCGGCCAGTGCGATGCCGAGCAGTGCGCGCAGCGAGCGCGGCGCCTGCGCGTCGAGCTCGAATTGCCACCACAGGTGGCTGCTGTAGCCGACCTCGCGGTAGGCGAAGAACAGCACCCAGACGCACGCGGCGATCACGCCGCCGAGCGCGAGGAACCAGCCGGGCTCCAGGTGCTGAGAGAACAGCGACGAACGCCGGTCGAACTGGCGCCGCGAGATCACCAGCAGCAGCGCCAGCGAGGCGAGCATCGCCGCCTCGCTGAGCGCGATGCCCTTGGGCAGCGCGAGCACGCCGGCGACGATCGACAGGCCCAGCGCCGCCCACCAGGCCGCGTCGAGTTGATGAAGCAGGCCGCGCGCGACCAGCAGCAGCCCCAGCCCGGCGACGCTGGCGAGGAAGTGCGAGGCCTCGATCAGCGGCAGCGGCACGCGCATCGCCGCGAGCACCTCGCGGGCGTCTTCGGTGAACGGCGTGACGCCGGAGATCATCAGCCACAGCCCGGCGACCAGGGTCAGCGCGGCCATCAGGCGCGGGCTCAGGTGCACCGCGACGCGGCCGACCGGTGCGGCCACGCCGGATTTCAACTCATAGGCGATCAGCGCGCCGGTCGCGAGCACCAGCGGCAGCAGGTAGTAGATGCCGCGGTACAGCACCAGCGCGCCCAGCATCGCGCCGGTCGGCACCTGGTGGCCGGCGGCCAGCAGCATCACCGCCTCCAGCACGCCGACGCCGCCCGGCACGTGGCTGGCGATGCCGGCGACGACCGCGATCGCGTAGAACGCCGCGAAGGTCGGCAGCGCGATCGGGTGGCCGGCGGGCAGCAGGAACCACAGCGCCGCGGCCGAGGCGACGAGCTCGAACGCGGAGATCGCGAGCTGGCGCAGCGCGAGGCGCGGCGGCGGCAGCCGCAGGCTCCAGCTCCAGCGCCGGCCGAACAGCATGAATTCGAAGCGCAACCCCTTGCGCCGAGCACACAGCACGACGACGCCGGCGACCACGGCGATCATCGACAGCGCGAGCGTGCGCAGCAGCCCCGCAGGCGCGTGCAGCAGCCGGGCGACGTCCGGCGCGCCCCACAGCAGGCCGAGCGCGCCGAAGGCCAGCATGCCCAGCCCGAACGAGACCGTGTTGAAGGCGATCACGCGTGCGATCTGCGGCGGCTCCAGCCCGGCAGCCGAATACAGCCGCATGCGCACCGCGCCGCCCGAGAGCGGCCCGAGGCCGATCGTGTTCGACAGCGAATAGGCGACGAACGAGGTCAGCAGCACCGTGCCGCGCGCGACTTGCACGTGCGCGTAGCGCAGCGAGGAGGCGTCGTACTCGGTCAGCGCGAGGTAGCTGACGGCGGTCGCGGCGAGCGCGAGCACGATGTGCAAATCGGGCGTCGCCTCGATCGCGTTCATCACGCTCGCATAGCGCACGTGCCGCAACAAGGCCTGCAGCGCGAAACCGAGCGCGACCGCCAACGCGGCCGCCGCCCCGGCCATCAGCCACGGGCGCAGGCGCGGCCACCATTCGTCGGCAGCGGCGAAGGCGGGGTGCGCAAGAGAGGCGGCGGGGGGCTTGTCCGGTTCGGGCACGGGTGGCGAGGGGGAAAGGGCGGGCAAGCGCGTCAGATCGGCTCGGTGCGCAGCTTGAGCCACGCGAGCGCGGCGCCGCTGACGAGCGGGGCCAGGCGCTCCCGCACCGTCGCGTGGTACCCGTTGAGCCAGTCGATCTCGTCGGCGCGCAGCAGCGCGCGTTCGATGCAGCGCGTGTCGATCGGGCACAGCGTCAGCGTCTCGAACTCGAGGAACTCGCCGAATTCAGAACCGGCGGTCGAGGCGGCCGGTACGTTCATCACGAGGTTCTCGATCCGGATGCCCCAGCACCCGGGCCGGTACAAGCCCGGCTCGATGCTCGTGATCATGCCGGGCTCCATCGCCATGTGCGCGTCGGGGATCGCCTTCGAGATGCTTTGCGGGCCCTCGTGGACGTTCAGGAAGTAGCCGACACCGTGGCCGGTGCCGTGGCCGTAGTCCAGGCCGTGCTGCCAGAGCGGGGCGCGCGCGATCGCATCGAGCATCGGCGACAGCGTGCCGCGCGGGAAGCGCGTGCGCGACAGCGCGATCGTGCCCTTCAGCACCCGCGTGTAGTCGCTGCGGTGCTCGGCCGTGATCTGGCCGATCGGCCAGACGCGCGTGATGTCGGTCGTGCCGCCCAGGTACTGGCCGCCGGAGTCGATCAGCAGCAGCCCGCCTTCGCCGGGTGCCGTGTCGATCACCGCATGCGATTCGGGCGTCGCACGGTAGTGCGGCATCGCGCCGTTCGGGTTGAACGCGGCGATCGTGCCGAAGCTCAGGCCTTTGAAGCCGGGGCGCTTTGCGCGTTCGGCGCTGAGTTTCTCGTCGATCGTCAGTTCGGTGATCGGCTCCGCGCGTTGATCGTCGGCGAGCGCGGCCTCGAACCAGGCGTAGAACGCGCACATCGCCGCGCCGTCCTGCGCCATCGCCTCGCGCACGTGCGCGGCCTCGGCGGCGGTCTTGCGGCTCTTGAACAGCGTGCTCGGGTTGATCGCCTCGACGACGCGCGTGCGCACGAAGCCGCGCAGCCCGAACGTGACGCGGCGCGGGTCGATCAGCAAAGTGGCGTCGGCCGGCAGCGCGGCGAGCGCGGCGGCGGCGTCGGCATACGGGGCGAGGCGCACGCCGTCATTGGAAAGCGTCGCGGCGAGTGCGGGGGCGATCTTGCCGTCGGCGACGAAGAGCAGCGTCGTGCCGCTCGCATCGAGCAGCGCATGGGCGAGGAAGACCGGGTTGTAGTTGACGTCGGCACCACGCAGGTTGAACAGCCACGCGATGTCGTCGACGGTCGAAATGAAATGGTGCGTCGCGCGGTGCGCGGCCATCGCCTCGCGCACCGCGCCGAGCTTGTCGGCGCGCGAGCGCGGGGCCTGCGGGGCGAGGTGCTCGTAGACCGCGGCGCCCGGCAGGCCGGGGCGCTCGGGCCAGACTTCGGCGAGGGCGTCGAAGTCGGTGCGCAAGGCCACGCCGGCGCGGTCGAGCACGCCTTTGAGGTGCTGCGCGGCGGCCAGGCCGAGCACGTTGCCGTCGACGCCGACGCTCTGCCCGGCCGGCACGTGCGTGGCGAGCCAGTCGACGTGGGCGGTCGCGTTGCCGGTCGGGATCTTCACGAGCTCGGTGCCGGTGCCCGCGAGTTCGGCCTCGGCCTGGACCCAGTAACGGCTGTCGGCGAACACGGCGGCGGTGTCGAGCGTGACGACCAGCGTGCCCATCGAGCCGGTGAAGCCCGACAGCCACCGCCGCCCCTGCCAGCGCTCGGGCAGGTACTCGCTCAGGTGCGGGTCGCTGGAGGGCACCAGCACGGCGGTCAGGCCGTGGCGCTTCAGCGCGTCGCGGACTTTTTCGATGCGCAGGCGGTGGGTCGAGGTGCGGTGGTCCATGGCGGATTCCAGTGTGCCGACACAGTGCGGCGCCGGCTTGATTTTAGGCATCGAGCGCTATTCATTTGAGCAGGTCCGGGTGCTGCACCTTCAGCCAAGCTCGCAAGGCCTTCAACAGGCTGTCGGCTTGCGCGGTGGCCTCACCGACCATGCCAGGCTGGACGACGTCGCCCGTGTAGTCGGACGCATTGCGCTTGCGCCGCAGGGCATCCAGAACCACCCAGACGTCATTCGCCAGACCGAGGGTCAACGGCAAGCTTTGAATCAAGGTCTGGTGATGACCTGGCTCGCTCGTCGAAGGCCGGTATCCGTTGGCCATCATCGCGGCCAGCGCGCATTGCATCACGGCACGGTACGCTGCGTCGAATCGGGTTTCGTCGCTGACCTGCACCACCCGCGCGTCAGCGAGATTCCTCTCGGCCGCCGCCAGCAGGCGCTGCAGTTCGGCCGGAGTTGGTTGGTGCTCCTTGAGTCGCCCGATCTTGAGCAAGTTCTGCAAGGTCATGGTTGTCTCCCATCAGCCAGATCTTTTCGCCCCGCATCACGCTGACAGCAAAGCCGTCTTTTTCGGCCAGCTTGCGCGCGAAGTCGGCGGACGTCATCGGGGTCACGTTCACTTCGCGTGCCAGCGTGGTTTGTGCCGGTGCCAGTGCGCGGACCAGATCCGCGAAGCCGGCATCGCCCAATATCATCACATCCACGTCGCTCGAGGCTCGCGCGTTGCCCGAAGCGATCGAACCGTACACGAAGGCCAGCGCAATATGAGGCGTAAGTGGTGCCAACGCGGCGCGCAGCACATCCGCCAATCCACCGGTCTTGCGCAACAACCCGCTCAACTCCTCGAAGACCTGCGAGTCGCGGTTCGCCCGGTAGTACACCTGCCGCCCCACCTCTTGGCGCACCAGCAGGCCGAACTCGGTGAGTGAGCGCAGCTCCCGGTGCAATGAGCCCGGCGAAGCGCCAGTCAGGCGTGCCAGTTCACGCACATGCAGCGCGGTGTCGGGCCGAAGCAGCAATGTTGAAAGCACGGCGCTGCGTGTCCGGCCCAGCAAGTGATGTGACAAGGAAATCATGCGTTCTCAAATTTGCTTCAAATGTAGCCTATTTGAGAACGATGAGCTTCACGCCGGCGGCAAGGAGGGCGGCTCCGCGACGACCCGCGCCGCGCGTTCGTAGGTCCAGTAGGCCCAGCCCCAGTCCATCATCACCATCAGCCGGTTGCGAAAGCCGATCAGGAAATAGATGTGCGCGAACAACCAGAACAGCCACGCGAAGAAGCCGGCGAAGCGCAGCGCGCCCAGGCCGGGCACGGTCAGGTCCACGACCGCGGCCTTGCGGCCGACGGTCGCGAGGTTGCCGTAGTCCATGTACCTGAACGGCAGCGTCGGCTCGCCGCGCAGGCGGCGCAGCAGGTTCGCGGCGGCGGCGCGGCCCATCTGCTTCGCGCCGGGGCTGACGCCGGGCACCGGCGTCGGCGCGCCTTTGCCGAAGCTCTTCGCCGCGGCCAGGTCGCCGACCACCGAGATCTCGGGGTGACCGGCGACGCTCAAATCGGGTTCGACGACGACGCGCCCGGCGCGGTCCAGCGTCGCGCCGGTGCCCTGCGCGACGGCCTTGCCGAGCGCCGAGCCGGCGACGCCGGCGGCCCAGATCACGGTCTTGCTCGGCAGGCGGTGCGTGCGGAGGACATCGCCCTCGCGCGTCTCGTAGGTGACGCCGTCGGCGTCGATGCCGGTGACCTTGCAATTCAATCGCACGTCGACGCCGAGCTTCACCAGCTGCTCGCGCGCGCGCTCCGAGAGCGTCGGCACGAACGCGCCGAGCACGCGGTCCGAGCCCTCGAGCAGCACGACGCGGCTGTGGGTCGAATCGATGCGGCGGAACTCCTGCGGCAGCGTGTGGTTCGCGATCTCCGTCATCGTGCCGGCCATCTCGACGCCGGTCGGGCCGGCGCCGATCACGACGAAGGTCATCCAGGGTTCGCGTTGCGCCGCGTCGGTGCAGCGCTCGGCACGCTCGAACGCGCCGATCACGCGGGCGCGGATCCTGAACGCGTCGTCCAGCGTCTTCAGTCCCGGCGCGTTCGCGGCCCAGTCGTCGTGGCCGAAGTAGCTGTGGGTCGCACCGGCGGCGACGATCAGGTGGTCATAGTCGAGCGTGTTGGCGTCGTCGATGCCGCCGTCGAGCTGCACGCGCCGGCCGGCCACATCGATGCCGACCACGTTCGCCTGCAGGATCGTCAGGTTGCCGCGCTTCATCTCGTCGCGCAGCGAGTGGCGGATCGGCGCGCTGATGGCCGGCGCGGAGAGCCCGGCGGTTGCGACCTGGTACAGCAGCGGCTGGAACAGGTGGTGGTTCGTGCGGTCGACCACCGTGATCTCGAGCTCGGCCTTCGCGAGCCGCCGCACCGCCTCGATCCCGCCGAAGCCGCAGCCGATCACGACGACCTTCGGGCGTGTCACGCCGCCGCCACCATCGTCGCCCGCAGGCGCGTCTCGACCATCTGGATGTGGCTGCGCAGCGCATAGAGCTCGTCGGCGTAGCTCAGCGGCACCGTGATGTCGCCGACGCGGGCCTCGATCGCGTCGAGCTCCTGGATCAGATCGCCGGCCGGCCGCGTGCCGATCGCGTTCTCGACCGCGCGCAGCTGCGCGTACCAGCGGAACACGCGCGAGCGGATGCGGAACTGGTACAGCGGCGGCAGCATCCGCGACAGCGGGATCAGCGCCGCGACGATCGTCACCAGCACCGGCCACATCCGGTCGATCAGGTTGGCGAGCCAGAACGGCAGGTAGCGCTGCAGCAGCGGCGTGCCGGTCGCGTAGAAGCGCTGCGCCTCCTTCGCGAGCGGCTCCTCGGTGCCGGTCGCGATCGGGAACTCGCCCTTGCGCTGGAACCAGCCGGCCGGGCTGTGGATCTGCTGCGCCGCCTGCACGAACAGCTGGATCAGCGCCGGGTGCGTGCTCGTGCGGGCCACCAGCGTCGCGGTCGGCGCGATCAGGCGCACGTCGTTCGGCGGCACGTTGCGCGCGAGGTCGACGACGCCGCGCGGCAAGGTCACCGGCGTCAGGTACGGGAACAGGCGCGAATACGCATCGGCCTGGCCGAAGTTGAACAGCGCGATGCCCGGCGTGTCCAGCAGCATCTTGACCAGCAGCGATTCGGGCGCGGACGCGAACACGATGGCGTCGGAGTTGCCGTTGACGAGCGAGACGACGGACGGCGTCGGCTCGTCGCGCAGCAGCGTCAGCGCGGGCAGCTCGAGCTTGTTCGCATCGAGCAGCTTGCGCATCAGGTTGGGCGCGCCGCTGCCGCGCGCGCCGATGTTGACGCGCCAGCCGGCGAGCTGGGACAGGCCCGTCAGCGTGTCGGTCGTCTTCAGCAGCCGCCGTGCCGAGTCGGTCCGGTAGAAGAACCAGACCGGCTCGTAGAACAGGCTGCCGAGCGAGACCAGGCCGTCCTCGTCCTCGTCGTCGTCGGAGACGCGCGCCCGGTCGTCGGCGCCGCCCTGCACGAACGCGATGTCGACACCGGATTTCGGGTCGTGCAGCAGCCGCAGGTTCTCGGCCGCGCCCTGCGTGCGGCGCAGCTCGACCGTCACGCCATAGCCCTTCAGGATCTTCGCGTAGCGCTGGCCGAAGTCGGCGTACGCGCCCTGGTCGGGCCCGGTCGCGAGCACGACCCTGGAGGGCGGCGTCGGGTCGAGCACCCAGTAGGCGACGCCCAGCAGCGCGATCGCGAGCAGGATGAACGGCCCGAAGGTCACGAGCAGGTCGCGAAATGACAGCAGGGTGTTGCGCAGCGTGGTCGTCATGGGCCGGACGATACATCGCTCGGGCGCCGGGCACTACACCCACGCGGGCCCTCCCTGGATCCCGGCGCAGGGTATGCTTTTCGGATGAGACTGCTGTTGGTGGAAGACGACCGGATGATCGGCGAGAGCCTGCGCGGCGCGCTGCGCCTGGAGGGCTACGCGGTCGACTGGGTGCGCGACGCCGGCTCGGCGCAGGCGACGCTCGCGAGCGAGCGCTTCGACCTCGTGCTGCTCGACCTCGGCCTGCCGGCGACCGCCGCGCCGGGCGCGGAGACGCAGCCAAGCGGCGGCCTCGTCGTGCTGCGCGACCTGCGCGCACGTCAGGACGCGACGCCGGTGATCGTGCTGACCGCGCGCGACGGCCCCGGGGACAAGGTCGCGGGGCTGGACGCCGGCGCCGACGACTACCTGGTGAAGCCCTTCGATCTCGACGAGCTCGGCGCGCGCATCCGTGCGGTGTTGCGCCGCCACAGCGGCCGCGCCGCGCCGGCGCTCGCGTTCGGTGGCGTCACGCTCGACCCGGCGACGCGCCAGGTCGCGCACGAT
>DASYCA010000451.1:0-27257 GCA_036500445.1 Burkholderiaceae bacterium | reverse complement strand
GCGTGAGGCGCCGCGCAGCGCGCTGAGCAACGTCTACCTGTGCCGCGACGGGCGCTGGTTCCAGATCGCGATGACGGCCGAGGACAAGCTCTGGCCGGGCATGGTCGAGCTGCTCGGGATCCAGCACCTCGCGCACGACCCGCGCTTCGAGACGCTCGCCGAACGCCGCGCCCATGCCGAGGCGCTGACGACCGAACTCGATCGCGTGTTCGCGCAGCGCGATTCCGCCGACTGGCTCCAGCGCTTCAGTGCGGGCGGCCACACCGTCTCGGTCGTCACGCGCGTCGCCGACGTGCCGAACGACGAGCAGGCGCTGCACGCCGGCGCGCTGGTGCCGGCCGACGGCATCGGCGGCACGACGCTGACGATCGACAGCCCGTTCCGCATCTCCGGCGAGGCCAAGGTGCGGCCGCGCCGCGCGCCGGCGCTCGGCGAGCACAGCGACGAGGTGCTGCGTGCGCACGGCTTCGGCGCCGACGAGGTCGCCGAGCTGCGACGCACGGGGGTGGTGCGATGAGCCTGCCCGACGCGCTGCTGCGCCGCCTGAAGCTGCCGCTCGTCGCCGCGCCGATGCTGAAGTCTTCCGGCCCCGAGCTCGTGATCGCGGCCTGCCGCAACGGCGTGATCGGCGCGTTCCCGACCGCCAACGCGGTCGCGGCCGGCGGGCTCGACGCGTGGCTGGAGCAGATCCAGTCCGCGCTCGGGCCCGACGACGCGCCGTGCTGCGCGAACCTGATCATCCACCGCTCGCCCGAGGCGCTGGAGGCCGACATCGACGCGATGCGTCGCCACCGGGTCGAGCTCGTGATCACGAGCGTGGGCTCGCCCGCGCGCGTGATCGGTCCGCTGCACGAGGCCGGCTGCGCGGTCTATGCCGACGTCGGCACCTTGCTGCACGCACGCAAGGCGGTCGAGGCCCGAGTCGATGGCCTGGTGCTGCTGAGCGCCGGCGCGGGCGGCCAGACCGGCTGGCTCAACGGCCTGGCGTTCATCCGCGCGGTGCGGGCGTTCTACGCCGGCCCCGTCGTGCTTGCCGGCGGGATCGCCGACGGCGCGGCGCTGTGGGCCGCGCAGGCCGCCGGCGCGGATCTCGCCTACATGGGCACCAAGTTCAT
Organism: Burkholderiaceae bacterium; assembly: GCA_036500445.1. GTDB lineage: Bacteria > Pseudomonadota > Gammaproteobacteria > Burkholderiales > Burkholderiaceae_C > LMDS01. The sequence goes on along the minus strand of DASYCA010000451.1, from coordinate 26,142 downwards.
CGCGACCGTCGAGAGCCGCGCGGCACCCGGCTACCGCGAGATGCTGGTCGCCAGCAGCCTGGACGACGTGATGCTGACGCGCGCGTTCACCGGCCTGCGCACCAGCATGCTGCGGCCGTCGATCGTCGCGGCCGGGATCGACCCCGAGACGCTCGACGAACACGCCACGGAGGAGCAGGCCAAGGCGCTGTTCGGCGCGGCCCGCGCGACCTTCGACAGCGCCGGCGCCACGGGGCCGCAGCGCTGGCGCGACATCTGGAGCGCCGGGCACTCGGTCAGCGGGATCGATGCCGTGCTGCCCGTCGCCGCCCTGGTCGAACGCACCCGGGTCGAGTACGTCGACGCCGCGGCGCGCTCGCTGACGCAGGCGCGACGCTTCGGCATCGCGTAGCGCCTGCGCGTTCTCTCTTTCACGTCGCATACGGAGCATCATCATGCACAAGAACATCATCGCCACCGCCGTCCTCGCCCTGACGATGCAAACCGCGGCGTTCGCCGCCGACCCCATCAAGCTCGGCTTCCTGACGGTCGATTCCGGGCCGTTCATGAACGTCATCGCGCACTTCAACGAACCTGCCCAACTGGCGGTCGAGGTCCTCAACGCCGAGGGTGGCGCGCTGGGCCGCAAGTTCGAACTGGTGATGCAATCGCATGCGGGCACGCCCGCCACGGCGCTCTCGGCCGCGAACAAGCTCGTCGAACAGCAAGGGGTGACGATGTTCAGCGGGTTCTTCACCTCGTCGATGTCGGCCTCGCTGGCGCCGCGCCTGGCCGCGATGAACGTGCTGATGTTCGATGCCGACACCACGTCGGACGACTCGATCGGCAAGAACTGCACCGCCAACTTCTTCCACACCGCCGGCACCAACAAGATGGTGCTGAACGCGATCCGCAGCGAGATCCGAAAGTCAGGCGTCAAGACCTGGGACGTGATCGGCAGCGACTACGCGATGGGGCATGACTTCACCACGCAGCTGGAGCCGTTGATCAAGGCCGAAGGGGGCACCTTGCGGACGCAGGTGTTCGCCACGCTCGGCACCTCGGACTTCGGCAGCCACATCTCGCGGCTCGCGGCCAATCCTGCCGAGGGCCTGGCGATCGTCGTGACCGGCGTGGACGCGGTCAACTTCTTCAAGCAGCAGAAGCAGTTCGGGCTGATGGCGAAGTACAAGGCGGTGATCTCTTCCTCCAGCTCGCTGAGCGACGCGGTGCTCGACTCGATGGGCGATTCGTCGGTCGGTGTGGTGCTGGCGAACCAATGGGACAAGGCCATGCCGGGGGACGGCAACGCCGCCTTCGTGAAGGCGTTCGAGGCCCGCTACAAGAAGCTGCCGACCTTCATGGATGCCGATGTCTTCCAGGCCTTCCAGCTGATGCGGGACGGAATCGTCAAGGCCAAGTCGACCGACGCGGCCGCAGTGCGCGCGGCGTTGTCCGGCATGAAGACCAACACCTTGTTCGGCCCGATCGAGGTCCGGGCCGCCGATCACCAGGTCGTGCGACCGATGGCGCTCCAACAGGTCGTCGCGGCCGGCGCGGGCAAGGCCGCGATCGCGTCGCGCGGCGTGGTGGCGGCCGCCGACGTCGTGCCGCCGGTCAGTCCGGAGTGCAAACTGTAGGGGGCGGTCGCCGGCGGCGCTAGCGGTGGGCCCACCGCGCCGGGCGCTTCTCCGCAAAGGCCGCCAGCCCTTCCTTGAAATCCTCCAGCGCTGCGAGGCCGGGGCGCACGCGCTGCTTCAAGGCCACCGCCTCGCGCTCGAACAGGTCACCGCGGGCGTGGCGCAGCGCCTGCTTGGCGAGCACGAGCACCGGCCGGCTCATGCGCGTGAAGCGCTGCATGAAACGCTCGCAGTCGCGCTGCGGACGAACGGCGCGGCGGCGGTGTTCATTCTTTGGTGATCTTTCGTTCGCGCACGACGTCTGCCCAGTGCCGGGCCTCGTCGCTCACCATGGCCTGGAACGCCGTGCTGCCCATGCCGGACGCTTGCACGCCGATGTTGGTGAGCAGCGTGCGCGTCTCGGGGGCGGCCAGGGCCTGGGTCAGCGCCTGTTCGATCCGGGCGAGGATCTCGGGATCGGTCTTCGCCGGCGCCAGCACGCCGAACCAGGCGTCGAGCGCGAAGCCGGGGACGCTCTCTCCGAGGGTCGGGACGCCCGGCAGCAGCGGGCTCGGCTTCGCCGCCGCGACGCCCAGCAGGCGGATGCGGCCGGCGTCGGCCTGGCCTTTCAGCGCGGCGTTCAGCGTCGTCATCACGCAGGCAACCTCGCCGGACGTCACCGCCTGCTGGGCCGGTCCACCGCCTGTGTACGGGATGTGCAGCAGCTTGATGCCGGCGGCGCTCGCGAAGCTTTCCATCGCGAGGTGCCCGAGCGAGCCGACGCCGCCGGCCGACGCGTACGCGAGCGGGCGGGTCTGCTTGTTCGCATAGGCGATCAGGCTTTTCACGTCCGTCACCGGCACCTCGGCATTGCTGATCAGCACCATCGGCGAGACCGCCGCGACGGCGATGGGCGTCAGGTCGGCCATCGTGTAGCCGGTGTCGTGCGAGATCAGCGGGTTGATCAACACCGCGTTGTTGTTCAGCAGCAGCGTGTTGCCGTCGGGCTTGCTGCGCGCGACGAACGCCGAGCCGACCGAGCCTGCGGCGCCGGGCTTGTACTCGACGATCACGGTGCGGCCGAGCAGTTTCTGCAGCGGCTGCTGCAGCGCGCGGGCGACGCCGTCGTTCGTGCCGCCGGGCGGCGTCGGGACGATGAGGTGCAGGATCGCCGTGTCCTCGGCTTGCGCCGAAGAGAGTCCGAGCGAAGACAGGCCCGACGCCGCCAGCAGGCCGACGACGGAGCGACGAGAAACCGTGGTGGCCACGCCGGGCTCCTTATTCGCAGGGTACGAGCTCGACGGGCACCAGCGGCCCGTCCGCATACAGCCGGATCGGCGAGGAGAGGCCGCCGACCGTCTGCCCCTGGCTCACGAGCACGCGCAGCAGCGAGGTCAGCAGGCCGATCATCGGCATCGGCGCGACCGCCTTGCGGCCGAGGTCGAGCGCGATCTCCATGTCCTTCAGCGCGGTCAGCGTGGAGCCGGTCAACTCGCCGCTCAGCATCGCCGGCGCGCACAGGCGCAGCACGGTCGAGTCGGCGAAACCGCCTTCGATCGCGTGCGGCAGCCGCGCGACGTCCAGGCCCGAGCGCGCGGCGAGGTTCAGCGCCTCGGCGAGCACCGCCGCGGTGCCGAAGCTGATCATCTGGTTGCAGGCCTTCGCGACCTGCCCGCTGCCGGCCGGGCCGAGGTGGGTCAGCTTGGCGGCGAAGCTCATCACGACCGGGCGCACGCGTTCGACGTCGGCCGCTGCGCCGCCGACGAACACCGACAGCGTGCCGGCGCGCGCGCCCACGATGCCGCCCGAGACCGGCGCGTCGACCCAGGCGCCGCCGGCCTCGGCGAAGCGCGCGGCGATGCGGCGCGAATCGGCCGGGTGGATCGTCGAGTGGTCGGCGACGACCAGGCCCGCATGCGCTGCGCTGGCGATGCCGTGCGCGCCGAACACGACCTGCTCGACCGCCGCGCCGTCGGTCACGCACAGACAGAGGACGTCGACCTCGCGCGCGAGCGCCGCCGGCGTCGGCGCAAGCGTCGCGCCTGCGTCGACCAGCGGCGCGGCCTTGGCCGGGTCGCGGTTCCAGACCTGCAGCTCGAAGCCGGCGTCGAGGATGCGGCGTGCCATCGGCGCGCCGATCGCACCGAGGCCGGCGTAGCCGACGCGCCGGATCGCGCTCATGCCGCGCGCGTGCCGTGCACGCCGTCGAGCAGGCCGTCGGCCTGCAGCGTCGCGAAGCGCTCGGCGCCGAACCAGCTCGACAGGGTCGCGAGCGCGTCGGCGCGATCGGCCGTGCGCGGCGCTCGCACCGGGCCGGCCGGCGTGCGGCTGAAGCGCGGCGCCGGCGCCGGCTGCGGCACGCCGTCGACCTCGACGATCGCGCCGCGTTCGGCCATGTGCGGGTGCGCGGCGACCTCGTCCATCGCCAGCACCGGGGCGAAGCAGGCGTCGCTGCCTTCGAGCAGCACGCTCCATTCGTCGCGCGTGCCGGTCTTGAAACGTGCCGTCAGCAGCTCGTGCAGTTGCGGCCAGCGGCTGCGGTCCCAGCGGTCGGGGTGGTCTGCTTCGGGAATGTCCAGGCGCCGCAACAGCTCCTGGAAGAAGCGCGTCTCGACCGCCGCGACCGAGACCCAGCGGCCGTCGGCGCATTCGTAGACGTTGTAGAACGGCGCGCCGCCGTCGCCGACGTTGCTGCCGCGCTCGGTGCTGACGAGCCCGGCGGCCAGGCTGCCGTACTGCATCGTGAGCATCGAGAGGGCGCCGTCGACGATGCCGGCATCGACGACCTGGCCGCGGCCCGAGCGGCCGGCCTCGAACAGCGCCGCCATCAGGCCGAACGCGAGGTAGAGAGAGCCGCCGCCGAAGTCGCCGACCAGGTTCATCGGGATCGTCGGCGGCTGGCCTTGGCGGCCGATGCCGTAGAGCGCGCCGGTCAGCGCGATGTAGTTGACGTCGTGGCCGGCGGCTTGTGCGAGCGGGCCGTGCTGGCCCCAGCCGGTCATGCGGCCGTAGACGAGGCGCGGGTTGCGCGCGAGGCACGCGTCCGGGCCGAGGCCAAGCCGTTCCATCACGCCGGGACGGAAGCCCTCGATCAGCGCGTCGGCCCCGGCCACGATCTCCATCGCGGCGGCGCGGCCCGCGGTGCTCTTCAGGTCGAGCGCGAGCGGCTCGCGGCCGCGCTGCAGCAGGTCGTGGCGCAGTTCGCGCTTCATGCCGAGCTCGACGGCCTCGGTGCGTTCGATGCGCAGCACCGTCGCGCCCTGGTCGGCAAGCAGCATCGCCGCCATCGGCGCCGGGCCGATGCCCGCGAATTCGACGACCTTCAGGCCGGCCAGCGGACCGGAACGGGGTGAGCTCATGAGGGGGTCCTTGGTCCGCCCGTCAGCGGCCGGTGAATACAGGGGAGCGCTTCTCGAAGAAGGCCTGGATGCCTTCGCGCTTGTCGTCGCTTGCGCACAGCAGTTGCAGCGCCTTGTGTTCGAGCATCAGTGCGGCGTCGAGCGGGCAATCGGCGCCGGCCGTGACGACCTCGCGGATCTGGCGCACCGCGAGCGGCGGCATCGCGGCGATGCGCGTGGCGAGGGTGATCGCCTGCGCGTCGACCTCGGCGTCGGGCACGACGCGGTTGACGATGCCGGCGGCGAGCGCCTCCTGCGCGCTCAGCGCGTCGCCGGTCAGCAGCAGCATCAGCGTGCGCTGGCGGCCGAGCAGGCGCAGCAGCCGCTGGGTCCCGCCGGCGCCCGGCATCAGGCCGACCTTGATCTCGGGCAAGCCGAGGCGGGCACTCTCGCCGGCAACGATCAGGTCGGCGTGCAGCGCGAGCTCGAAGCCGCCGCCGAACGCGATGCCGCGCACCGCGGCGATCATCGGCGTGCCCAGGCGCGCGATCGCGCCCCAGATCTTCGTCGTCGCGCGCAACATCATGTCGATCGCGCCGACGTCGGCGATCTCGGCCAGGTCCGCGCCGGCCGCGAACACCTTCTCGCCGCCGGCCAGCACGATCGCGCGCACCTCGGGGTCGTCGTCGAGCTGCTGCAGGGCCGCGACGAGTTCCAGGCGCAGCGCGACGCTGAGCGCATTGCGCTTCTCGGGGCGGTTGATGCGCACCAGCCCGACGTGCGGGGCGGGGCGTTCGATCAGGATGTCGGGCATGGGTGTTCGGACTCGCAGCGGTGGGGTCATTCGGTCATCATCTTCGCGCTCTCGGCGATGGCCTTGTAGCGCTGGCTCTCGCGCGCGACGAAGCGGCGCGTCTCGGCCGGGTCGTGGATCACGACGTCCTGGCCGAGCGCGCCGATGCGGCGCTTGACCTCCGGGTCGGCCAGCGTGTCGGTCAAGGCGGACGCGATCCGCGCGACCAGCTCCGGCTTCATCGACGCGGGCCCGAGCAGCGCGGTCCACGGCGCTTGTTCGACCGTCGGGAAGCCGGCCTCGGCGACGGTGGGCACGTTCGGCAGGTCGGGCGCGCGCACCGGGCCGGTGACCGCGAGCGCGATCAGCTTGCCGGTGCGGATGTGCGGCATCACCAGGTTGATGTTCATCATGTGCATCGCGATCCGGCCTTCGAGCAGGTCGGGCAGTGCGGCGCCGTCGCTCTTGTACGGCACATGCGTCAGGTCGACGCCGGTTTCCTTCTTGAACACCTCGCCGGAGAAGTGATTGCCGGTGCCAATGCCGGCCGATGAGTAGGACAGCTTGCCCGGGTTCTTCTTCGCGTACGCGACGAATTCGGCGAGCGTCTTCGGGCCGAGCGAGGCGGGCACGACGATCACGAGCGGGTACTGGGTGACCGTGCCGATGTAGCTGAAGTCCTTCTCGATGTCGAAGGGCACGCGCTGGATGTGCGGCAGCATCACGAGCGTGCCCGTCGCGCTGAACAGCAGCGTTCGGCCGTCGGGCCGGCTGCGCCGGAGCTCCTCCATCGCGACCACGCCGCCGGCGCCGGGCCGGTTGTCGACGACGATGCCGGTGCCCAGTCGCTTGCCGAGCGGCTCGGCGACGATGCGCGCGACGAGGTCGGTCCCGCCGCCGGCGGCGAAGCCGACGAGCAGGTGGATCGGCTCGCCGCCCGGCTGCGCGAGCGCGGCCGGCGCCACGGCGAGCGGCGCGGCGAGGGCGACGACCAGCGCGACCAACCGCCGCGCGACCGATGATGCGAGGAACAAGGTGCGGCGCATGGCAGCTCGGCGTCGACCCGCTCAGGCGAGCAGCAGCTTCGCGATCATGTTGCGGTGGATCTCGGACGCGCCCTCGTAGATGCGCAGCACGCGAAGGTCGCGGTAGACGCGCTCGACGATCGTGCCGTGGCAGTAGCCCGAGCCGCCGAAGATCTGCACCGCCTTGTCGGCGACGCGGCACGCGGCCTCGGTGCAGATGACCTTGACCATCGAGGCCTTCAGGCGCGCGTCCTCGCCGCGCTCGGCGCGCCAGACGGCCTCCCACAGCACCATGCGCGCGGCGTGCAGGTCCATCGCCATGTCGGCGATCATGTGCTGGATCGCCTGGTGCTCGCCGAGCGCCTGGCCGAAGGTGACGCGCGTCTTCGCGTGTTCGATCGTCTGCTCGAGCGCGATCGTCGCGGGCCCGAGCGCCTGGCAGCCGACGTTCAGGCGGCCCTCGTTCATGCCGGTCATCGCGTAGCGCAGCCCGCGGCCTTCCTCGCCGAGCAGGTGCGAGACCGGGATGCGGCAATCGGTGAAGCTGATCTCGCACAGGCTGTCGTCCATCCAGCCCATCGTCTTCATCGCGCGGGTGACCTTGAAGCCGGGCGTGGTCGTGTCGAGCAGGAAGGCCGAGATGCCGTTCTTGCCCTTGCTGCGGTCGGTCGACGCGAGCACCGTGATCGTGTGCGCGTGGTTCGCGTTCGAGATGAAGGTCTTGCTGCCGTTCAGCACGTAGTGGTCACCCGAACTGTCGCTGACACGGACCGCGGTGGTCGTCATCTTCGCGGCGTCCGAGCCGGCGTGCGGCTCGGTGATCGCGATGCAGTTGCGCGAGGTGCCCGCGGCGATGCCGGGCAGCCACTTCTTCTTGACCGCCTCGGAGCCGACGTCGACGATGATGTGCACGCCCGGGCCGAGCGCGGAGCGCACGAACGGCCAGAACTGCGGCGGCAACCGCGCGAGCTCGAGCTGGATCGCCGTGCTGGTGATGCGGTCCAGCGGCGTGCCGCCGTACGCCTCGGGGATCGACATGCCGTAGAAACCCATCTCGCGCAGCGCGGTCTCGACCTCGTCGGGCACGACGCCGGTCTCGACGTACTTCGGCTCGAGCTTGAGCAGCCGCTCGACGACGTCACGCGTGGCCGATTGCATCTCGGCGGATTCGGGGGGCAGGTTGAAGTCCATGGTGGGGTCTCGAGGAGGCGGACCGGGCGGCCGATGCGGGCGAAGCCGGCCCGGGCCACCGCGGTGCGCTTGGTCTTACGATGTATTGGTTGGACCTTTGACTGTATTTTCGCTCCCGGCGCGTGTCAAGCCGTTGGGGCGCCGCGCGCGGGTTTCTACCCGGTCGCGCATGAATGCCATATGGTCCAACCATTGATAGACTCCAGTCATGAGCCATCCCCCGACCCTGGAATCCTCATGAAGACCTTCACGCCATCCCTCGCGCTCGGCACCGCCGCGCTCGCGTTCGCACTGCTCGGCGCCGCCGCGGCGCGGGCGCAGCCCGCCGCGCCTGCGTACCCGACCCGGCCGATCACCTTCGTCGTGCCGTTCACCGCCGGCTCGACCTCCGACATCAGCGCCCGCGCGATCGCGCAGAAGATCAGCGGCCCGCTCGGCCAGAACGTCGTCGTCGAGAACCGCCCCGGCGCGAACGGCCAGATCGGCATGCAGGCGGTCGCCCGCGCGAAGCCGGACGGCTACACCCTGGTCGTCGGCAGCGTCTCGTCCAGCGTCGTGCCGTCGGTGACGCAAAAGCTCGTGCCCTTCGACCTGCTGAAGGATTTCGCGCCGGTCTCGGTGATCGCCAGCACGACGCTGGTGCTGCTCGCCAACAAGGACGCGCCGTTCAACACCGTGCCCGAGTTCGTCGCCGCAGCCAGGAAGGCGCCCGGCACGATGAGCTACGCGAACTCGGCCGGCCTGTACCTGCTCGCGATGGAGGCGCTGAACCTGCAGGCCGGCATCGACCTGCAGGGTGTCGCCTACAAGGGCCCGGCCGAGGCCGCGACCGACCTGATCGGCGGGCGCCTCACGGTCGCGCCCGATTCGCTCGGCTCGGCGACAAGGCTGATCCAGACCGGCCGCACCAAGCCGCTCGCGGTGCTGAGCACCAAGCGCACCGCGGCGCTGCCGCAGGTGCCGACGATGCTGGAGCTCGGCTACAAGGACTTCGAGTTCAACGGCTGGATCGGCCTGCTCGCGCCGGCCGGCACGCCGCCGGCGATCCTGCAGCGCCTGGCCGACGAGATCGCGAAGGCGGTCGCCTCCGACGACATCCAGCAGCAGTACAAGACCGTCGCGCTCGACCCGGTCACGCTCGGCCCGAAGGAGTACGCCGAGATGCTTGCGAACGAAAGCGCGAAATACCAGCGCATCGGGCGCGACGCGAAGATCGAGAAGCAGTGAGCACCCGATGGCCATGAACCTCGACGCGATCCGCCATCTCCGCCTGAGCTGCCGCCAGACCATCGCCCCGCGCGACGCGATCCTGTATGCGCTCGGGATCGGCCTGGGCGCCGATCCGACCGACGAGCGCCAGCTGCGCTTCGTCTATGAAGACGGCATCCTCGCGCTGCCGACCCAGGCGATCACCTTCACCTACCCGGCGCTGCTCGCCGCCTACGGCGACGCCGGCATCACGATGCACCGCGTGCTGCACGGCGAGCAGCAGTTCGTGCTCGAGCGGCCGCTGCCGACGAGCGCCGAGCTCGAAGGCGAGACGCGCATGATCGGGCTGGTCGACAAGGGCCCGGGCCGCGGGCTGCTGATCTACTACCGCACCGAGATCCGCAACCTCGCCGGCAACGAACTCGTGGCGACGCTGACCTCGAGCAGCTTCTGCGTCGATGAAGGCGGTGCATGCGGCACCGCGGCCGCGCCGGCCCAGCCGCCGATCGCGCGTCATGTCCTGCCGGACCGCGCCCCCGACGAGGTCTGCGAGCTCGCGACCTTGCCGCAGGCCGCGCTGATCTATCGGCTCTCGGGCGACTACAACCCGATGCACGCGCTGCCCTCGGTCGCGCGCGCGGCCGGCCATGCGCGGCCGATCCTGCACGGCCGCTGCACCTTCGGCGTCGCCGGGCACGCGGTCCTGCGCAGCGTCTGCGATTACGAGCCGGCGCGAATCCGCTCGATGACCGCGCGCTTCACGACGCCGGTCTTTCCGGGCGAGACGCTGCGCACCGAACTCTGGCACGCGCCGGGCGGCGTGCTGTTCCGCACCCGCATCAAGGAGCGCGACCGGGTCGCGCTCGACAACGGCTTCGCCGCGCTCGGCGATGCACCTTAGGAGAACTGAATGACGACCACGACGAACGCGAGCGTGCCGCAACCCGGGCCGCTGGACGGCATCCGCGTCCTCGATTTCACGATCATGATGGCGGGCCCGTACTGCACGCGCTTTCTCGCCGACATGGGCGCCGAGGTGATCAAGGTCGAGTCGGCCGAGGGCGACTACATCCGCCAGCGCGAGCCCAAGCGTGACGGCCACAGCACCTACTTCGGCCACCTGAACGCCGGCAAGCGCAGCGTCTGCCTGGACCTGAAGGACCCGGCCTCGGTCGCCGCGGTGAAGGCGATGGTCGCGAACTGCGACGTCGTCGTCGAGAACTTCCGCCCCGGCGCGATGCAGCGCCTCGGGCTCGGCTACGAGGCGCTGAAGGCGCTGAACCCGCGCCTGGTCTACTGCTCGATCTCCGGCTTCGGCCAGACCGGCCCCGACGCGCAGCGGCCCGCGTACGCGCAGATCGTGCAGGCCGCGTCGGGCTTCGAGAGCGCACAGGCCGGCTACCAGGACGGCGGCGACCGGCCGCCCAACGTCGCGATCTTCACCGCCGACGTGCTGGGCGCGCTGTTCGCGTACTCCGGCATCCTCGCGGCGCTGAACCAGCGCCACGCGACCGGCGTCGGCCAGCACATCGACGCGACCTTGATCGAGAGCATGCTGCTGCTGATGCCCTACGAGGTGCAGGAGGCGCAATTCCCGGCGCCCCAGCGGCGCCCGGTCTACCCGCCGCTGAAGGCGAGCGACGGCTACCTGATGCTCGCGGCCGTCTCGCCGCGCAACTTCGAGATGCTGCTCGATGCGATCGGCATCGCGGACTGGCGCGCTGATGCAATGCTCTCGACCGACCGCGCGCGCCAGCAGAACTGGACCGCGGTGATGGCGCGCATCGAGGCCTGGACCTCGCAGCGCAGCTGCGCCGAGGGTGCGCGCGTGCTCGGCGGCGCCGGCGTGCCGATCACGCCGTACCGCACGGTGCGCGAGGCGCTCGCCGAACCGCAGCTCGCGCACCGCGGCAGCATGGCGCGCGTCGTCGACGGCGCCGGCGAATACCGCGTCCCGAACCTGCCGTTCAAGTTCTCCGGTGGCCACGTGCAGGTGCGCGAGCACGTGCCGGCACTCGGCGAAGACACCGAGCGCGTGCTGGGCGAGCTCGCGGGCTTGCAGGGCGAGGCGCTGAGCGCGGTGATCGCGAAGGGAAAGCGCGCGGGCTGAAGCCGGGCGAGCGCCGAGCGGCAGCGCAGACCGCTATGGATGCCGGAAGCTCGGAAGCTGCCAGCCGAAGTGGACGGCCGCGAGGCGCAGGATCGCCACGCCGGCGAGGCCTGCCAGGAAGGCGGGCCGTTCGGAGAGTCCGGCGCGGCGCAGCAGCAGACAGGCCGCGATGCCGGCGACGGCGGCGCTCGCGTAGACATCCTGGCGAAGGATCAACGGCACCTTCGCGGTCAGGACGTCGCGGATCGCGCCGCCGCCGACCCCCGTCAGCGTCCCCATCAGGATCGTGACGAGGCTGCTGCAACCGGCATCGCTCGCCAGCTTGGCACCGGACAGCGCGAACAGCGCCAGCCCCAGCGCGTCCGCGATCAGCAGCGCGTGGGCCGGGATCGGCAACGCCTGCGCCCAGCCGACGGTGATCGCCGCCGCCGCGACGATCACGACGAGCGGCTTCGCATCCTGGATCCAGAACACCGGATGCCGGTTCAGCAGCACATCGCGGAGCGTTCCGCCGCCGACGGCAGTCACCGAGGCGATCACCAGGATGCCGAGCAGGTCCAGGCCCGACGACATCGCGGCCAGGGCGCCGCTCGCCGCGAAGACGGCCACGCCGACGAGATCGAGAAGGTAGAGGAGCCTGGTCATGTGACCGGGCCGAGTCTATGCCGCCGCGTCGACCTTGGACAGCTGCCAATGCAGCAGCCCGTACGCCGGGGTGGCGTGCGGATGCGGCTCGAAGACCCCGTCGACCTCGGCGCCGATCGCCACGTCCTGCATCGGATCGCCGAGCAGGTTGCCCAGCATCCGCACGCGGCCGGCGTCCTGCAACTCGACCAGCACGACGAGGTAGGGCCCATGCCCGGCCAGGCGCGGGTGCGACGGGTGCCAGACGCGTTCCCAGCTGAAGATGCGCCCGCGCGGCGCGACCTCGCGGAACGGCGGGTCGAACGCGTGGCAGCGGTGGCAGATCCACTCCGGCGCGTGCTGCCAGGTCGCGCACTGGCTGCACCGCTGCAGCATCAGCCGGCCCGCCAGCAGCCCGGCCCAGAACGGTGCGGACAGACCGTCGGGCTCGGCGACCGGGATCGGCAGGCCGCTCGGCAGGTAGGTCGATGAATTGGGCTGGGGTGTCGTCACAGCGTGGCCTCCGATCCGAGCAGCAGGTTGCTGGCCGGCGAGACCATCGGGCCGCCGATCACGAGCGCGACGTCGCCGCGCGCGGCCTGGCTCGTCGACGTTCCGCGCACCTGGCGCACCGCCTCGACGACGAGCTCGAAGCCGTGCACGTAGCACTCCGCGAGGTTGCCGCCGCTGGTGTTCAGCGGCAGCCGGCCGGCCGGCGCGGTCAGGTTCTCGAGCGTCAGGAATTGGTTCGCTTCTTCGGGTGCGAAGAAGCCGTGGTCGGCGAGCGCCATCATCACGCCGCCGGTGAAGTTCTCGTAGGCCTGGACCGAGCCGACATCGCGCGGGCCGAGCCCGGCCATGCCGAACAGATCGGCGGCGAGGGCGTCGTAGTTCGCGCTGCCGTAGGCCGGCGCGTTGTGGGCCATCGCGCCGGCGCGAAAGCCCGAGCCGCTGGCGGCGCCGAGCAGGTAGGCGGGCTTGTGCGCGAAGTCCTTCGCGCGCTCGGCCGCGACGAGCACGATCGCGGCCGCGCCGTCGTTCTCCATGCAGCAGTCGAACAGCTTGAACGGCTCGACGATCCAGCGCGCCGCGTCGTAGCGCTCGGCCGACAGCGGCTTGCCGTGCATCACCGCGCGCGGGTTGGCCTGCGCATGGTGGTAGGAGGCGAGCGCGACCGCGCGCTGCGCGTCGCGCCCGATGCCGTGCTCGTGCATGAAACGCGTGACCTTCATCGCGAACTTCTGCGGCGGCGCGAGCACGCCGTACGGCATCTGGTAGGCCATGTCGCCGGCGATCGTCGTGCTGCCGGCAGCCTGGCCGAAGCGGCCGTACTCGCCCTGCGCGAGCGCGCGGAAGACGACGACGCACTCGGCCAACCCGGCCGCGATCGCCGCGGCGCCGTTCGCGACCGCCGCGGCGGCGCCGCCGCCACCGCCGCCCGATTGCATCAAGGCGCTGCGCAGCCGATCGATGCCGAGCGCCGCGGCCAGCCGCGACGGGTCGCAGCGGTCGTTGCTGTACGACGAGAAGCCGTCGATCTTGCGCGGGTCCAGGCCGGCATCGGCGCAGGCGGCGATGATCGCCTTCAGTGCGAGCTTGAACTCGGCGTCGGGCGACTGGCCGTGTTTGTAGTACGCGGTCTCGCCGATGCCGACCACCGCGACCTGGCCACGCAGGCTGCGCGTCGCCATCTCAGGCCGGCGCGCGGCCGATCTCGCCGCCGACGACGCCGTCTGCGAGCAGCGATTCGATCTGCGCCTCGCTGTACGACAGCACCGAGCGCAGGATCTCGCCGGTCTGCTGGCCGATCGTCGGTGCCGCGACCGGGTCGGCGAGCGGGGTGCCGGAGTAGCGGATCGGCAGGTTCACGTTGGGCAGCCAGCCGAGCTCGGGGTGCTCGATGCGCGTGACGAGCCCGCGCGCGCGGGCCTCCTCGGAGCGCATCGCCTGGCTCACGGTGCGCACCTCCCCGCACGGGATCGAGGCGCTGCGCATGCGCGACTGCCAGTAGGCCCACGGCTGCCGGCCGAACGCGTCTTCCAGCACCTTGAACAGGCTCTCGCGCTGGGCCATCCGGCCGTTGCGGTCGGCGAGCACCGGGTCGGACGCGAGGTCGGGGCGCTCGAGCACCTGCATCGCCAGGCGATGGAAGATCTTGTCGTTGCCGCAGTTGATGTAGAACGACTGGTCGGAGGCGTGGAAGACGCCCGAGGGACAGGTGTCCGGGCTGGTGTTGCCCCAGCGCTGCGGGTTGGCGCCGTTGAAGACGGACTGCGCCGTCGCGTAGCCGGTCATCATCAGCGCGTTGTCGAACAGCGTGACCTCGACCGCCTGCCCGACGCCGGTGTGGGTGCGGGCGAACAGCGCGCCCAGGATCGCGTTGCCGGTCATCATCGCGGTGCTGATGTCCATCACCGGCGACAGCGCGCGCACGCCTTCCCGATCCGCGTAGCCGTTCATCGACACGAAGCCGCTTTCGGCCTGCGCGATCGGGTCGAAGCTCAATCGATCGGCGAACGCGCCGGAGCGGCCGTAGCCCGAGACGGAGCAGAAGATGATGCGCGGGTTGATCGCGCGGCAGGCCTCGTAGTCCAGCCCGAAGCGCTGCATCACGCCGGTCGAGAAGTTCTCGGCGACGACGTCGGCGCTCGCGATCATCTCCTTGACGATCTGCACGCCGCGCGGCGATTTCAGGTTGATCGCGATGCTGCGCTTGTTCCGGTTCGCCCACAGGTAGGGCACGCCGTAGGTCTTGTCGTCGGGGTGGGCCGGCGGGTAGTAGCGGAACTCGTCGCCGCGGCCGGTGGCCTCGATCTTGATCACGTCGGCCCCCATGTTGGCCAGCATCATCGTCGCGAACGGGCCGGCGATGAAGTGCGTGAGGTCGACGATGCGGATGCCTTGCAGCGGCGTCGGCGCACCGGCCGGTCGCGGCGTGGGCAACGGAAAATCTTGTTCGAGGTTGGCGAGCATGGTGTTGTGGTCCTGGTCCTTGTGTCGGTTACATCTCGATCTTGGCCTTGCGAACCACCGGCTCCCACTGGTTCACCTCGGCCCGGATCAACCCATCGAGCTCCTGCGGCGTGCTCGTCTTCGCCTCGGTCTGGCGCTCGGTGAACAGCTTGCGGATCTCCGGCTTGTTGACCGCCGCGACGATCGCCGCGTGCAGCTTCGCGGTGATGTCGTCCGGCAACCCCTTCGGCCCGAGCACGCCGAACCACGCGACGCTCTTGAAGCCCGGGATGCCCTCGGCGATCGTCGGCAGCCCCGGCACGACCTCGGTGCGCTGCGGCGTGCCGACCGCGAGGTACTTGACCTTGCCGCTGGCCAGCAGCGTCGCGCCGTCCAGCCCGGTCACGAACGAGGCCTGGATCTGGCCGCCGAGGAAGGCCGTCATCATCGGCGCGCCGCCGGCGTACGGGATGTGCTGCATGTGCAGGCCGACCATCTGGTTGAAGTACTCGCCGGTCAGGTGCGAGAGCGAGCCGTTGCCGACCGAGCCGAAGTTCATCGCGCCTTCGTGGGCCTTCGCATAGGCGACGAACTCCCGCACCGACTTGACCGGCAGGTCCGACGGCACCGCGAGGATCAGCGGCGTCAGCGCGACGGTCGAGATCGGCCGCAGGTCCTTCAGCTGGTCGTAGGGCACCTTGCGCATCAGCGAGACGATCGCGTTCGGGCCGGTGTTGCCGAACACCAGCGTGTAGCCGTCGGGCGCCGCCTTCGCGACGAACTCGACGCCGATCGTGCCGCCGGCACCGGGCTTGTTGTCGATCACGACCGGCTGGCCGAGCGATTCGCTGATCGGCTGCTGGATCGCGCGCGCGAGCTGGTCGGTGCTGCCGCCGGCCGCATACGGCACGACGATGTGGATCGGCTTGCTGGGGTAGGTGTCGGCGAGCGCAGGCCCGGCCGGTGCGCAGAGTGCGGCAGAGAGCGCGGCGATCATGACGAATCGGGACATCGAAATTCCTTGGGGGTGTCGGGGAGTGGGAGAAAGGCGCGGGGATCAGGAATCGGTGGGCTTGAGCACCGTGCTCCAGTAGTCGCGGGCACGATCCATGTGGCGCAAGATCAGCTTCTGGGCCTTCGCGGCATCGCGCAGGCGCACCAGCTCGACCAGCTTGCGGTGGTCGCGGCCCGAGGCCTTGCTCTGCGCCGGCTCGCTGAACAGCACGTCGCGACGGCCGGCGGTGAACTGGTAGAACGCGTTCAGCACGCGCACCAGGATCGAGTTGTGGGTCGCCTCGACCAGCCCGATGTGGAACTCGGTGTCGAGCGAGGCGATGTTGCCCTCGTCGGCGAGCACGCGGTCGGTGCGCGCGAGGATCTCGTCGAGCTTGTCGAGGTCGGCGTCGGTGCGGCGCTGGCACGCGAGGCCCACCGCGAGCAGCTCCAGGTGCGAGCGCACCTCCATCGTCTCGCTGACCTCGGTGCTGCTCGGCGTCGCGCCCATGCCGGCCAGCATCACGAGCGTCTCGAAGCTGCTGTCCTTCGCGAGGTGGCGCAGGTAGATGCCGGAGTTCGGCCGCGACTCGACGACGCGCAGCGTCACCAGCGTCGCGATCGCCTCGCGCAGCGCGTTGCGGCCCACGCCCAGGCGCTCGGAGAAGTCGCGCTCCGACGGCAGCCGGTCGCCGGGCTGCAGGCGGCGCTCCTGCAGGTAGCCCAGGATGCCGGCGATCACCGGGTGGGTGGGCGAGCCCGCGGCTTCGGCGCCGAAGTTGGTCATGTACGGTCTCCTGTCACAGGTCCAGCACCAGCGTCGGCGTGCGCGAGCCGGAGCAGCAGATCATGATCGACTCGTTGTTCGCCTTCTCGGCATCGGTCAGGTAGTCGTCGCGGTGCTCGGGCACGCCGGAAATCACGCGCGTGACGCAGGTGCCGCAGACGCCCGCCGAACAGGCGTAGTTGACCTCGACCGCGTGGTCGAGCAGCGTGTCCAGGATCGTCTTGCCGGGCTGCACCGTGATGCGCCGGCCGCTGCGTTCGAGCAGCAGGTCGAAGCCGCCGGCGGTGTCGGCCTCGGCGCTGGCGGAGAAGCGCTCGGTGTGCACCGTGGCCGCGGCGCGGCCGGCGCAGGCGGCCTGGAACGCGTCGATCATGGCGCCGGGGCCGCAGCAGTACAGGTGCGCGTCGGCGGGCGCGGCAGCGGCGATCGCCGCGAGGTCGAGCCGGCTGCTGCGCGACGAGCGGAAGCAGAATTCGACCACGCCGGCGCCGTTCGATTCGCCCTCGAGCGCGTGCAGTTCGTTCACGAAAGCGGCCTCGTCCGGCGAGCGCGCGGCGTAGTGCAGCCGCCATGGCCGCGCGAGCGCGTTCAGGCGGTGCAGCATCGCCACGACCGGTGTGATGCCGATGCCGCCGGCGATGAAGACCGACGCGCGCGCGGTCTCGTCCAGCGCGAAGTCGTTCAGCGGCGCGCCGATCTGCAGCACGTCGCCGACGCGCGGCACCGCGTGCATCCAGGCCGAGCCGCCGTGCCCGTCGGCCTCGCGCTGCACGGCCACGACGTAGCGCTCCCGCTCCGAGGGCGGATTGACGAGCGAGTAGCTGCGGATCAACTCGTTCGGCAGGTGCAGGTCGATGTGCGCGCCGGCCTCGAACGGCGGCAAGGGCGTGGCGCTCGCCGAGACGAACTCGTACGACGCGATGGCGTTCGCCTCGAGGCGGATCTGCCGCAGCCGGACGGACAGGGTCGGTGTCGTCATGAAGGCCGGCGGGTCACGGCTCGTAGCCGAAGCCCGTGCCCAGCTGTGCCGTCATCGCCTGCTTGCCTTCGTCCTTCCACGAGGCCGCGACCGGCAGGCGCAGCGAGACGGCACGCACCATCCAGAGATCCGGATCGCTGCTGCGCGGCGGGCGCTGCTGCTTGCCCGCGAGGTTGCGCGCAGTCTCCAGCAGCAAACGGCGCGTCATCGCGACGCCGGTGTCGCTGATGCCCAGGTGCTCCTTGCTGCGGTCGTAGATCGCCGAGACGCCGGACTGGCAGGCGGCGTCCTGCACCCACAAGCCCGGCAGGCCGGAGAACCAGGTCTTCTTCTGCGCGTCGTAGTTGAACTGGAACGCGGTCTCGTTGTTGAACCTGGTCCAGTACTTCGCATACGGCTGGGTCGGCGGGCGCGGCGCATAAGCGTCCTTCGACGGGTGGCCGGTCTCGCGCCCGGCATGGCCCTCGACGAACAGCTTCTTCGACTTCTCGTAGAACTTCTCGGTCGGGTGGTACGAGAACATGATGCACAGCGTGTGCTCGTCGTCGATCGGCACCCAGGCGTGGCCGCTCAGCTCCGGGTACTGCGACTGCGGCGGCACCAGCGTCCAGAACGGCAGCATGAACTGGTTGACGCGCCAGTAGTTCGTGTCCGCATCGAGCACGCGGCGCGACGCGATGCTCATGCCGAAATCCTGGCGCTGGCATTCGAAGGTCGGGCGCAGGTCCTTCTTCGCGGTCCAGCCGCTGATCGCGCCCTGCGAGTCGATGCGGCCGTGCAGGATCGGCGCGTGCGCCGAATCGACCTCGCCCTCGACCGCCTGCAGCCAGTTGCACTCCTGCACCCGGAAGCTCACGTGCACGTTCTCCTCGGGCACCATGTTCCATTCGACGCTCGGCAGCGGCGGCGGGCTTTCGCGGTCCGGCCCCATGTAGGCCCAGGCGATGCCGTTGCGCTCGCGACACGGGTAGTGCTTGATGCTGAGCTTGTCCTTCAGCCGCGTGTCGGGCGGCTCGGCCGGCATGTCCATCACCTGGCCGTCGACGCCGAACTTCCAGCCGTGGTAGATGCAGCGCACGCCGCAGCCCTCGTTGCGCGAGAACACCAGCGGCGCGCCGCGGTGCGGGCAGGCGTGGTCGACCAGGCCGATGCGGCCCTCGCTGTCGCGGAACGCGATCAGGTCCTCGCCGAGCAGGCGCACGCGCTGCGGCTGGCCGTCGGCGGGCAGGTCGCTGGTGGGCAGGAACGGGATCCAGTAGAGGCGCATCAGCTCGCCCATCGCGGTGCCGGCGCCGATGCGGACGAGGGTTTCGTTGTCTTCGCGAGAAAGCATGGTGGTGCCGAGGTGGAGAAGTGAGTGGGGTGGCGTGGTCCGCCAGATTGGTTGGGCCAATTCTAGGGAGTCGACCCGATCGACGTCAAGTCCAATCCGCGCATAATGGTCATTGGTTCAACCACGGAGACATTGATGAGCAGCCCCCGTTCCACTTCCGCGCCGACCCGCCGCACCGTGCTCGCGGGCGCGGCTCTCGCGCTGGCCGGCCTTGCCGCCGCGCCGGCCGAAGCGCAGGACGCTTTTCCCAGCAAGCTGGTGCGCATCATCATTCCGACCGCGCCGGGCGGCAGCATGGACGCACTGGCCCGCGTGATCGCCGAGAAGATGACCGCGTCGTGGGGCCAGCAGGTGATCGTCGAGTCGCGCGCCGGGGCCAACACCGTGCTGGCGTCCTCGGCGGTCGCGAAGGCGCCGGCCGATGGCTACACCGCGCTCTTCACGATCAGCGGGTTCGTGCAGAACCTGGTGCTGATGCCCAATCCGCCCTACAAGGCGTCCGACTTCGCGCCGGTGTCGATGGTCGCGATCCTGCCGATCGCGCTCGCAGCCAGCACCAGCCTGCCCGCCAACAACCTGCCCGAACTCGTGCAACTGGCGCGCGCCAGGCCCGACGCGCTGAGCTTCGGCAGCTATGGCGTCGGCTCCGGCGGGCACATCATCGGCGAAGGCCTGAACAAGGCCGCCGGCATCACCATCCGGCACATCCCGTACAAGGGCGAAGCCGCTTCGCTCCCCGACCTGATCGGCGGTCAGATCTCGCTCGCCTACGGCTCGGTCGGCTTCTATGCGAACCAGCTCGGCGGCGGCAAGGTCAAGGTCATCGCGGTCGCCAGTCCCAAGCGGCTGAAGGCCTTTCCGAACGTTCCGACCTTCGCCGAAGGCGGCTTTGCGGACGTGAACCTGCCCGGCTGGGCCGGGTTTTTCCTGCCGGCGGGAACGCCGTCGCCGATCGTCGACAAGTTCTCCGCCGAAGTGCGCCGGATCGTCTCGCTGCCGGACGTCCAGGCCAAGATCGCGGCGTTCGGCTACGAAGCCGCCGGCAGTTCGCGCGAGGAGTTCACGCAGTGGGTCGCGAGCGACATCCAGCGTTGGGGCGCGATCGTGCGCGCCAACCACATCACGCTCGAATGAAAGGAGCGGCGCGATGAGAACCCGCATCACCGAGGCGCTCGGCATTCGGCTGCCGATCGTGCAGGGCGGCATGCAGTGGGTCGGCACCGCCGAGATGGCCTCGGCCGTCAGCAACGCCGGCGGCCTG
Source organism: Burkholderiaceae bacterium (assembly GCA_036500445.1). Taxonomy (GTDB): domain Bacteria; phylum Pseudomonadota; class Gammaproteobacteria; order Burkholderiales; family Burkholderiaceae_C; genus LMDS01. Next base: position 5,949 of record DASYCA010000451.1, on the reverse strand, counting down.
GGCACGTTGAGCGCGCTGACGCAGCCGACGCCCGAGGACCTCGGCCTGGAGATCGACCGCTGTCGCACGCTCACGGACCGGCCGTTCGGCATCAACGTGACGATGCTGCGCACGATGAACGCGCCGCCGTACGACCGCATCTTCGACGTCATCATCGAACGCGGCATCCGCATCGTCGAGACCGCCGGCAACGTGCCGGTCGAGGTGTTCGAGCGGCTGCGCGCGGCCGGCATCACGATCATCCACAAGTGCACCTCGGTGCGCCACGCGCTGACGGCCGAGAAGCGCGGCGTGCACATCGTCAGCATCGACGGCTTCGAGTGCGCCGGCCACCCCGGCGAGGACGACGTGCCCGGCCTGGTGCTGATCCCGGCCGCGGTGCGCGCGCTGAAGATCCCGCTGATCGCCTCGGGCGGCATCGCCGACGGCGCCGGCATGGCCGCGGCGCTCGCGCTCGGCGCCGACGGCGTCAACATGGGCACGCGCTTCGTCGCGACGGCCGAGGCGCCGGTGCACGCCAACATCAAGCAGGCGCTCGTGAAGGCGCGCGAGACCGACACGCGGTTGATGTTCCGCACGCTGAAGAACAGCGCGCGGGTGCTGAGCAACGCGATCAGCGAAGCGGTGATCGCGCTCGAGCGCCGCCCCGGCGGCTGCAGCTTCGACGAGCTCCGGCCGCTGGTCGCCGGGCCACGCGGGCACGCCACGTTGCAGTCGGGCGAGGTCGATGACGGCGTGGTCTGGGCCGGCCAGGTCGTCGGCCTGGTCGACGACGTTCCGAGCTGCGCCGAGCTGCTCGAGCGCATGGTCGTGCAGTGCCGCGCGCGCCTCGCCGCGGCGTCTGCCTTGTGCGGATGAGCGAGACCGTGCTTCCGGTGTTCGCCAAGAGCACCGTCACGCCGTGGATGCTGGCGCTGGGCGGCGAGTCGCTCGGCGGCGACTCCCGGCGCATTCGGCTGCGCTTGCCTTTCGCGCCCGCCTCGAGCACCGAAGAACCGGGTGCGGCCGCGGCGATCGACCTGCGCGCCGTCGCGGCGCTGCTGGACCACGCGGGTGGCGCCGCGGTCTATGCCGCGCTGCCGGGCCTGAAAGGCACTGCGACGCTGGAGCTGCACCTGGACCTGCTCGGCAAGCCCGTGCCCGGCCAGGACGTCCATGCAAGCGCCGGGTGCATCGCCGTCGACGCGGCCAGCGCGCTGGTGACCGGCGAGGCCTGGTGCGGCGGCCTGTCGGAGCCCCACGCCTCGACACCGATCGCGCGGCTGAGCTGCCGCTTCATCGTCGGTGCGGGCCCGGGGCAACGCGCCGGCCCCGAAGCTCAGCGCCTGCGGGAACGGACGGCGGCCGAGCACGTGCCGGTGCCGCCGCCACTCGTGCGTTCGTTCGGCGAGCTGCTGGGCGGGCGCGCCCAGGGCCATGCGTTCGAGTTGCCGCCGGCACCGTGGCGGGTCGGCTCGATCGCGTTGCCGGCGCTGCATGGCGGCGTGGTCGCGGCCGGGCTGATGACGGCCGCCGCACTGGTCGCGGCCGAATCGCCCGGCCTGAGCCTCAGGAGCCTGACCGTGCAATACCTGCGTGCCGCGCACGTCGAGGACACGCGCTTCGCAGCGACGGTCCTGAAGCGCGGCGCCCGCGTCGCCTATCTCTCGGCCGAGGCGACGCAGCGCCACGGCGAGCGCCGCGTCGCGACGCTGCAATGCCTCTACGCCTGATTCCTCCGGAGACAGACACATGAACATTTCATCGCGCAGGACCCTGTTGGCGAGCCTGTCGCTCGCGCTCGCTGCCGGCGTCGGGCCGGCGCTCGCGCAGGACGCGGGCTACCCGGCCAAGACGATCCGTCTCGTGATCCCGACTGCCGCCGGCGGCGGTATGGACGCGATGACGCGCATGATCGCGGAGAAGCTGAGCGACGCCTGGAAGCAGGCGGTGATCGTCGACAACCGCGCCGGCGGCAACGGCGCGATCGCCTATGCCGCGGTCGCGAACGCCGCGCCGGACGGCTACGTCGTCGGCCTGACGCTCAGCAGCCTGGTCCAGACCCCGCTGCTGTACAAGGCGGCATCCGCGTTCAGCCCGAAGGCGTTGACCCCGTTCGTCGTCGTTGCGATGCTGCCGAACGGCTTCGCGGTCGGCAAGGACGTCCCGGTCAACAGCGTCGCTCAGTTCATCGAGTGGGCGCGCAAGCAGCCGAACGGCGTCGACTACGGCAGCTCCGGCGCCGGGAGTTCCGGCAACATCATGGGCGGCACGCTCGCGAGCGCCGCCGGCATCCAGATGCTGCACGTGCCGTTCAAGGGCGAGGCGCCGGCGACGCAGGCGCTGATCGGCGGCCAGATCAAGGCGGTGATGGCGGCGCCCGGCAGCCTGGTCGCGCAAGGCAAGGGCGGGGCGTTGAAGGTGCTCGCGGTCGCGCTGCCGAGCCGGCTGAAGGAGTACCCGGACATCCCGACCTTCGCCGAAGCCGGCTACCCGAACGTGAACCTGTCGGGCTGGTCGATGGGCATCCTGCCGCTCGGCACGCCGAAGCCGATCGCCGACAAGCTCGCCGCCGAGATCACGCGCATCGTGCGCCTGCCGGACGTCGCCGCGCGCATCTCGGCCCTCGGCTTCCAGTCCGAAGGCAGCACGCCGGAGGCGGCGCGCCAGTTCTACGACACCGAGCTGCAGCGCTGGGACGCGGCGATCAAGACCTCGAAGGTGACGATCGAATGAGCGATGGATCGACACCCGCGCCGCTGCCGGCGGCGATGCTCGCGAGCGTGCCCAACCTGCGCGACCTCGGCGGCCTGCCGGCCGCCGACGGCCGGCGCGTCGCCATGGGCCGTCTGTTCCGCTCCAGCCACCTGCACGCGTTGACGCCTGCGGACGAAGCGGCGTTCGCCGCGCTCGGCATCCGCAGCGTCGTCGACTTCCGCGGCGTGAAGGAGCGCGACGCCGCGCTCAGCCGAGGGCTGCACCCGGGCATCGTCGAGCTGCACCTGCCGATCGAGCCGCGCGGCCTCGGCGCGCTGCGCGAGATGCGCCAGGCCGGCAACGTCGACGAGGACGCCGTGGTCGAGCTGATGCACAACGCCTACCGCCGTTTCGTGCAGCAGCATTCGCCGGTCTTCGCCGCGCTGCTGCAACGCCTGCAGGCGCCGGACGCGACGCCGCTGCTGTTTCACTGCACCGCCGGCAAGGACCGCACCGGCATGGGCGCAATGTTGATCCTGCTCGCGCTGGGCGTGCCGCGCGAGGCGATCGTCGAGGATTTCATGCTCAGCAACGGCCGTTGGCAGCCGCGCGAGGCGACGCGCGATTGGACCGTGCTGTCGCGCGTGCGCGCCGAGTACCTGACGACCGCGTTCGACACGATGATCGCGCAGTCGGGTTCGATCGATGCGCACCTGCGCGACGCGCTCGGGCTGGATGCGGCCGCGCGTGCGCGGCTGGCCGCGAATCTGCTGATCGACGCGTAGGCCGGGCTCAGCGCCCGCGCCACACCGGCGCGCGCTTCTCGAAGAACGCGCGAATGCCTTCCTGCGCGTCCTCGCTGCCGCTGATCGTCGCGAGCGCCTGCGCGGTCGCGTCCCAGCCGGGTCCGTCGCCGGCCGCGAGCAGGCCGTTCATCGCCTTCAGGCAGGCCTGCACCGCGGTCGGCGAATTGCGCACCAGGCGCTGTGCCATCGCGAGCGCCTGGGCGAGCGCGCCGCCCGGCGCCGTGAGTGCGTTGACGAGGCCGAGCGCGTGCGCGCGCGGCGCGGCGATCGGCTCGCCGACCAGGATCAGCTCGCGCGCGATGTTGGGCGGCAGCGCGTGCAGCGCGCGGAACAGCGCGCCGCAGGTCGGCACGACGCCGCGCGCGACCTCGGGCAGCCCGAACACCGCGTCGCTCGCGGCGACGACGAGGTCGCAGGCGAGCACGATCTCCAGGCCGCCGCCGAGCGCCATGCCTTCGACCGCGGCGATCAGCGGCTTGCGGCGCTCGCGCCGGATCAGGCCGTACTCGCCGCCGCGCTCGGTGACGTAGTCGCCGCCCGACGCGAGGTCGCTGCCGGCGCAGAAGAAGCGGCCGCCGCCGCTCAGGATGCCGACGTCCAGCTCGGCGTCGTCGTCGAGCGTGTTCAGCGCTGCGTCCAGCGCGTCGGCGAGCGCGCGATCGACCGCGTTGCGCTTGGCCTCGCGCTGCAGCGTGATCACGAACACGCGGCCGTCGCGGCGCGTGCCGACGAGCCCGGCAAGCCGGGAAGAAGTCTCGGTCATGCGCCGGCCTCGAACGTGAACACGACGCGGCCGAAGCCGGCGCGGTCGCCGACCAGCGCGGCCGCCTCGTCGAAGCGCGAGACGGGGAGCACGTGGCGGATCAGCGGCTTGATGCGCCCGTCGCGGTACAGCGCGACCGCGTCGCGCTTGACGTCGCGCGCGAGGCTGGCCTCGCGCTCGCCGGCCTGGCGGAAGTCGACGCCGACCAGCGACGCGCCCTTGACCAGCGCGAGGTTCGATTTCAACGCGTGGATCGTGCCGCCGGCGAAGCCGACCATCAGGTGCCGGCCGCCCCAGCCGAGGGTGCGAAAGGCCGCGTCGGTCGCGTCCCCGCCGACCGGGTCGATCACGACGTCGACGCCGCGCGGTGCGGCGAGCTTCTTGACCTCGTCCTTCCAGTCGGCGCGGGTGTCGACCACCGCGTCGGCGCCGGCCTCGAGCGCGGCGGCGCGCTTGACCGCGCTCGACGCCGCGGCGATCACGCGCGCGCCGAGCAGCTTGCCGAGCTGCACGGCGGCGTGCCCGACGCTGCCGGCCGCGCCGAGCACCAGCAGGGTCTCGCCGGCGCGCAGCCGGCCACGCTCGCGCAGCGCGTACAGCGCGGTCGCGTACGGTGCGACCAGCACCGCCGCCTCGATGAACGAGGCGTCGCCGGCGAGGCCGAAGACCGTCTCGGCCGGGACACAGATCACCTCCGCCCAGGCGCCCAGGCGCACCCCGCCGACCCGGTCTCCGGGGCGCAGTTCGGTCTCGGTGTGCGGCCCGATCGCCTCGACGACGCCGCTGAATTCGCTGCCTGGCACGAAGGGCGGCGCGGGCCGGAGCTGATAGCCGCCGCGCGCGAGCAGCAGGTCGACGAACGAGACGCCGCAGGCGCGGACTCGCACGCGGATCTCGCCGGCGCGCGGCTCCGGCACGGCGATCTCGTCGAGCACGATCCGGTCGCCCGGAGCGTAGCCGTGCACCCGCAAGGCCTTCATGCCGAGGCCTTCCCGGCGGCCGCGGCGTCGCGCGCGCGGACCGATTCCTGCAAGCCGCGCCAGTCGATCTTGTGGGTCGAGGCGCGCGGCAGCCGCTCGATGAACTCGACCGCACGCGGGCACTTGTAGGTCGCCATCTGGCCATGCGACCAGTCGATCAGCGCCTCGGCCGTCAGGCTCGCGCCGGCACGCAGCACGACGACCGCGGTGACCTGCTCGCCGCGGCGCGGATCGAGCGTCGCGATCACGCAGGCCTCCTGCACGGCCGGGTGGCGGTGCAGCAGCGTTTCGATCTCGGACGGCCAGACCTTGTAGCCGGACACGTTGATCATCCGCTTCAGGCGGTCGACGAGGAAGTAGTAGCCGTCGGCGTCGCGCGTCACCAGGTCGCCGGTGCGCAACCAGCGCTTGCCGTCGCGTTCGACGAAGGACTCGCGGTTCGCGGCCTCGTTGCGCCAGTAGCCGTGCGGGCTGATCTGGCCGCCGGCGACCCAGAGCTCGCCGCTTTCGGCCGTGGCCCCGTCGGGCAGCGTCTCGAGCGTCGCCGGGTCGACGACGATCGCGCTGACGCCGAAGGTCGGGATGCCCAGGCACTGCCGCTTGGGGCGGCGCGGCGGGTTGCACATCACCATCGAGCAGGTCTCGGTCATGCCGTAGCCTTCGAGGTAGGTGATGTCGAGTTCGTCGGCGAGGCGCTTGTTGACCGATTCGGCCAGCGCCGAGC
>DASYCA010000450.1:0-3564 GCA_036500445.1 Burkholderiaceae bacterium | reverse complement strand
CTCGAGCGGCGCGCTCGCCTCGGCGAGCAGCTCGCCGGCCTCGCTCAGGATCACCGCCTTGACGCCCGACGTCCCCAGGTCCAATCCGATTGCATTCATGGTGCGGGCGTCCTCATGCCGTGTGCTGCTGCGGGACCCGCGTCACCGGCTTGCCGCCGATGATCATCGCGAGCACCTCGTCTTCGGTCAGGTCGGAGGTGCGGTAGGTGCCGACGACCTTGCCGTTCTTCATCACGCTGAGCCGGTCGGACAGCCCGAACACGTCGGGCATGTCGTGGGTGATCAAAAAGATGCCGACGCCGTCGGCTTTCAATCGCCGCACCAGGTCGTGGACCATGCGCGTCTCCTCGGGCCCGAGCGCGGCGCAGGGCTCGTCCATGATCAAGACCCTGGCCTTGAAATACAGCGCGCGCGAGATCGCGACGACCTGCCGCTGGCCGCCGGAGAGGGCCCGCACCGGCACGCGGATGTTCTTGAAGTTCGGGTTCAGGCGATGAAAAGTCTCGCGCGCGGCGTGCTCCATGCGGTCGTCGTCGAGCATGCCGAAGCGCGTCATCAGCTCGCGGCCGAGGAACAGGTTCGCGACGCCGTCGAGGTTGTCGGCGAGCGCGAGGGTCTGGTAGATCGTCTCGATGCCGAGCGCCTGCGAATCGGCCGGCGACGAGATCTGCGCGCGCGTGCCGCCGATCAGGACTTCGCCCTGGTCGATCGGATAGGCGCCCGCGAGCATCTTCATCAGCGTCGATTTGCCGGCGCCGTTGTGGCCCAGCACCGCGACGACCTCGCCGGGGTACAGCTGCAGGTTCACGCCCTCGACCGCGCGCACGCCGCCGAAGGTCTTGTGGACGTCCTTGATTTCTACGAGTGCCGCGCTCATGCCAGACGCTCCCCGGTGTAACGCCGATACAGCACGTCGAACACGACCGCGACGATCAGCACCTGGCCGATGATCACCATGCGGTTGCCGATGCTGACGTCCATCAGCAGCAGGCCGCTTTCCAGGATCTGGATCATCAAGGCGCCCAGCACCGAACCGAGCACCGTGCCGCTGCCGCCCGACAGCGCGACGCCGCCGATCACCGCGGCGGCGATCACGTACAGCTCCATGCTGGTGCCGAGCGAATTGGTGCCGGCGTTCAAGCGCGCGACCGCGACGACCGAGGCGATCGTCACCATCACCGCCAGGAGCAAAAAGAGCTTGATCATCACGCGCTTGACCGGGATGCCGACCAGCAGCGCCGCCTCCGGGTTGCCGCCGATCGCGAACACGTAGCGGCCGAAGCGCGTGCGCCGCACGATGAAGCTGACGACCATCACGACGACGCCCCAGATCACGACCGGCACGGGGATGCCTTGCGCGACGGTCTTGTCGCCGAGCTTGTAGGCGTTCATCGTCGCGACGAAGCCGAGCACGAGGATGGAAAAGCCGAGCACGAGGGCGACGTCGAACGCCAGCGGGCGCAGCGGGAAGCCGTGCTGGCGCTTGCGCGCGCGGCGCGCGACGCTGCTCAAGAGGATCAGCGCGACGATCACCGCACCGAGCGCCCAGCTCAGCGTCGGGCCGAGGCAGCCGTCGATGCCGCCGCCGAGCGCGAGGAAGACCGGGTCGCTGACCGGCTGCGTCTTGCCGTCGGCGATCAGGAAGGCGACGCCGCGAAACGACATCAGCCCGCCCAGCGTGACGACGAACGAGGGCACGCCCAGCACCGCGGTGAGCCAGCCTTGATAGAGGCCGATCAGCAGCGCCAGGCCCAGGCCGGCGAGGGCGGCCGGCACCCAGCCCCAATTCTTGGAGTACATCAGGAAGGCGATCAGCACGCCGACGCAGCCGAGCACCGAGCCGACCGACAGATCGATCTGGCGCGCGACGATGATCAAGGTGATCGCGGTCGCGACGATGCCGACGACGGCGGTCTGCTGGACCAGGTTGTAGAGGTTCTCCGGCGTCAGGAAGGTGCCGGTGAGCAGGTGAAAGACGATCGCCATGACCGCGAGCACCGCGGCCATCAGCGACAGGCGCACGTCGAGGGCGCTGATCTGGAGATTGGCGTTCATTTGGAGACGGGCGGGCCCATTGAAGCGGGCCCGCCCAGCAGGGTAAGGGAAATACGGCTCCGTCGTTTCAGATCACTTGCAGGCGGCCGGCGCGCTGTCCTTCGCGACGCCCTTGCAGGCCTCGTCCTTGCTGATCCAGCCGGCCTTGATCACGACATCCAGGTTGGCCTTCGTGATCGACACCGGCTTCAGGAACTTCGATTGCAGCGGGACCTTCTTCTCGCCCTCGGCCCAGGTCACCGCGCCGTCGACCTTCTTGCCCGAGGCGAGCGCGACGGCCGCGGCGGCGGCTTGCTTGCCGAGCTCGCGCGCGTCCTTCCAGACCGAGACGGTCTGGGTGCCCAGCGCGATGCGGTTCAGCGCGGCGTGGTCGCCGTCCTGGCCGGAGACCGGCACGCCCTTGATGCCCTTGCCCGAGAGGGCCGCGATCGCGCCGCCGGCGGTGCCGTCGTTGGAGGCGACGACCGCGTCGACCTTGCCGCCGGTCTTGGTCAGGATCTGCTCCATGTTCTTCTGCGCGTTCTCGGGCTTCCAGCCTTCGGTGTACTCCTCGCCGACGACCTTGATGTCGCCGCTCTTGATCGCGGCGGCCAGCACCTCGCCCTGGCCGGCGCGCAGGAAATCGGCGTTCGGATCGGTCGGCGAGCCCTTGATGAAGACGTAGTTGCCCTTGGGTTTCACCTTGAACACGCCGCGTGCCTGCTCGCGGCCGACTTCCTTGTTGTCGAAGGTGATGTAGAACACGCCGGGCTGCTCGATCAGGCGGTCGTAGGCGACGACCGGCAGGTTCTTGGCCTTGGCCTTGGCCAGCGCGGGGACGATCGCGTCCTTGTCCATCGCGAGGATGATCAGGGCGGTCGCGCCCTTGGTGATCAGGCCGTCGACGTCGGCGATCTGCTTCTCGGGCGAGCCCCCGGCGTCCGCGCTGATGTACTTCGCGCCGAGCTTGTCGAGCTCGGCCTTGATCGCGGCTTCGTCGGTCTTCCAGCGCTCTTCCTGGAAGTTGGACCAGCTGACGCCGACCACGGCCTGGGCCGAGGCGAGCGTGCCGAAGGCGGCGATCAGGCTGCCGGTGATGATCTTGTGGGTGAGTTTCATGGTGTTGTCTCCTGTGGATCGTTCTGTCGGAAAAAGCAGGCTCGGGGAGTGAACATCCGGCGCAGAGCGGTGGCCGGGAGGTGAGGGCTCAGGCTGCGACCCGTCTCGTCGCAGGTTTGGGGGCGTGATCCGGTTTGCCTTCGAAGCCGTGGCGCGAGACCGCGGCGACGATCTCGGCCGATTCGTCCAGCCGCTGCAGCACCAGCGAGGCGGCGCCGCGCGCCCAGGCTTCGCCGCCTTCGTGGCCGATCACCAGCGGCACGCGGCCGCGGTGCGGCAGCGCCATTGCATCCGTCATCGCGGCGCGCAGCGGCGCCTCGAACAGCTCGATCGCGACGGCGCGGCCGCCGTCCAGGATCACGAGCTGCGGGGCGAGCAGGTTGACGATGTTGCCGAGCCAACGGCCGAGCT
>DASYCA010000449.1:0-5132 GCA_036500445.1 Burkholderiaceae bacterium | reverse complement strand
CACGAGTTCCCGACGCCGGGCAAGGTCGCGATCCATGCGACCAAGCAGATGGTGAACCAGCGCGACCTGGCGCTGGCCTACTCGCCCGGCGTCGCCCACGCGTGCGAAGAGATCGTGGCCGACCCGGCGAACGCGTTCAGGTACACCGCGCGCGGCAACCTGGTGGCGGTGATCACCAACGGCACCCCGTGCTGGGCCTGGGCAACATCGGCCCGCTGGCTTCCAAGCCGGTGATGGAAGGCAAGGCGGTGCTGTTCAAGAAGTTCGCCGGCATCGACGTGTTCGACATCGAGATCGCCGAGAACGACCTGGACAAGCTGGTCGAGCACATCGCCGCGCTCGAGCCGACCTTCGGCGGCATCAACCTGGAGGACATCAAGGCGCCGGATTGCTTCTACGTCGAGCGCCAGCTGCGCGCACGCATGAAGATCCCGGTCTTCCACGACGACCAGCACGGCACCGCGATCGTCGTCGGCGCCGGGCTGTTGAACGGCCTGAAGATCGCCGGCAAGAGCATCAAGGAAGTGAAGCTCGTGACCTCCGGCGCCGGCGCCGCCGCGCTCGCCTGCCTGGGCCTGCTGATGAAGCTCGGGCTGCCGCGCGAGAACATCTGGGTCACCGACCTGGCCGGCGTGGTCTACGAGGGCCGCACCGAGCTGATGGACGAGGACAAGATCCAGTTCGCGCAGAAGACCAACCTGCGCTCGCTGGCCGAGGTCATCAAGGGCGCGGACATCTTCCTCGGCCTGTCGGCCGGCGGCGTGCTGAAGAAGGAGATGGTCGCCTCGATGGGGCCGAGCCCGATGATCTTCGCGCTCGCGAACCCGACGCCCGAGATCCTGCCGGAGCTGGTGATGGAGGTGCGCAGCGACGCGCTGATCGCGACCGGCCGCACCGACTACCCGAACCAGGTCAACAACGTCCTGTGCTTCCCGTACATCTTTCGCGGCGCGCTCGACTGCGGCGCGACCACGATCACGATCGAGATGGAGATCGCCGCGGTCCACGCGATCGCCGAGCTCGCGCAGGCCGAGCAGAGCGAGGTCGTCGCCGCCGCATACGCCGGCGTGAACCTGAGCTTCGGGCCCGAGTACCTGATCCCGAAGCCGTTCGACCCGCGCCTGATGATGAAGATCGCGCCGGCCGTCGCGCAGGCGGCGGTCGATTCGGGCGTCGCCGCGCGCCCGATCAAGGACATGGACGCCTACCGCGACCGGCTCCAGACCTTCGTCTACGCCTCGGGCACGACGATGAAGCCGATCTTCAACATGGCCAAGCGCGCGACCAACAAGCGCGTCGCCTATGCCGAGGGCGAGGAGGAGCGCGTGCTGCGCGCGGTCCAGGTCGTCGTCGACGAAGGCCTGGCGCGGCCGACGCTGATCGGGCGGCCCGAGATCATCGCGCAGCGGGTCGAGAAGTTCGGGCTGCGCATCAAGCCCGGCGTCGACTACGACCTCGTCAACACCGAGAACGACCACCGCTTCCGCGACTACTGGCAGACCTACCACCGCCTGACCGAGCGCCAGGGCGTGACCGCGCAGCACGCGAAGATCGAGATGCGCCGGCGCCTGACCCTGATCGGCGCGATGCTCCTGAAGTCGGGCGAGGTCGACGGCATGCTGTGCGGCACCTGGGGCACGACCTCGATGCACCTGCACTACATCGACCAGGTCATCGGCAAGCGCGAAGGCACCAAGACCTACGCCTGCATGAACGGGCTGATCCTGCCGAACCGGCAGGTGATGCTGGTCGACACCCACGTCAACTACGACCCGACGGCCGAGCAGCTGGCCGAGATCACGATCATGGCGGCCGAGGAGATGATGCGCTTCGGCCTGCAGCCGAAGGCGGCACTCCTCTCGCACAGCAATTTCGGCTCGAGCAACCAGCCCTCGGCCGTCAAGATGCGCAATGCGCTCGCGCTGCTGCAGCAGCAGGCGCCGTGGCTGGAGGTCGACGGCGAGATGCACGGCGACACCGCGCTGGACGCCGCCTACCGCAAGACCCTGATGCCCGGCAGCGCACTGACCGGCGAGGCCAACCTGCTGGTGTTGCCGAACATCGACGCGGCCAACATCAGCTACAACCTGCTGAAGACGGCCGCCGGCGGCGGCATCGCGATCGGGCCGGTCCTGCTCGGCGCGGCCCAGCCGGTGCACATCCTGACGCCGTCGGCCACGGTCCGGCGCATCATCAACATGACCGCGCTGGCGGTCGCCGACGCGAACGCCGCGCGCTGAGCCGAGATTTCACCTTTTCAGAAAGCAAGTGCCCACAAACAACCCTAAGGTATTGCCCCATTTTGAGGCAAACGCTTGAGGTTTTCGGCACGATTCGGTAACATCAAGGCTTCTGACTTAAGGGATTTCCCGTGTCTTTCTCCCGTCGGCCACTGTGGTGGCAAGCCCTGCACCAGACGGGGCTGGTTCTCACATTGGCCTGTGCGGCAGTCTTGGCAAGCGGCACGGTACACGCCCGGGAAACCGCTCGAGGTGAGCACGCTGGCGGCTCGGTCGCGTTGAGCCAGCTGCCGCCCGAGGCGCAGAACACCTACCAGCTGATCCTGTCCGGCGGGCCGTTCCCGCAGCGCAAGGATGGCGTCGTGTTCGGCAATCGGGAGCGGGCGTTGCCGCGCGAGCCACGAGGTTTTTACCACGAGTACACGGTGACGACGCCGGGCGCCCGCAACCGGGGCGCGCGGCGCATCGTGTGCGGCGGCCGCGAGATGGCGCGCCCCGAGGCCTGTTATTACACCGGTGACCACTACACGAGCTTCCAGCAGATCGTCCAGTGAGCGCCGTTTGCGGGGTTTGTTTTCGAGCCTTTTTCGAGGTTTGGTGTTTTTGAAGTTTGGTTTTTGATTCAAGGAGGAACGTGACCATGCTGTTGCAGACAGTCCGTCCAAACATTGTTCAATCGATCCGCGCATTTCGCGTCGAGGATCTGATGCAGGCAGCGCAAGGTGCCGATCAGCATTTCCTCTACGCGAACCTGACGGCGGCCCAGTCCAAGCAGGACGTGCTCGAAGCCATTGCGCAGGCGTTTACGTTTCCGGCGCACTTCGGCAAGAACCTGGACGCGCTCTACGACTGCATGACCGACCTGGTCCACAAGTCGGGCTCGCAGCCGGGCTTCGTCGTCGTGCTGGAGCAGCTGCCCGACAACCCGCGCTTCGACCGCGAGGCCCGCGAGCAATTGCTCGACGTGTTCCGCGACGCGGCCGATTTCTGGGCCGAGCGAAAAATACCCTTCAGGTGTTTCTATTCTTTTCAGTAGCCCGCTCCCAAGAATTCGGGTCATGGGAGCGGGCGACGGATGTGGCCCCCAACGCAACTGACAAGCCGGCCAAGCCGGCCGCCAAGAACGCCGCCAGCAACAACTTCGGCATGAACATGCCGATGATGAGCAGCGCGTTCGACACGGCGATGTGGCTCAACGCGGCGTAAAAGCCGCAAGCAGCCCTGTAACGCCCTGCTCCGCAGGGCGTTTTCAATTCCGCGCCTTCGCGCCCTTCGCCTTCGCGCCTTTCGCCTCAGGCGACCGCGTTGATGATCGCGCCGAGGCCGTAGACGACCGGCGCGGCGACCGCGGAGACGGCGTCTTCGACGCCCGAGACGACCTTGCCGACGCCGTTCTCGATGTCGGTGACCACCGTCCCGACGCCGCTGGCCAGTTCCTTGCCGAGGTCGCTGAAGAACGTCGTCGACCCTGCCGCGATCGCGGCACCGACGGCCGTCGAGGCGACCGGGCTCGCGCCCACCACGCTCAGTGCAAGCACGGCCGGCAGGGCTGCCGTCAGGTCATGCGCGAGACCTGAATTGGCGATGGAGGACATGGTCGAGTTGAGATTGATCACGATTCTTCATTCCGCGTCGGTCGGTTCCCATGGTTATCGGCCCTTCGCTTTACGACTTGAAGAAACGTGAAGGGCGTGTGACAACAACCGCACACCGACGAACATACGCGATTCAGCCGGGCGCCGGGGCGCTCAAGGCCGCGGCAAGCGTGAGGTAGTCGGCAACCGAGACCTCCTCGGCGCGGCGCTGCACGTCGAAGGTGCCGGTGAAGCCGCGCTCCTCGAGCCAGCGCCCGAGCGTGTGGCGCAGCAGCTTGCGGCGCTGCGAGAACGCGACCCGCACCAGCTCGCTCAGCAGCGCCGGCTCGACGCCCGGCGCGTCCGGCAGCGGCAGCATGCGCACCACGGCCGAATCGACGCGCGGCGGCGGGTCGAAGGCCTCGGGCGGCACGTCCAGCACCGATTCGATGTCGTAGCGCCACTGCAACATCACGCTCAGCCGCCCGTAGTCCTTGCCGCCCGGGCCGGCCGCCATGCGCTCGACGACCTCTTTTTGCAACATGAAATGCTGGTCGACGACGCGCGCGGCGCTGCCGAGCAGGTGGAACAGGATCGGCGACGAGATGTTGTACGGCAGGTTGCCGACGACGCGCAGCCGCTGGCCGCGCGCCTCGGCGAGCGCGCCGAAGTCGACCTGCAGCACGTCGGCCTCGATCACCTCGATCCCGGGGCGCTCGCGCAGCCGGCGCGCCAGGTCCCGGTCCAGCTCGATCACGGTGAGCCGCTCGCAGCGCTGCAGCACCGGGAACGTCATCGCACCCAACCCCGGGCCGATCTCGACCAGCGCCTCGTCCGGCCGCGGGGCGATCGCGTCGACGATCGCGTCGATGACGGCGCCGTCGGTCAGGAAATGCTGGCCGAAGCGTTTGCGCGCGATGTGCTTCAAATCGGCTCGACGCCCGACGCCGTCGTCATCATCATCACTGCGGCGCGTCGCGCATCTCGATGTACGCGCGGCCGCGCAGGTCGCGCACCCATTCCGCGTAGGCCTGTTCGAACTTCTGCTCGCGCAACACGTTGCGGGCCTGCTCGCGCTGTTGCTTGATGTTCAGCACCGTCGTGCGACGCTCCAGGACCTGGATCAGGTGAACGCCGAAGCGCGAGGTGACCGGATCGGAGATGCCGTTGATCGGCAGCGCGTTCATCGCGTCCTCGAATTCGGGCACGAAGCTGCCCGGCGAGGTCCAGCCGAGGTCGCCGCCGCCCTGGGCGCTGCCGTCCTCGGAGTTCTCGCGCGCGAGCTGCTCGAAGGATTTGGTGCCGGCCAGGATCTGGC
>DASYCA010000448.1:0-1687 GCA_036500445.1 Burkholderiaceae bacterium | reverse complement strand
GCAGCCGCTCGAGCGAGCGGTACTGCAGGTTGCCGGCGCCGTATTCGGGCGCGTAGGGCTCGATCCCGCCGCCCAGCACCATGATCGCGGTCGGCGATTTCGAATCCGCCTTCAGCTCCTTGATGCGCTCGGCGCTCAGCGGCGGCGGCGGGTGCAGCGCGAAGCGCATCAGCAGGTCGGCGACGCCGCTGCAGGCGCTGAGCCAGATCAGCGCGACACTCAGAATGATCACGAGCCAGCCCAGGCCGCGGCGCACGAACATCAGCCGCGCGCCGATCAGCATCGTCAACAGCAAGGGCACCGGCGGCAGCAGCAGCGCGGTCAGCACCGGCTTCCAGGATTCGATGCCGAAGAAGATCAGGAGGCTGTTCAAATCGAAGGCTTTCGTTGCGGGTTCGGGCGCTGCGCGGCATTGTGCAGCAGGTGCGCGCATGATGGCGCGCCAAGTTCATCGGGAGAAACTTGAATGACGACCGACCAGGCCGCCCGGCTGCGGGCCCGCTTGCTGCGCAATCTCGACAACGCGCCGATGACGCGCGAACTGCGCCCGCCGCTGTACGACACGCTCTGCGCGCGCCTGGCCGCCGGCACCGCCGCGACCAAGCTCGGCCTCAGCGTGGACACCCTCGCGCCCGGGATGCGCGGCTGCCCGTACCATTTCCATTACGCCCAGGAAGAGGCCTTCGTCGTGCTCGACGGCGCGGGCACGCTGAGGGTCGCCGGCGAGATGCTGGCGGTCCAGGCGGGCGACGTCATCTTCATCCCGCCGGGGCCGGACTATCCTCACCAGATCATCAACACGTCCGCTGCGCCGCTGCGTTACCTGTCGATCAGCACGACCGACAGCCCCGAGGTGGTGGAATACCCCGATTCGGGCAAGTACCTCGCGACGGCGGCGGGCGCGTTGAAGGGCGAGGCGCAGGTCTTTCGGCACATGCACCGGGCGCCGGACGAGCTCGACTATTGGGATGGCGAGCCCTGATGTCCGATGTGACAGCATCGGGGTTCCGCCCGGGCAACAGGCAGTACGCAGGAGATCGACAGTGGTTTGGCTGAAACGGGTCGCGTGGGTCGTGGGGATCGTGCTGGCGCTGGTGCTCGTCACCTGGCTCGGCGTGCCGGCATTGATCAAGTGGCAGGCGCCGCCGCGCCTGAGCACCTTGCTCGGCCGCACGGTCACGCTCGGCGACGTCGGCTTCAAACCCTGGAGCCTGACGCTGACGGTCGATCAATTCGCGATCGCCGGCCGCGCGAGCGGCGACGCGCCGCTGCTGAAGATCAAGCACGCGCTGGTCGACGTGTCGACCTCGTCGCTGTTCCGGCTCGCGCCGGTGATCGAGGCGGTCGAGGTCGACGCGCCGGAGCTGCGCGTCGCCCGCACCTCCGAGGGCCACTACGACATCGACGACCTGATCGAGCGCTTCACGCCGAAGCAGCCCGCGCCGAAGCCGAGCGAGCCGACGCATTTCGCGCTGTACAACCTGCAGCTGCGCGACGGGTTGATCAGCTTCGACGACCGGCCGGTCAAGCAGGTGCAGAAGATCGAGGCGCTGCACCTCGCGCTGCCCTTCATCTCGGACCTGCCGGCCCAGGTCCAGATCAAGGTCGAGCCGCAGCTCGCGTTCAAGCTCAACGGCACGCCGTTCGACAGCGGCGCGCAGGCCACGCCGTTCGCGCCGACCAAGGC
>DASYCA010000447.1:0-9084 GCA_036500445.1 Burkholderiaceae bacterium | reverse complement strand
CGGACAAGAGCTACGTGGCCCGGCTGTTCCACAAGGGCGGCGACGCGATCCTGAAGAAGATCGGCGAAGAGGCGACCGAGGTCGTGATGGCCTGCAAGGACGGCGTGCCGGACAAGATCGTCGGCGAGGTCGCCGACCTGTGGTTTCATTGCCTGCTGGCGCTGCACGCCCACGGCCTGGCGCCGGCCGACGTATTGAAGGAACTGGAGCGCCGCGAAGGGCTCTCAGGGCTGGAGGAGTTCGCCTCCCGCAAGGCGCAAATGCGCGAAAAAGAGCGCGAGAAGGACGGATCATGAACGACGTCATCGAGAACGGCCTTTCTTCCGACGGAGGCCCCGGCAGCGAGCGCGATTCGTCGCTGAAGACGATCGGCCACGTCAGCTACGCGCTGCACGCGATCGTCGCGGTCGGCGCGGTGCTGCCCGGCGTGCAGGCCAGCGTGCTGCTGCTGCTCGTCGCCTTCGTGCTCGACATGGTCAAGCGCGAGGACGCGCGCGGCACCTGGCAGGAATCGCATTTCGGCTGGCGCATCCGCAGCGTGCTGTGGGCCGGCGTGCTGTACCTGGTGACGAGCTGGCTCTGGCTGCTGTTCGTGATCCCGGGCTGGATCGCCTGGGGCGTCATCTCGATCTGGTTCCTGTACCGGGTGATCCGCGGCTGGCTGGCCCTCAGCAACGGCCAACCGATGCCGATGGCCCCCTGACGCCCATGAATCACGACCCGAACTGCATCTTCTGCAAGATCGTCGCCGGCCAGATCCCGTGCCGGAAGGCGTATGAAGACGACGAGATGTTGGTGTTTCACGACATCGCGCCGTGGGCGCCGGTGCACCTGCTGCTGATCCCGAAGGAGCACGTGCCGACGATGTACGAGTTGACCCAGGAGCACACGCCGCTGCTGGGCAAGATGCTGTCGATGGCGCCCGAGCTGATGCGGGAGCACGGCGTCACGAACGGCTTTCGCACCATGATCAACACCGGCGAAGACGGCCGGCAGGAGGTGCAGCATGTGCACATTCACGTCATGGGCGGCCCGCGGCCCTGGGCCAAAGGTTAGGGTCAAGCGCTAGCCTCTAGAATTCCCGCTTGTCGTTTGGAGAAATATCATGGGTTCATTCAGCATCTGGCACTGGCTCGTCGTGCTGTTGATCGTCGTTCTGGTGTTCGGCACCAAGAAGCTCAAGAACATCGGCCAGGACCTGGGCGGCGCCGTCAAGGGCTTCAAGGACGGCGTGCGTGACGGCGGTACGGCCGGCGCGGCCGACCCGTCGGCCCCGCCGCAGCAGGTCTCCGCGGCCAACAAGGCCGCCGCCGACGCGAACACCGTCGACGTGGAAGCGAAGACCAAGTCCTGACGTGATCGACTTCGGCTTCGACAAGATCGCGCTGATCGGCGCGGTCGCCCTGATCGTGATCGGCCCCGAGAAACTGCCGCGCGTGGCCCGCACGGTGGGCCACCTCGTCGGCAAGGCGCAGCGTTACGTCGCCGACGTCAAGGCCGAGGTCAACCGCTCGATCGAGCTCGAGGACCTGAAGAAGATCAAGACCGAATTCGAGGATGCGGCGCGCAACGTGCACACCAGCGTGACGAACGAGATCAACCAGACCAGCGCCGAGCTCCAGAAGAGCTGGAACGACGCGACGATGACCGGGCTGCCGGCCAGCAGCAGCGAGCACGACACGGTCTGGACGCCGCCGCCGCCCGAGTACAAGCACCCGAAGAAGAACTGGCGCCTGAAGCGCGGCGCCACGCCGCAGTGGTACAAGCAGCGTGCCGGCGTGCGCGTGAAGGCGCAGTCGGGCGCGGCGCGGGTCGCGCGGTTCAGGCCGGCGCCGTTTTCGCGCAGCTCGCGCGATGCGTCGGTCTGACGCGCGATGAGTGATTTCGATGAGAAGCCCGACGAACTCGCGGGCACCGAGCAGCCTTTTGTCTCGCACCTGATCGAGCTGCGTGACCGGCTGATCCGCGCCTGCATCGCGATCGCCGTGTGCTTCGGCGTGCTGGCGATCTACCCGGGACCGTCCGGCCTGTACGACCTGCTCGCCGCGCCATTGACCGCGCACATGCAGCAGGGCGCCGGGCTGATCGCGACCGGCGTGATCTCGCCCTTCCTGGTGCCGATGAAGATCACGCTGATGGCCGCCTTCCTGCTGGCGCTGCCGGTCGTGCTGTACCAGGCCTGGGCCTTCGTCGCGCCGGGCCTGTACATGCACGAGAAGAAGCTGGTGCTGCCGCTGGTGATCTCCAGCACCTTGCTGTTCTTCCTCGGCGTCGGCTTCTGCTATTTCTTCGTGATCGGCAAGGTCTTCGCGTTCATCCAGAGCTTTGCGCCGAAGAGCGTCTCGGCGATGCCGGACATCGAGGCCTACCTGAGCTTCGTGCTGACGATGTTCATCGCGTTCGGCGCCGCGTTCGAGGTGCCGATCGCGGTCGTCGTGCTGGCGCGGCTGGGCGTCGTCAGCATCGACAAGCTGAAGTCGTTCCGCTCCTACTTCGTCGTCGTCGCGTTCGTGATCGCCGCGGTGCTGACGCCGCCGGACATCGTCTCGATGCTCTCGCTGGCGATCCCGATGGTGGTCCTGTACGAGGTCGGTATCCTCGCCGCGGGCCTGTTCATCAAGCACACGCAGGCGCCGCCGGACCAGACCGGCGACGCGCCGACGGCGTAGCCGGCGCCCCGCCGAGCTACTCTTCGACCGGCTGGGGCTTGGCCGGCGGCCGCTGGCCCACCGTGATGTTGACGTCCAGCGCCTTGTCGCCGCGCTGCACGCCGAGCGCGGCCACCGCCTGCGGGTGCATCGCCGCAACCGCGTCGCGCAGCTGGCGCGTGTTCGTGACCGGCTTGTGGCCGATGCTGACGACGACGTCGCCCGGGCGCAGGCCGCCGGCGCTGGCCGGGCCGCTTTGCAGCACCCCGGTGATCAGCACGCCCTGGCGGATCGGCAGCTTCAGCGTCTGCGCGATCTCGGGCGTGAGGTCGCGCTGCTCGACGCCGAGGAAGCCGCGCGTCACGCGGCCGTCCTTGATCAGCGCCTCCATCACCTGGCGCGCGGTGCTGACCGGAATCGCGAAGCCGATCCCCAGGCTGCCGCCGCTGCGCGAGTAGATCGCGGTGTTGATGCCGAGCAGGTTGCCGCCCGCGTCGACCAGCGCGCCGCCCGAGTTGCCGGGGTTGATCGCGGCGTCGGTCTGGATGAAGTTCTCGAAGGTGTTGATGCCGAGCTGATCGCGCCCGAGCGCGCTGACGATGCCCGAGGTCACCGTCTGGCCGACGCCGAACGGGTTGCCGATCGCCAGCACGACGTCGCCGACCTCGAGCCGGTCGGCGTCGCCGAAGGTGATCGTGGGCAATTGGTCGAGCTGGATCTTCAGCACCGCGACATCGGTGTCCGGGTCGGTGCCGACGAGCTTGGCGCGCGCCTGGCGGCCGTCGGTCAGCATCACCTCGATGTCGTCGGCGCCGTCGATCACGTGGTTGTTCGTCAGCAGGTAGCCGTCGGCCGAAACGATCACGCCGGAGCCCAGCCCGACCTGCGGCTCGGCCTGCGCACGCGGCGAGCGCTGGCCGAAGAAGAAGCGGAACATCGGGTCCTCGTTGCGCGCGCTGCGCGGCGGGGCCTTGCTCGCGGTGATGCTGACGACGGCCGGCGACGCGCGCTTGGCCGCACCGCTGTAGCTGATCGGGGCGACGAGCACGCCGGAGGCGGCCGCCAGCGCCGCCGCCGCGGGCGCGGCGGCGACCGTGACGACGCTGGGCAGCGCGACGACATTGTTGCCGCGCCGGACCCATTCGGGTTTCAGCGTGGCGACGACGAACAGGATCGCGACCGCGACGGTCACGGCCTGTGAGAAGAGAAGCCAGGTCTTGCGCATGAGGGTCCAGAAGATGACCCGCAATTATCGATCTGGAAATCCCGCAGTCCGCGCCGCCTCTCCCACGAATCGCGACAATGCGGCATGGGCGCTCCCTCGACCACCGACTTGCCGATCGCGTTGACGATGGGCGACGCCTGCGGGATCGGCCCGGAAATCATCGTCAAGCTGTTCCAGACCCCGGCCGCCGCCGGCTGCGTCGTGCTCGGCGACGCGGCGGTGCTGCGCCGCGCCGCGCGGGCGGTCGGCGGGATGACGGCGATCGCGCTCATCGAGCACCCGGCGGACGCCGCGTCGACGCCGCCGAACTGCGTGCCGGTGCTGCAGGTCGAGGGCCTCGCGCCCGACCTGATCGACGCGCCGCTCGGCCGCGTCGACGCGCGCGCCGGCGCCGCCGCCGCGGCCTGCATCGAGCGCGCGGTTCGGCTGGCGCTCGGCCGCGAGATCGGCGCGATCGTCACCGCGCCGATCCACAAGGAGGCGCTCGCCGCCGCCGGCATCGGCTACCCCGGCCACACCGAGATGCTGCAGGCGCTCGGCGCGCCGGCCGGCACGACCCCGCCGCCGGTGCGCATGATGCTGGCCAACGACGAGCTGCGCACCGTGCTCGTGACGATCCACCTGTCGCTGCGCCGTGCGATCGAGGCCGTCACCTTCGACGCGGTGCTCGAGACGCTGCGCATTGCCCACCGCAGCGCGGCGCTGTGGGGCCAGCCGGCGCCGCGCATCGCGGTCGCCGGGCTGAACCCGCATGCCGGCGAGGGCGGGCTGTTCGGCGACGAGGAGCTGCGCATCATCGGCCCGGCCGTCGAGCGCGCGCGCGCCGAGGGCATCGACGCCCGCGGCCCGTTCGCGCCCGACACCGTGTTCATGCGCGCGCGCGACACCGCCGCGCATCCGGGCGAGTTCGACATCGTCGTCGCGATGACGCACGACCATGGCCTGATCCCGGTCAAATACCTCGGTGTCGAGGAGGGCGTGAACGTGACGCTCGGGCTGCCGTTCGTGCGCACCAGCCCGGACCACGGCACCGCGTTCGACCTCGCCGGCACCGGCCGCGCGGACGCGAGCAGCCTGGCGGCCGCGCTGCGCATGGCGCGCCGGCTCGTCGGCCATTAACCCCGCCGGCAGCCCGCTGGCAGCCCGCCGCCAGCCCGCCGTCAGCCCGCTGCCATCGCCGCGAGCTGCTTGCGCGCGCGGTGCGTCGCGCGCTCCATCAGGTACGTGCTCTCGACCGCGCGCATCCGGCCGGTCTCGCACATCCGCACCAGCATGCGCGCGGTCATCGAGATCGTCTCCTGGTTGCGCTTGCCGCGCGTGAAGACGAAGAAGCTGCGGCCCGCGCTGACATGCGTCAGCCGCACCTTCTGCCACTCGTCCTTCAGGTGCATCTGGTAGGCGAAGCCGAGCTTGATGTGGTCGAACAGCTGCGGCCCGTGCGAGGGCTCGGCCGGGTCGGCGCTGGCCAGATCGAGGTCGACCGGGATCGACGCCAGGCGCGCCGCGGCCGTCTCGTTCGGCTCGGTGATCGGGCCCGCGTCCGCCTGCGCCTCGTCCTCGAGGCCGACCGCGATGTCGACGCTGCCGTCCCAGTCGACCGCGCTTTCGGCGACCAGCCCGACGCGCTCGGCCTCGACCGGCGAGAAGCGCTGCTCGACGACCTCGGGCGTGACCTCGGGCACCGGGTCGGCCGCCGACAGCGTCTCGGTCGACGGCACCGGCACGTTGAAGATCGCCTCGAGCTGCTTGACCATCATGTTGTGGTCGAGCTCGGTCTGCGCCGGGGCCTTCAGCGAGGCGGCGTGGGCCGGCAGCAGCTTGCCGAAGAAGTCGCGTTGCGCCGCGGCGGGCCAGCCGACCAGCTGCAGACCTTCGTTCAGGTCCTTCATCAGCGGCGGCAAGGCCATCAGGAACTTCTTGCGCAGCGCCGGCGAGCCCTTGGGCATGATGCTCATCACGAGGTCGCGGCCGACGCGGCGGTAGCGCTTCGCGCGGTCGGAGTCGGCGCCGTCGCGGCTCGCCGCGAGCACCAGCGCCTGGCCCCAGACCTGCGGGAGGAATTCGGCCAGCCAGTCGGGCAGCGCCAGCGGCTGCAGCGCGAGCCGCAGCTCGATCGTGTAGCGCTGCTGCAGGCGCAGCTCGCTCTCCTTGGTGTCGAGCGTGGCGACCGCCGCCTGGTTCCCGGGCGCCTGGTGGGTCTGCTCGGCGATGAAGGCCTCGAGTGCGGCGAGCTTCGCGGTATAGACCTCGACCTGGTCGAAATCGCCGTCGATGATCTCCTGGATCAGCGTGCGCACCCGCTCCAGGAACTGCTTGCCGGGCCCCTCGTCGAAATCGTCGAACGCGCAGGCGAGCGACGCGATGCGGTTGACGAAGCGGCGCACCGGGTGGCGGCGCGACGAAAAGAAGGTTTCGTCGTTCAGCGCGACGCGCAGCACCGGCAGCTGCAGCCGCGCGATCTCGCGCGCCATCTGCGGCGGCACCCGGGTGTCGGACAGGATCTGGTCGAACAGGCTGCCGACGACGTCGATCACCATGTGGTCGAGCTTGCCGGTGGCGGCCTGGACCAGCTCCTCGCGGTGCGCGCGGATCAGGTTCACCGCCATCAGGCCGGTGTAGCCGTCGGCGGCGTAGGCGACCGGCTCGGCGACGCGGTCGTAGGCGGTGCTGGCGCCGGCACCGATGCCGGCGCCGCTGCCGCCGATACCGCTGCTGCTGCTGCTGCCGTGGGCCGTGCCGAGCGCGCTGCCGGGGCCGCTGCGGGTATGGCGGCCGGATGGACGCGTGCCGCTGTCGAGCTCGGCCGAGCGGCTGACGGCGCTGAGGTGGCGCAGCAGCGCCATCATTTGCGCGTCGGCCTGGCGCGGCGTCAGGCCGCCTCGCGCACTGGAGCCCGAGCCCGAGCCCGAGCTCGGGCCCGTGCGGGTGCCCCGGCGGCCGCTGCCGCCGGGGAGGGCCGGGTCATGCAGGCTGCCGCCGCCGCGCCGGCTGCTGCGCTGATCGTGACCGCCGTGGGGGCCGCCGGAGTTGCTGCCGTAGCCCCCGGGGCCGCCGCCGTGCCCGCCGCTCTGGCCGCTGTAATAGGCCTCGTCCTCGCCGCTCGCGTAGTCGTCGAAGTTGCCCGACGCGCTCTGCAGGCTCTGCGTCTCGTAGGCCGAATTGATCCCGCCCAGCTGGTTGCCGGGCCCCTCGACCTGGCGCACGCTCAGCTCCTTCGGCTGCACGCCGTTCGCTTGCAGGATGCGCTGCATCTCGGTGTAGCACTCGGGCATGGCCTTGGCCATCGCGGCGCCGAGCTCGCGGGCGAGCAGCTTGCGCGGCTCGGTCTCTTTCGTCACGGCCTCGATCGCGCGGTACAGCGCGGTGCCCAGCAGCTCGGGGCGCAGCGGATTGCGGTCGGGGTCGGCGGCGCCGCCGCGGCGCAGCAGCGAGCTCATGTAGCCGCTCAGCTCGCGCAACTCGGCCTCGCAGGCGTGCGAGATCTGCTGGCCGATGCGGTCGGCGTACATGCGCTCTTCCATCTCCGCGTCGTCGACCAGGCTCAGGGTCTGCCAGTCGGCGCTGGCGAGCGCGCGCCGGCCTTCGGCGCGCGGCGGCGCGAGGTCGTCGGCGACGCGCGTGTTCAGCTCGTTGGCGAACACGTTGCGCAGCACCGCGAGGTTGCGGCGCAGCTCGAGCTGGGTCGCCGCGAACATGTCGCGCTCGGCCAGGCGGCCGGTTGACGAGGCCTGCGCGGCGAGCGTCTCCGCGACGCGGCCGGACACGACCGACAGCGTGACCCGGATCGGGTTCATCGCCGCGTCGAGCGTGGCTTGCGAGCGAGGGTCGTTCAGGGTCATCTCGGGCGAGTATGAGCCCAATCCGGCGGGGCAACCGGCCGCACGGCGGCCGGTGCGGCCCGCGGGTGGCTACTTCTTCAGCGAATCGCGAATTTCGCGCAACAGGACCACGTCTTCGGGCGTCGCCGCGGCCGGGGCCGGCGGCGCGGCGTGCTTCAGCTTGTTGATCTGGCGCACCATCATGAAGATGATGAAGGCCAGGATGATGAAGTTGATCGCCACGGTGATGAAGTTGCCGTAGGCGAACAGCGGCACCCCGGCCTTGGTGAGCGCCTCGTAGGTCATCGGCCCGTTGTAGTTGGCCGGCGGGTTCGCCAGCGTGACGAAGTAGTTCGAGAAGTCGAGCCCGCCGAAGAGGCGGCCGACGACCGGCATGATCAGGTCCTTGACGATGGAGTCGACGATCTTGCCGAAGGCCGCCCCGATGATCACGCCGACGGCCAAATCGACGACGTTGCCTTTCATGGCGAACTCTTTGAACTCTGACGTGAAAGACATGCGCGCTTCTCCTTGTGGTTTGTTGCGCCCGCGCACCAGTGCAGGCCGGGTCTTTGCTTAGTATTCCGGAGGTGTGGCGGAAGTCAAGCGGCTTGACACGTCCGCTAGAATCCCGGGTTGACCCTGACCTGATGGCCTGTTGTCCAAGGAACCCTTTTATGACGAGCGTGACGAGCGAGCAGAGTGACTTCCCGCGTGACCAGAGAATCGACAACGGCAAACGCACCTGGATCATTGCGTCGACCTGCGCCGGCGTCGTCGGTGTGGGCGCGACCGCGGTGCCGTTCGTCAGCAGCTTCCAGCCCAGCGAGCGCGCGCGCGCCGCGGGGGCGCCGGTCGAGGCCGACATCGCCGGCCTGCAGGCCGGCGAGAAGATGACCGTCGAGTGGCGCGGCAAGCCGGTCTGGATCCTGCGGCGCACGCCCGAGCAGCTGGCGGAGCTGGCCAAGATCGATTCGGAGCTGGCCGACCCGAAGTCGCTGCGCACCAATTTCTCGACCACGCCGGCCGACCTGCGCACCGACACGCGGGCCTGGAAGGACCCGGCCGGCAGCAGCGAATACCTGGTCGTGATCGGCGTCTGCACCCACCTGGGCTGCTCGCCGGGCGACAAATTCACGCCGGGCGCGCAGCCCTCGTTGCCGGCCGACTGGCCGGGCGGTTTTCTGTGCCCCTGCCATGGCTCCACGTTCGACATGTCGGGTCGCGTGTTCAAGGACAAGCCGGCGCCCGACAACCTCGAGGTGCCGCCGTATCAATACCTGTCCGCCACCCGCATCCTCATCGGCGAAGAGAAAAAAGCCTGAGCTTGATCGCAGGCACCAAGACGGCACCCCAGGAGTACGAACGACATGGCTGAATACCACGAAGCCCC
>DASYCA010000446.1:0-12551 GCA_036500445.1 Burkholderiaceae bacterium | reverse complement strand
CCGGCGGGAGACGAGGCGTTCAACCCCGATGGCCTGATCCCGCGCGTGGTTGCGGCGCTCAAGTCGCGCTTCCCCGAACTGGGCGTGATGACCGACGTCGCGCTCGACCCCTACACCAGCCACGGCCAGGACGGCCTCATCGACGAGCAGGGCTACGTGCTCAACGAGCCCACCATCGAAATCCTGGTCAAGCAGGCCCTGGTGCAGGCGCAGGCCGGCGTGGACATCGTCGCGCCCAGCGACATGATGGACGGGCGCATCGGCGTCATCCGCCAGGCGCTCGAAGGCGGTCAGCTCATCCACACGCGCATCATGGCCTACTCGGCCAAGTACGCCAGCGGCTTCTACGGCCCCTTCCGCGACGCGGTGGGCTCGGCGTCCAATCTGGGCAAGTCCAACAAAATGGTCTACCAGATGGATCCGGGCAATATCGAGGAAGCCCTGCGCGAAGTCGCGGCCGACCTCGCCGAGGGCGCCGACATGGTCATGGTCAAGCCCGGCATGCCCTACCTGGACGTGGTGCGGCGCGTGAAGGACGAGTTCCGCGTGCCGACCTTCGCCTACCAGGTCAGCGGCGAGTACGCGATGCTGAAGGCCGCGGCGCAGAACGGCTGGCTCGCGCACGACGCGGTGATGATGGAGAGCCTGCTCGCGTTCAAGCGCGCCGGCGCCGACGGTGTGCTGACCTACTTCGCGCTCGAGGCTGCCCGGCTGCTGAAGACTGCCTGAGCACATGCGCGTCTTCCACGTCCACGGCGACCAGTTCGCGGAGCTGAGCGCGCCGCCCGAGCTGGTGCCCGCGGCCGGCTACCTGTGGATCGGGGTCACGCGCACCGAGTTCGAGGCAAAGATCGCGACCGTGCAGGCCGCGCTGCAGCGCTGGACCGGCGGTCAGCTCGTCGACCTGCACGTCAGCGACCTGCTGAACAGCCAGTTGCCGTCCAACTTCGACTACACCTCGCTGTACGATTTACTGGTGTTCCGCCGCCTCGTCGCGGGCGCCGATTCGGGCAGCTCGGCGATGACGCAGATCGACACCAACCCGGTCGGCTTCGCCGTCTTCGACCGCGTGCTGCTGACGGTGCACCCGGCCGACTGCCTGGTGCGCGAATTCTTCGCCGGCCGGCTGCAGCAGCAACAGCAGCCGAGCGGCGGCGACGCGCGCGGCGCGACGCGGATGCCGCCGAACCCGGCCGACCTCGCTCTGCGCATGGTCAACTTCATGGTCGACAGCTACCTCGAGCTGCGCCGCCGCCTGACCAAGGAGCTCGACCAGCTGCAGCGCGACCTGTTCGGCGCCGGCGGCGGGGGCTACGCGGCCTGGCAATCGGTGCTCGACTCGCGCAACAACCTGCACCTGCTCGAGGACACCTGCGAGGACCAGCGCGCCGCGATCACCGAATGGATCGACGCGCAGGACGAGCTCCCGCCCGCGACCGAGCCCGAGACGATGCGCGAGCGCGAGCTGCTGCGGGTGCGCTCGCGCGACGTGCAGGAGCACATCGAGCGCGTGCTGACGCACGTGCGGCGCCTGGAGGCGATGGCCGAGAACGCGGTCCAGATGCACTTCTCGGCCCAGGGCCACCGCACCAACGAGATCATGCGCACGCTGACCGTGCTGACCGCGATCTTCCTGCCGCTGAACCTGCTGACCGGCTTCTTCGGGATGAACTTCGAGGGCTTGCCGCTGATTCACAGCCCGCGCGGGTTCTGGATCATCTTCAGCGTGATGCTCGCGCTCGGGATCGGGCTGAGCTGGTTCTTCTGGCGCAAGCGCCTCCTGACGCGCGATCGCTAGCCCGCGGCCGGCGCGTCAGCGCCTGGCGTACGGGTCGGCGAAGCCGAGCGCGCGCAGCAGTTCGGTCTCGCGCGCCTCCATCGCGCGCGCCTCGGCGTCGTCCTCGTGATCGAAGCCCTGCGCGTGCAAGGTGCCGTGCACCAGCATGTGCGCGTAGTGCGCCTGCAGCGTGATGCCGAGCTCGGCGGCCTCGCGCGCGATCACCGGGGCGCAGATCACGAGGTCGGCGCTGACGACCGGCTCCTGCGCGTAGTCGAAGGTCAGCACGTTGGTTGCGTAGTCCTTCGCGCGGTACTCGCGGTTCAGCGTTTGCCCCTCTTCGGCGCCGACGATGCGCACCGTGATCTCGCCGGGCGCCTCCAGCGCCGCGCGGATCCAGCGTGCGACCTTGTGGCGCGGCAGCTCGGCGCGGTGGGTCGCATCGGCGAACTGCAGCGACAGGTTCAGCGGCGGCTGGGCCACCGCGTCAGCCTCCGTCCAGCCGGGCCGCGTCGTACGCTTCGACGATGCGGGCGACGAGCGGGTGGCGCAACACGTCGCTCGAGGTGAAGCGCGTCGTCGCGATGCCGCGCACCCGGCGCAGGATGCGTTCGGCGTCGATCAGCCCGCTCTCGGTGCCGCGCGGCAGGTCGATCTGGCTGACGTCGCCGGTCACGACCGCCTTGCTGCCGAAGCCGATCCGGGTCAGGAACATCTTCATCTGCTCGGCGGTGCTGTTCTGCGCCTCGTCGAGGATCACGAACGCATGGTTCAGCGTGCGCCCGCGCATGAACGCGAGCGGCGCGATCTCCAGCGTCCCCTTCTCGAACGCACGCGCGACCTTCTCGGCGCCCATCAGGTCGTAGAGCGCGTCGTACAGCGGGCGCAGGTACGGATCCACCTTCTGCGCCAGGTCGCCCGGCAGGAAGCCCAGCCGCTCGCCCGCCTCGACCGCCGGCCGCGTCAGGATGATGCGCTGCACCGCGCTGCGCTCGAGCGCGTCGACCGCGCAGGCGACGGCCAGGAAGGTCTTGCCGGTGCCGGCCGGGCCGATCCCGAAGGTGATGTCGTGCGCGAGGATGTTGCGCAGGTAGGTCTGCTGGTTCGGCGTGCGCCCGACGAGGTCCGGGCGGCGCGTGCGCAGCGTGATCGCATCGCCGGCCACGCCATCGGTCTCGCCGGCCGGCGCCGCGGCCGCGCCGCTCTGCACCAGCGCGAGCTGGACCTGCTCGGCGCTGATCGGCCGCTGCGCCTGGTCGTACAGCGCCTGCAGCAGGGTCATCGCATGCTGCGCGCGCGGCTTCGGGCCTTCGATGCGGAAGAACTCGTTGCGGCGCGAGACGCTGACGTCCAGCGCCTCCTCGATGCGCCGCAGGTGCTCGTCCAGGCTGCCGCAGAGGTGAGCGAGGCGGGCGTTGTCGGGCGGTTCGAAGGAGTGACGAAGAATCAAGGTGGGGCGCGCCGTGCGGTGGAGCGCCGATTGTCGCCCCAAGCGTGGCGTTGTCGTCGATTCCTGACGCGCCGCGGTGCAGCCATCCGGCACAATCCGCGTCGATGTTCAAGCGACTCGCCTTCACTGCCATCGCCTTGCTGATGGGGCTGTTCGCGATGCTGTCCGGCGCCGCGCGCGCGGCCGAAGCCTTGGCGCCCACGCCGGCGCCCGCCGTCCTGACGATCCAGCAGGCGGTGTCGACCGACGCCGCCGACAGCCCCGCGGCCGCGGCAAGCGCCGTGCCGCTTCGGGTCAGGCTGCCCGACGACTGGGCCGAGAGCCGGCCGCGCTTCGACGGCGCGGTCTGGTACCACATCAGCTTCGATCGGCCCGCCGGCGCCGATCCGCACGAGCTGATGGCGCTGTACATCGAGCGCGTGTGCAGCAATGTCGAGGTCTCGTTGAACGGCGAACGCATCTTCAGCGGCGGGCGCATGAGCGAGCCGGTGACGCGCAATTGCCAGGTCCCGCAGCTCGTGACCCTGCCCGGCGGGCTGCTGCTCGCGCAGGGCAACCTGCTGCAGATCCAGGTCCGCGGCCATGCGCTGCAGCGGGTCGCGGCGCGCCAGCGCGCCGGCGGCCTGTCCGCGCTCGAGATCGGCCCGCAGTCGGTGCTCGCGGCCGTGCACGCGAAGCGCCTGTTCTGGAGCGCCACCTCGGTGCAGATCGGCAGCATCGTGCTCGCGGCGCTCGGGCTGACGATGCTCGGCCTTTTTGCGTGGAACCAGCGCGAGGTCTCGATCGGCTATTTCGCGGCGCTGACGCTGGTCTGGAGCGTGCTGTCGGCGCGCTTCTGGTGGCTCGATCCGCCGTGGGACGACGCGACCACCGAATTCCTGGGCTGCGCCGGCTTCGCCGTGTTGACCGCACTGGCGGTGCAGTTCCTGCTCAGCCACGCGAACCTGCGCTCGCGCTGGATCGAGAAGGCGCTGATCGTGCAGACGCTGCTGATGCCCGCGACGCTGTGGCTGGCCGGGCCGGGTCGGCTGTTCGCGATGGCCAGCCTGTGGTACCCGCTGCTGGCGCTCGAGGTCCTGGCCGTCGTCGGCCTGCACCTGGCGGCGACCTGGCGCGACAAGCGCACGCAGTTCATCGCGGTCGCCGCGCTGCTGGCGATCGTGATGGTCGTCGTCTTCTACGAACAGGCGATGCAGCATGGCCTGTTCGCCGCGAATTCGCTGCCGCTGTCGCAGATCGCCGCACCGCTGCTGTTCATCGGCGTGGCCGCGGTGCTGCTGCGCTCCTTCACGCGCGCGCCGCCCGTCGCCGAGTTCACCCAGGAAAGCGTGGACCAACGCGTCGCGCAGATGACCGCCGAGCTCGAGCGCAACTTCGCGCAGCTCGCCGACCTGCGCGTCGAGCAGGTGACCGAGAAGGAGCGCAAGCGCATCGCCGGCGACCTGCACGACGACCTCGGCGCCAAGCTGCTGACGATCGTGCACACCAGCGAGTCCGAGCGCATCTCGACGCTGGCACGCGAGGCGCTGGAGGAAATGCGCCTGTCGGTGCGCGGCCTGACCGGCAAGCCGATGCGGCTGGCCGACGCGCTCGCCGACTGGCGCGCCGAGACCGTGCTGCGCCTGGGCCAGGCCAACATCGAGGCCGACTGGCGCGGCCCGACCGAGGAGACCGAGCAGCTGCTGCCGGCGCGCGGCTTCGTGCAGACCACGCGCATCCTGCGCGAGTGCGTCAGCAACATCATCAAGCACAGCGGCGCCTCGCACTGCAAGGTGCGCTGCTCGATCAGCGACCGCCAATTCGGCCTGACGGTGCAGGACAACGGCAAGGGCATTCCGATGGAGCTGGACGGCAAGCTCGACCGCGGCCACGGCATGTCCAGCATGAAACACCGCGCCAAGCAGATGCAGGGCCAGTGCCTGGTCGAGTCCGGCCCGGGCTATGGGACCGTGATCAGGCTCACGCTCCCCCTGTGAGACTGCGGTCGCGCGGCCGCCACAGTCCCCCTTGCGCTGTTACGATAATTGTGTCTTGGCGTTGGGCCGGGCTTGAGGGACCGCTATGAACAATATCCTGCTGCTCGAAGACCTGCCGGAGATTCGCTCCTGGCTCAAGGTGCTGATCAAACAGGTGTTTCCCGAGGCACAAATTCACGAAGCGGCGCGCGTGCACGACGCGCTCGAGCTCGTGACCGCGGTGAAGTTCCAGCTCGCGCTGTGCGACCTCGGGCTGCCGGACGGCTCCGGCGTCGACGTCGTCGCCGCGTTGGGCAAATCGCAGCCCGAATGCCAGTCGGTCGTCGTAACGATCCACGACGACGACGACCACCTCTTCCCCGCGCTGCAGGCCGGCGCGTTCGGCTATTTGCTCAAGGAACAAGCTCGCGAGCTGATCGCCGAGCAACTGAAACGCATGAGCCAGGGCGAGCCGCCGCTGTCGCCGTCGATCGCGCGCCGCGTGATCAAGCACTTTGCGACGCTGACGCATCCGCAGGAGCGGCCGCAGAACATGCCGCACGTCGCGCTGACCGATCGCGAGAACGAAGTGCTGCTGCGCGTCGCGAAGGGCTTCACCTTGCCCGAGATCGGCGTGCAGCTGAACCTGTCGCGCCACACGATCGCCGATTACGTGAAACAGATCTACCGCAAGCTCAACGTGAGCTCGCGCGCCGAAGCGGCCCTGGAAGCCCAGCGCCTCGGCCTGTTCCGCCGGTAATTCGTTGGTCGCGATAATCGCCGGATGATCGGACGCATCACCGGCACGCTCGCGGAAAAATCGCCCCCGCAATTGCTCATCGACGTCAACGGCGTCGGCTACGAAGTCGACGTGCCGATGAGCAGCTTCTACAACCTGCCGGCGCTCGGCGAGCGCGTCACCTTGCTGACCCACTTCATCGTGCGCGAGGACGCGCAGGTGCTGTTCGGCTTTCTCACCCACGACGAGCGCGCGACCTTCCGCTTGCTCGTGAAGATCTCGGGCGTCGGCCCGCGCACCGCGTTGTCCATCCTGTCCGGTCTCAGCGTCAACGAGCTGGCCCAGGCGGTGAGCCTGCAGGAGGCCGGCCGGCTCGTGAAGGTGCCCGGCATCGGCAAGAAGACGGCCGAGCGGCTGCTGCTCGAGCTGAAGGGCAAGCTCGGCGACGCGATCGCCGCGCCGGCCAGCATCGCGAGCAACGCGCAGAGCGACATCCTGCAGGCGCTGCTCGCGCTCGGCTACAGCGACCGCGAGGCCGCGGCCGCGCTGAAGGCGCTGCCGGCCGACGTGGGCGTCAGCGACGGCATCAAGCTGGCGCTGCGGGCGCTCGCGAAGTAGCGGCGCCGGCGCGCTATTTCATCGCGCCGCTCGCGCCGGCGGGCATCGCCATCGCGGCGCCCAGCGCCTCGACCGGCACCTCGACCTGAACCTCGCCGGCCTTCTCGAACTTCAGGCTCAGCGCAAAGCGCTCGCCGGCCTTCAGCGGCGCCTTCAGGCCGGTCAGCATCACGTGGTAGTTGCCGGGCTTGAGCTCGACGGTCTTGCCGGCCGGCAATGCGATCGCATCGACCTGGCGCATGCGCATCACGTTGCCGTCCATCGCCATCGTGTGCAGCTCGGCGTTCTTCGCCGCCGCGGTGCTGACCGCGACCAATTTGTCGTCGGCACCGGCATTGGCGATCGTCAGGAAGGCGCCCCCGCCCGGCTGGCCGGGGACCGTCGCGCGGGCATAGGCATGGGTGATCGAGATGGCACCGACCTTGGCGTCCTGGGCGTTGGCGGCGAGCGCCGCGAACGCCAGCACGGCACCGGCAATGAAAGGGTTGGATGGCATGGGTTTCTCCTGCAGGAAATGGGAACGCGTCAAAAAGCGGCCGGCGGCGTCAGTGTGCGCCTTCGTGCACATGAGCGGGCGCGGCAGCGGCCGCGGGCTCGAGCTGCAACAGCGCCGCCGCGTTGGGCAGGCCCTGGGTCGACGTGCCCTGCTTCGGGATCTGCATCCATTCCTGGCGCACCTCGCGGCCCGCGTCGTCGCAGGTCTGGACGATCTGGAACCACAGCGCGCCGGGTTCGGGCGGCAGGGTCATGCGCAGCACGAACTCGTCGAACCAGTCGGAGGCCAGGTACGACGCCGGGCTCGCCGCCGACCAGCTGACCTCGGTGGGGGTGGCGACGAGCGTCCAGCCCGGCTTGGGCATCGGCCTGGCGCCGCGCACGCCGGCCGGGATGCGGACCGAGATGCCGCGCGTCGGCAGCCCGTCGCAGCCGTGGCCGACGCGGAACACGGCGCGGTAACCGCTGCCGGCCGGCGCACTGGGCTGGTCGAGCACGACGTGGGCGCGCGCGGCCCCGGCCACGGTCAGCAGCGTGAGGGCGGCAATTTTCGCGACCGCGGTGAGGTGGATGGTTTTCATAGGTCGAATTTCAGTTCGGCGCTGTAGCTGCGCTGGGGGTACGGGTGGAAGTTCCAGTATTGGTAGTTGTTCAGATTGTCGATGCCGAGCGCGGCGGACCATTGGCGGTTGATCTGGTAGCGCAGCCGCAGGTCGGTCGTGAAGTAGCGGCTGACGCCCTGGTAGGCGAAGCCGTTGACGTCGGCGTTGTTGAGCGTGCGGTACTGCGTGCCGCTGTAGCGCACGCCGTAGGCGATCGACCAGCGGTCGCGGAAGCGATAGGTCGCCAGCCCCGTCGCGCGCCATTTCGGGATGTTGGGCTGGCGCTTGCCGATGGTGTCGCCGGGCACGCTGACGAAGCCGTCGTTGGCCTTGATGACCGAGTCGGTGTAGGTCAGGCTGCTGCTGAGGTCCAGCCCGTTGTAGACGACGTCGCTGCCGTTGTAGGCCAGCTCCAGGCCCTTGGTCTGGATGTGGGCGATGTTCTGCACGCGCGTGATGTTGCTGTTCGCGACCGGATCGAAGGTGGTCTGCGAGTACAGCGAATCGTGCGTGTCCTCGGCGAACAAGGTCATGCGCAGCAGGCCGTTGCCGGTGTCCTGCTCGGCCGTCAGCTCGGTGGTCCAGGACTTCTCGGGCTTCAGGTTCGGGTCGTTGATGAACTGCGTGTTGGTCGTCGCGATCGCGCCGTAGAGCTCGCTGACCGTCGGCATGCGCACCGCGCGGCCGAGCGAGGCCTTCAGCACGAGGTCCGGCGTGGCCTGGAACGACAGCGCGGCCTTGGGCGACAGGTAGTGCTCGTTGCGCGACGGGTAGTTCAAGCTGCTGGTGGCCGAGAAGGCCGTCAAGCCGTCATAGGCGCGCCAGTCTTCGGCGCGCAGGCCGAGCACGGTCTTCCAGGCCGGCGCGAAGGTCCAGGCATCCTGCGCGTAGAGGCTGCGCAGCTGGGTCTTGCCCGCGACGTCGTTGGCCAAGGCACCGGCGCCGTCGCTGAGCCAGTTGCCGACGATGTTCGAGGTCAGGTAGCTGAGCTTGTAGTCTTCCTGCTGCACGCCGAACTCGACGATGTGCTCGCCGTCGATGCCGCCCGGGCGCCAGATGCCCTTCGCCGCGACGTTGTTCCAGCCCGTGCCGCTGCCGTCGGCCAGCGTCCCGGCGCCACCCGAGAGCGCGTCGGGAAAGTTGTTGGAGGCGGCGTTCTGGCGCTTCTCGTCCTTGTGGTAATCGTAGAGGCTCGCATCGACCTCCCAGTCCCAGGTGCCCTGCGTGTGGCTCTTGATCGTCAGGCCGTGCATCAGGTGGGTCAGCTCTTCGCGGGTCGCGGCGAAATCGGCGCCCGTCAGCGCCGCGAAGGACTGCCCGTTGATGTTGACGACACCGCTGTAGACCGGCTGCCCTTGCGCGTTGCGCAGGTACGAGACGGGGTTGTTGGTGGAGTCGTTCTGCCAGACGCCGAGCTCGTAGTTCACGCGGATCGTCGGCGTGATGTCGTAGGCGAACTTGGCCTTGAAATAATCCTGCTTGCTCTGGTACTCGGTGCCGGTGCCCAGCAGGTACCAGGGCTGGTTGGCGCTGTTCGGGACCAGCGCCGCGCCGGTCACCGGCGTGCCCGCGGTGCCGGCGGTTCCGGTGCTCTGCACGCGCGTCGCGAAGGTCAGCGGCTGGCCGTGGCTGTCGGTGTGGTTGAAGTCCAGCAGCCAGGAGAAATCGCCGCTCTTGTTGCCGACCGAAGCGCTCGCCTCCCACGCCCGGTAGGTCGAATGGGTTCCGTACAGGTCGAAGGGCTGGCTCGAGTAGCCGGTCTTCGCGTGGACCTCGAAGGCCTTCGGCATGCGCGTCGTGTAGACCACGACCGCGCCGACCGAGTTGCCCGGGTAGGCGGCGGAGAACGGGCCGTACATCACGTCGACGCGCTCGATCTCTTCCGGCGTCACCATGTCCCAGCGCGGCGCGAAGGTCAGGCCGTTGACGCCGTTGCCGAGGTAGTTCGACAGCAGGATGCCGTCCGCGTAGACCGCCGAGCGCGCACTGTTGCCGGTGCCCGACGCGCGGCTCGACAGGATCGCGTGGTTGTAGTCGCCGATGTAGCGCTTGCGCACCAGCAGGCTGGGCAGGTACTTCAGCGCGTCCTCGCTGTCGGTCGCGTTGATCGTCTGGTCGATCTGCTCGCGCGTGACGCTTTCGACCGTGGCGGGGATCTGCGTCGGCAGTGACGTCGGCTGGCCGCCGGTCACGGTGACGACGCCGAGTGATTTGATCGGCACGTTGTCCGGCGTGGCCGTCGATGGGGCCGTCGATGGGGCGGTCGATGGGGCTGTCTGCGCGTGCAGGCTGAACGGCAAGGGCAGCACGGCGACCAGCGAGAGCGCGAAACGGCGCCGGCGGCGCGCGACGCCGCGAGAGAAAGCAGGCATGGGAATTCGATCCTGAACAGGCCGCGGCCAAGCCGCAGGCCATCACACGGGCCGGTTCTGCAAGCGACACCCTGCCCGGACAGGCAGAGGTCACCGAACCGGCAACGGCGGAAGCTTCAGGCGAACGCGGGTGGCCCGTGCTTGAGCCGCGCGACCCAGGCCGCGCAGGCGTCCAACGCCTGCGAGCCGGGTGGGGCTGGCGGCTCGACGACGTCGAGCAGTGCGGCGCTGGCGACCGCCAGCACGGGCGGCGCGGCGCTGGCCAGCGCGCCCAGCGCCGTCAGCGCGCAGTGCTCGTCGGTGTGCGCCGTGTCATGGGCCGGCGCCGGCTTCTGGCTGTCGCCGTCGAGCGGCACCAGGGCCATGCCGTAGACGGTGCAGACCTCGACCAACGTCTTGCCCTGCATCTGGGCGGAGACACTCGCGAGCAGCGGCATCGCCGACTTCAGCAGCAATGCCGCGGCGAAGACCCAGAGGGCCCATCGCGAGGTCGGCTTGCGCAGCATCATGGGGCCTATTGTGTGGTGCAGAGGCCGGCGCGGCAAGACCGATAATCACCCATGGCCATCCAGACCGATGAGTTCGAGCCGGCGCGACGGGTCGTCAGCGCCGTGCCGGCATCTCCCAACGAAGAGGCGATCGAGCGCGCGCTGCGCCCGAAGGGCCTGGCCGAGTACGTCGGCCAGGCGAAGGCGCGCGAGCAGCTCGAGATCTTCATCGGTGCCGCGAAGATGCGCAGCGAGGCGATGGACCACGTGCTCCTCTTCGGGCCGCCGGGGCTGGGCAAGACGACCTTGAGCCACATCATCGCGAACGAGCTCGGCGTGAACCTGCGCCAGACCTCCGGCCCGGTGCTGGAGAAACCGAAAGACCTGGCCGCGATCCTGACGAACCTGGAGCGCAACGACGTGCTCTTCATCGACGAGATCCACCGGCTGAGCCCGGTCGTCGAGGAAATCCTGTACCCGGCGCTGGAGGATTACCAGATCGACATCATGATCGGCGACGGCCCGGCGGCCCGGTCGATCAAGCTCGACCTGCAGCCGTTCACGCTGATCGGCGCGACGACGCGCGCCGGCATGCTGACGAACCCGCTGCGCGACCGCTTCGGCATCGTCGCGCGGCTGGAGTTCTACACGCCCGAGGAGCTCGCGCGCATCGTGCGCCGCTCGGCCGGGCTGCTGAACGTGCCGACCGACGACGAAGGCGCGTTCGAGATCGCGCGGCGCTCGCGCGGCACGCCGCGGATCGCGAACCGGCTGCTGCGCCGCGTGCGCGACTACGCCGACGTGAAGGCCGACGGCCGCATCGGCAAGGCGCTCGCCGACAAGGCGCTCAAGATGCTGGACGTCGACGCGCTCGGGCTCGATGTGATGGACCGCAAGCTGCTCGAGGCCGTCGTGCACCGCTTCGATGGCGGCCCGGTCGGCCTCGACAACGTCGCCGCGGCGATCGGCGAGGAGCGCGAGACGATCGAGGACGTGATCGAGCCGTTCTTGATCCAGCAGGGCTATCTGCAACGCACGCCGCGCGGGCGGGTCGCGACGGCAGCGGCGTACCGGCATTTGGGCGTCACGCCGCCGAAGCCGACGGGCGAGGATCTGTTCACGGCCTGAATATCACCGTCGCCGTCGAATGTGGGATGATGTACACATTCGACTACGGAGCCCTGTCATGTCGGTGACGATGACCATTCGCCTCGACGACGACGTCAAGGATCGCCTGGAAGGCCTGGCGGACGCGACGCAACGCAGCAAGTCGTTCCTGGCGGCGGAAGCGATTCGTGCCTACGTCGAAAGCAACGAATGGCAGATCGGCGAAATCCAGGCGGCCCTGAAGGAAGCCGACGCGGGAGATTTCGCGAGCGACAAGGAAGTCGCTGCGGTCGCCCGCAAATGGAAAGTGAATGCGGGTTGAATGGCTGCGTCGAGCACTGCGCAACCTCGAGGACGAAGCCTCTTACATCGCGACCGACGATGAAGCGGCGGCCAGATTGGTCGTGACGCGGATCCTGCGCGCGGTCGCGCAACTCGCGGATCAACCCGGTCTCGGCCGCCCGGGGCGAGTGCCCGGCACACGCGAACTGATCGTTCAGAAGACGCGTTACATCGTCCCATACCGCGTCAGCGGCGAACGTGTCGAAATTCTGCGCGTCTTCCACACCTCGCGCCGCCTTCCGCCGCGCTGGTAGCGGATCAATGCCCGATGTGCAGCGCCTCGAGAAACCGCGAAACCATGTTGTAGGCGCCGATCGTGACCATCGCGTCGAGCACCTGGCGCTCGTCGCAGTGGCTGCGGACGCGTGCGTACAGCGCATCCGGCACGGCGATCTCGCGCGTCATCGCGTCGGTCAACTCGATCAGCGCCCGCTCGGTCTCCGAGAGCCCGGCACCGATCGAGCCGGCCGTCGAGACCGCGTCGATCGCGGCCTGCGCGGCGCCGGCCTTCAGCGCGATCGGCACATGCGCGTCGTATTCGAAGCGCGCGCCGTTCAACACCGCGACGCGGATGATGACCAGTTCGCGCGCCACCTCCGGCAAGGT
>DASYCA010000445.1:0-7448 GCA_036500445.1 Burkholderiaceae bacterium | reverse complement strand
CCCGGCGCCGGCGCGCGCGGCGCGGCCGAACAAGGCCTCGAAGAAGTCGCTGTGGTCCTGCGCGCTGAACGCGTCGTCGTCGCCCCGGCCGCTGAACTCGAAGCCGGCGTCCCAGCCCGGCGGCGGCTGGAAATCGTCCGTGGCGCCGCGGCCGGGGGCCTGCTGCTCGTCCCGGCGCGTGCCGACGGTGTCGTAGGCGGTGCGCTTCTCCGGGTCCTTCAGCACCTCGTAGGCCTCGCCGATCTCCTTGAAGCGCGCCTCCGCGCCGGCTTCCTTGTTCAGGTCGGGGTGGTGCTTGCGCGCGAGCTTGCGGTAGGCCTTCTTGATGTCGTCGTCCGACGCGTCGCGCGCCACGCCGAGCGTCTCGTAGTAGTTCTGGAACTTCATCGCGGGTCGCCCTCGAGGCTGCCTTCGCAAAGCGTCATGAACGGCTCGCGCAGCACCTGGATCGTCACGTGACCTATTCTGAAATGATCGCGCATCTGGCAGGTCGCGGTCTCGAAGAAGCGGTCGTCCGGGTGGACGCCGGGCATCACCAGGTGCGCGGTCATCGCGACGTCGGCGGTGCCGGTCGCCCAGACGTGCAGGTCGTGCACGCGCGCGACGCCGGGGAGCGCCTCCAGCTCGTGCCGCAGCTTGACCAGGTCGATGTGCTCGGGCACGCCGTCGAACATCAGCCGCATGGTCTGGCGCAGCAGGCCCCAGGTGCCGGCGACGATCACGATCGCGATCACGAGGCTCGCGACCGGGTCCAGCCAGGCCCAGCCGAACCAGAGTGAAAGAGCGCCGACGACGACGACGCCGGCCGAGACGAGCGCGTCGCCCGCCATGTGCAGGTAGGCGCCGCGGATATTCAGGTCGTCGTGCTGGCCGCGCATGAACAGCAGCGCGGTGCCCAGGTTCACGACGATGCCGATCGCGGCGACGATCATCACCGTCCAGCCCTGGATCGGCTGCGGCGCGCTCAAGCGGAAGATCGCCTCGAGCCCGAGCGAGCCCATCGCGATCAGCAGCAGCATCGCGTTGACGAACGCGGCGAGGATCGACGC
Organism: Burkholderiaceae bacterium; assembly: GCA_036500445.1. GTDB lineage: Bacteria > Pseudomonadota > Gammaproteobacteria > Burkholderiales > Burkholderiaceae_C > LMDS01. The sequence continues at coordinate 6,399 of DASYCA010000445.1, read as the reverse complement.
GCGCTTCCAGCCGTAGGTGTAACGCGCGTCCGGCCGCAGCTTGCCGGCGAACGCGCCGCCCCACGCGAGGATCAGCCCGGCGACGTCGCCGAGGTTGTGGCCGGCATCGGCCAGCAGCGCGAGCGAGTCGACGCGCCAGCCATAAAACGCCTCGATCGCGACGAACAGGATGTTGGCGGCGATGCCGATCGCGAACGCGCGGTCGAAATTGGCCGGCGCGTGGTGATGATGGCCGTGCCCGGCGTGGTTGTGCGAATGATCGTGCGAATCGTCGTGGGCGTGACCCGCGTGATCGCCGTGAGCGGCATGGTCATGACCATGCCCCGCATGCGCTTGCGCGGCGTCGTGCTCATGCGCCGCATGGCCCGCGTGGTCGTGATGGGTGTGCTGCTCTGCCATTCCCGCAGTGTGACTCACTCAGCGCGCCAGCTGCGCGCGCATCGCGTCGATGACCGCCTTGTAGTCGGGGTGGCCGAAGATCGCGCTGCCGGCGACGAAGGTGTCGGCGCCGGCATCGGCCGCGGCGCGGATGTTGTCGGTCTTGATGCCGCCGTCGACCTCCAGCCGGATGTCGCGCCCGCTCGCGTCGATCAGTTTGCGGATGCGCTCGATCTTCTTCAGCGACCCGGGGATGAAGCTCTGCCCGCCGAAGCCCGGATTCACGCTCATCACGAGGATCAGGTCGAGTTCGTCCATCGTCCATTCGAGCTCGTCGATCGATGCGGCCGGGTTGAACACGAGGCCGGCGAGGCAGCCCTCGGCGCGAATGAGCTGGATCGTGCGGTCGACGTGGGCACTGGCCGCCGGGTGAAAGCTGATGCGGTCGGCCCCGGCCTTCGCGAACGCGACGGCGAGCGCATCGACCGGCTGGACCATCAGGTGCACGTCGATCGGCACCGGCGTGCCGTCGGCCTTGACCGCGTGCTTGCGCAACGCCTCGCAGATCATCGGGCCGAAGCTCAGGTTCGGCACGTAATGGTTGTCCATCACGTCGAAATGGATCCAGTCGGCGCCGGCCGCGATGACGTCGCGCAGCTCGTCGCCGAGCCGGGCGAAGTCGGCCGACAGGATGCTGGGGGCGATGCGGTAGGTGCGTGAGGACATGACGGATCAGCGAGTTCGAGGGGATTTTAATTCGGGGCCCGGAAGTTGCTGCCAGAATCGCCCGCATGCCCAGACCGGAATTCACCAGCACCGTCGCGGTTCGCCACTTGCCGGAGCAATCCGACGCGCAAGCCGGCCAGCACGCGTTCGCCTACACGATCACGATCCGCAACAGCGGGGACGTGACCGCCCAGCTGATCGCGCGCCACTGGATCATCACCGACGCGAACGGCCACGTCGAGGAGGTGCGCGGCCTCGCGGTCGTCGGCCACCAGCCGCTGCTGAAACCGGGCGAGACCTTCGAGTACACGAGCTGGACGCGCCTGCTGACGCCGCACGGCACGATGCGCGGCACCTTCTTCTGCATGACCGAGGACGCCCACCCGTTCGAGGCGCCGGTCGACGAATTCGGCCTGACGCTCGCGTCGGCCCTGCACTGATCGGATGGCCAAGCGCAACAACGCGTCGGCCTGGGACCTGACCGCGCTGCTGAACGCGGCCGACCCGAAGACCGGCGTGGCCGAGCGCCACCTCTGGCTGATCCGCCTGATGGAATGGCTGCGCCACGCCCCCGTGGAAGGCGAAACCGCCCGCGCCACGCCGACGCCCGTGCTGCGCCTGAAGCACCTGCTGGGCGTGCTCGACCGCCACCCCGAGCACCAGCAGCGCGTCGCCGAACTGCTGCAGCGCTTCTGGGCCGAGGTCGACAACGCGGCGCTGCTGGCGGACTTCGGCTTCGCGCCGCGCATGCACCTGTGGGGCGAGCTCGGCCGCCGGCTGCGCACGAGCGTGCTGCCGCTGACGCCGGCGACGACCGACCTCGGCGAGCTGTTCGCGCTGCTGTTCCCGCGCCACAACGACGCCGCCTGGCTGCGCGAGATCGACGCCGACACGCTCGTGCGGCTGCGCGACCGGATCACCCCGGCGCACGCCGACGGCCGCTGGCGCGCCCCGTTCCTGGATGCCATCGTGCTGCTCGCCGCCGCGCTGCGGGCCTCGGCCTTCGCGCCCGAGATCCGCCAGCGCATGAGCCCGGAGCTGCTGGTGGAGCGGCCCTTTCGGCAGCTCGCGCGGCTGGCCGAGCAGCTCGCCGAAGCCGCGCCGACGGCCGACGCGCAGACCTTGCTGCAGCAGACCCAGTACCTGCGCGCGCTGCTGGAGGCCTGCCGGCGCTGCGCCGACAGCGTGCACCAGCACCTGGCCGAGCACGGCGTCTCGGTCAACGTCGTGTTCGAGCTCGACCAGATGCGCGAGCGCACCCACCGCATCGACGCGCTGCTAACCTGCGTGGTCAGCCGTGAACCGGCGCTCGAGGTCGCGCACCTGGTGGCCGACCTCGCGCAGGCGGCGGACGAGCGCCGCAGCCTGCGCACGCTGCTCGCGCAGCACTACTCGCTGCTCGCGCGCAAGGTCGCCGAGCGCAGCGCCGAGACCGGCGAGCACTACATCACGCGCGACTTCGCCGAGTACCGCGAGATGCTGCGCGACGCGTTCGGCGGCGGCGCGGTGCTCGCGGCGACGACCTTCATCAAGTTCGCGCTGCTGGCGATCCCGCTGTCGGCGTTCTGGGGCGGCTGGTGGGCCGGCGTCAACTACGCGGCCAGCTTCGTGCTGGTGCAACTGCTGCACTTCACGGTCGCGACCAAGCAGCCGGCGATGACGGCGCCGGCGATGGCCGAGAAGCTGGGCGACGTCGCCGACGACGCGGCCGTCGAGGGCTTCGTCGACGAGGTCGCGCACCTGATCCGCTCGCAGGCGGCCGGCATCTTCGGCAACATCGCGGCCGTCGCGCCGCTGGTGCTGCTGGTGCAGTTCGCGTGCTGGAAGGTGTTCGGCGCGCCGCTGATCGGGGCGAAGTCGGCCGAACACGTGCTGGAGACGCTGACCCTGCTCGGCCCGACCGCGCTGTACGCCGCGTTCACCGGCGTGCTGCTGTTCGCGAGCTCGCTGATCGCCGGCTGGGTCGAGAACTGGTTCGTCTGGCACCGGCTGGACAGCGCGATCACCTGGAACCCGCGCATCGTCGCGCGCCTGGGCGCCGCGCGGGCGCGCCGCTGGGGCCTCTACTGGCGCGCGAACATCTCCGGCTTCGCGGCCAACATCTCGCTCGGGCTGCTGCTCGGCGTCGTGCCGGTCGTGCTGCTCTTCTTCGGGCTGCCGATCGAGGTTCGCCACATCACGTTGTCGACCGGGCAGCTGATGGCCGCGCTCGGCACCGAAGGCCTGCCGCTGCTGTCCCACACGCCGTTCTGGTGGTGCGTCGCCGGCCTGGCGGTGACCGGGGTATTGAACCTCGGCGTCAGCTTCCTGATGGCGTTTCGCGTCGCGCTGCGCTCGCGCGGCATCCGCCTGGCGGACCGCAGCCGCATCTACCGCGCGATCCGCGCGCGGCTGTGGCACCGGCCGCTGTCGTTCATCTGGCCGAGCCAGCCGGCGTGACCGGCTCGCCAGATCGCGCGCAGCCTAGCGGTCGATGCGCTCGCCCTTCTTGCGGCCATGGAACATGGTCCACCAGATGATCAGGATCAGCGCCATCATCGCGCAAAACGCTTCTAGAAAAAACATCCACATGTCGAACGTCCCTCGGCGACGCCCGCGCAGCGCGGGGCCGGTCGCCATTCTAGGCGGCCCGGCCGGGTGGGTCACCGCGCTCCTGGCCGCGCTGCTGGCCGCCTGCTCGAGCGAGCCGCTGGAGCCGCCGATCGAGAACACGCCGCGCGCCGCGAGCGAGCCGGCCGCCGCGCCGGCGCCCGGCCCCGCCGGGACGCTCGTGCGCGGCCGCGCACGCTGGGTGCCGGTGCGCTTCACCGAGCTGCCAGGCTGGGACGCCGATCACACCGCCGAGCTCTGGCCCGCGCTGCTGCGCGGCTGCGAGAAGCCGGCGCCGGGCTGGGCGGCGGTCTGCGCGCAGGCCCGCAACGCCCCGCTGCCCGCGTTCAGCGACGACGCCGCCCGCGCGTGGTTCCAGCAGCGCCTGCAGGCCTACCGCGTCGAGTCGCCCGACGGCGTCGCCGACGGGCTGATGACCGGCTACTTCGAGCCGCTGGTCGAGGCCTCGCGGCTGCCGCGCGCCGACATGCGGATCCCGCTGTTCGGCCCGCCGGCCGAGCTCGCGACCCGCAAGCCCTATTTCACCCGCCAGCAGCTCGACACGCTGCCGCCGGCGCAGGCCGCGCTGCGCGGCCGCCCGATCGCCTACGTGGCCGACTCGCTGGATTTGCTGATCATGCAGATCCAGGGCTCGGGCCGGCTCAACCTGACCGAGCCGGACGGCAGCCGCAAGGCCGTGCGGCTCGCGTTCGCCGCGCACAACGAGCAGCCCTACAAATCGGTCGGCCGCTGGCTGATCGACCAAGGCGAGCTGACGCCGGCGCAGGCCTCGTGGCCCGGCATCAAGGCCTGGGCGCGCGCGCACCCGCAGCGCCTGAACGAGCTGCTGTGGGCGAACCCGCGCGTCGTGTTCTTCCGCGAGGAGCCCCTGCCCGATCCGCAGCTCGGGCCCAAGGGCGCGCAGGGCGTCGCGCTGACGCCGGGGCGCTCGATCGCGGTCGATGCGGCCAACATCCCGTACGGCACGCCGGTCTGGGTCGACAGCACCGAGCCGCTGTCGAGCACGCCGCTGCGGCGCCTGGTGATGGCGCAGGACACCGGCACCGCGATCGTCGGCGCGGTCCGCGCCGACTATTTCTGGGGCTGGGGCGCGGACGCCGAGGCGCAAGCCGGCCGGATGAAGCAGCCGCTGCGGCTGTGGGTGCTGCAGCCGCGCTCGTGACCGCCCCCGTGCCGCCCCGGGAGAGGGCGCGCGTTACGGCCGCTTACAGGCGGCACCAACTCAGGCGGTGACGCGCGCGGCGTCCTTCATCGTCGAGGCGACCTCGCCATAGGCCGCGAGCCAGGCCTCCTCGACCTCCTCGTTGTAGGCGACGCCCAGGCCGTCGCGCAGGGTCAGCAGCAGCGCGACGCGCGCGCTGTCGTAGTGGGACTCGTGCACGCCGTAGCCGGCATGGCGCTGCCCGAGGTCCTGCAGCCGGGGAATCAGCGCCTCGGGCTCGCCGAGCTGGCCGACGACCTTGCTGAACAGGTCCATCAGGCGCTCGCCCTGCACGATCATGTCGCCCCGGAACAGCGGCCGCACCGACGGGTCGACCGCGAACAGATGCTGGTAGAACATCGCCGCCGCCTGCGGGGCGATCGGCTCGACGAGGTCGTAGCTTTCTCTGACGAGTTGGATTGTGTGGTCGTTCACGGCGAATCCTTTCGTTGGTGCATCGGGGAGTGGGCAGGCAAAACGAATGCAAGCGCGATGCCGCCCAAGGGCGGTGCGCCGGCGGCCGTCTGTGTTGCGACATCGTCACATTCGGAGGTGACAATCGCGTGACGCCACCCCCCTAGAAAAGCCGCTTGTGCTCTGCCCGAGAGCCGAACCTGCCCCCGACCCGCCGTGATGATCGACAAGCGTTTTTTCCCCCGCCAGGTGGTCGAGTCCACCGGCAACCGCTGGGACTGGGCGATGCTGCCCCTGGTGCTCGCGCTGCTGGTGCTGCTCGCGTTCGGCGGCTCGCAGATGGCGCGGCCGTACGAGCTCGGCGAGGCGCTGACGATCTCGCTGGACCCGCTCTGGCTGCCCTACTACCTGCTGCGCACGACCTTGCGGATGTTCATCGCGATGGGCTGCTCGCTCGTGTTCGCCTGCGTGTTCGCGGTGCTGGCGGCCAAGTACCGGGCCGCCGAGAAAATCCTGGTGCCGCTGCTGGACGTGCTGCAGTCGGTGCCGATCCTGGCGTTCCAGGCGATCGCGGTCGCGCCGTTCATCCTGCTGTTCCCGGGCAACCTGTTCGGCGTCGAGTGCGCGGCGATCTTCGCGATCTTCACCTCGCAGGCCTGGAACATGGCGTTCAGCATGTACCAGTCGCTGCGCAACGTGCCGGCCGAGCTGAAGGAGGCCGCCAGCGTCTTCCAGCTGTCGGGCTGGCAGCGCTTCTGGCGGCTGGAGCTGCCGTTCGCGATGCCGGGGCTGCTGTGGAACATGATGATGTCGATGTCCGGCGGCTGGTTCTTCGTCGTCGCGTCGGAGGCCATCTCGGTCTCCAACCAGGACATCAAGCTGCCCGGCGTCGGCTCCTACGTGGCGCGCGCGATCGAGGTGAAAGACCTGGGCGCGATCGGCTGGGCGATCTTCGGGATGCTGGTCGGCATCACGCTCTACGATCAACTGTTCTTCCGCCCGCTGCTGGCCTGGGCCGACAAGTTCAAATATGAGAGCGTGCCCGGCGAAGAAATCCCGGAATCCTGGCT
>DASYCA010000444.1:0-17587 GCA_036500445.1 Burkholderiaceae bacterium | reverse complement strand
CGCCGGCGAGCTTCACGTCCTGCGACTTCACCGTCATGCTGGTGCGATCGACCAGCCAGACCGCGCTCTTGCCCTGCTCCTCGCGCAGCGCCGACAGCGGCAGCTTCGTGATGCCGTCGACGCGCGGCAGCTCCATCGCGACGGTGGCGGTCTGGCCGAGCCGGACCGCGGCGTTGCCGATGTCGGCCTTGATCAGGAAGGTGCGCGTGACCGGATCGGCCGCGGCCGAGACCTCGCGGATCGTCGCCGGCAGCGACGCGGTTTGAGTCGCGGTCTGCGCGCCCCACAGCCGGACCTTGAAGCGCCCGGGCTCGGCGGCCATCGCCTTCACGAGGCCGACCTTGTCCTCCGGCACCGAGAACACGACATCGCGCGCGCCGTCGTGCGCCAGGCGCAGCACCGGCGTGCCGGCGGCGACGACCATGCCGGGCTCGATGTCGACGCCGGTGATCACGCCGCTCGAATCGGCCAGCAGCACCGCGTAGCTCGCCTGGTTGCCCTGCACGCTGGACTGCGCCTTGGCCTGCTCGAGCTGTGCGCGCGCCGTCTTCAGCGCCATGTCGCGCCGGTCGAGCTCGGCCGGGCCGATGAAGCCCTGTTCGTGCAGGTCCTGGTAGCGCTTGAACTCGGCCGCGTTCTGGTCGAACGAGGCCTGCGCCATCGCGACCGCGGCGCGCGCGGCGTCCTGGCCGAGGCGCAGGTCCTGCGGGTCGAGCTGCGCGAGCACCTGGCCGGCCTTGACGGCGTCGCCGATGTCCACCAGGCGCTTGAGCATCTTGCCGTTGACGCGAAAGCTCAGGCGCGATTCGGTGCGCGAGCGGACCTCGCCGGCGTATTCATAGGCGCCGCCGCTGGTCTGCGCGGCGACCGTCAGCGTGCGCACCGCGCGCACCGGATCGGCCACCGGCTCGGTCTTCGAGCAGGCGACCAGCGCCGCGGCGCAAACCAGGGCTGTCATCATCAATGCGTGGCGCATGGGGTAGCTTCTCCGCAGGGTCGATCTGCACCGTCAATCGTAAATGACTGACTGGTCAGTAATATATTCGGCCAACCCGGGCGGTGTCAAACCGCACAGCGTGGACAATCGCCGCCGTGAGCGTCAACCACTACGAAAACTTCCCCGTCGCCTCGATCCTGTGCCCGCCCGCGCTGCGGCCGGCGGTGACGGCGATCTACCACTTCGCGCGCACCGCCGACGACCTCGCCGACGAGGGCGATGCGGCGCCAGCCGAGCGCCTTGCGGACCTTGCGGCGTACCGCGCCGACCTGCGCGCCGTCTCCGAGGGCGCGCCGGTGTCGGCGCGCTGGGCGCAGGTCTTCGAGCCGCTGCGCGCCGCGATGCGCGCGCATGCCCTGCCCTCGGCGCTGCTCGCGGACCTGCTCAGCGCGTTCGAGCAGGACGTGACGACGCACGACTACGCCGACCGCGCCGAGCTGCTGGACTACTGCCGGCGCTCGGCCAACCCGGTCGGCCGGCTGCTGCTGCATCTGTACGGCATCACGGATGCGCTCGCGCTGCGCCAGTCCGACGCGATCTGCAGCGCGTTGCAACTCGCGAACTTCTGGCAGGACCTGGGCGTCGACCGCGCGAACGGCCGCCATTACATCCCGGCGGCCGACCGCGCGCGCCATCCGGACGATGCGCGCGCGCAGGTCGCCGAGGCCGTCGCCTGGGCCCGTGAGCTGATGCACAGCGGCGCGCCGCTGGTGCACCAGGTGCCGGGGCGGGCCGGCTGGGAATTGCGCCTGGTCGTGCAAGGCGGGCTGCGCATCCTCGACAAGATCGAGGCGATCGGCTTCGATACCTTGCACACCCGCCCGACCCTCGGCGCGCTCGACGCGCCGGTGCTGCTGTGGCGCGCACTGTGGATGCGTCCGACGCGGGCGCCGCTGACCAGGACCGCCGCATGACGCCCGAGCAGTACGTGCAGGACAAGGCCGCGCAGAGCGGCTCGAGCTTCTACTACGCCTTCTTGTTCCTGCCGCCGCCGCGGCGCGCGGCGATCACGGCCTTCTACGCGTTCTGCCGCGAGGTCGACGACGTCGTCGACGAGACCAGCGACGCGGGTGTCGCCGCGACCAAGCTCGCGTGGTGGCGCAAGGAGGCCGCGAGCGCCTTCGCCGGCCAGGCCAGCCACCCGTGCATGAAGGCGCTGATGCCGCACGTGGCCGACTACGACATCCGCCTGGAGCACCTGCTCGGCGTGATCGAGGGCTGCCAGATGGACCTGGAGCAGTCGCGCTACCTGGACTTCGCCGGCCTGGCGCGCTACTGCCACCTGGTCGCCGGCATCGTCGGCGAGGTCGCCTCCGGCATCTTCGGCCGCACCGAGGCGGCGACGGTCGCCTACGCACACAAGCTGGGCCTGGCGATGCAGCTGACCAACATCATCCGCGACGTCGGCGACGACGCGCGGCGCGGCCGCATCTACCTGCCGGTCTCGGAGCTGAAGCAGTTCGACGTGAAGGCGCAGGAAATCCTGAACCGCGGCTACAGCGAACGCTTCAGCGCGCTGATGAAGTTCCAGGCCGAGCGCGCGCACCACACGTACGACGAAGCCTTCGCGCTGCTGCCCGACGCCGACCGGCGCGCGCAAAAGCCCGGCGTGATGATGGCCAACATCTACCGCACCTTGCTGCGCGAGATCGAGGCGGACAACTTCCAGGTCCTGCACCAGCGCACCTCGCTGACGCCCTTGCGCAAACTCTGGATCGCGATGCGCACCAACTGGCGCGGACGGTGATGGAGCCCCCCGCGCCGCGGGGTCGCGACGCGCCTCGCACGGTGGCCGTGATCGGCGGCGGGTGGGCCGGCCTGTCGGCGGCCGTCGAGGCGACGCGGCTCGGGCACGAGGTCACGCTGTTCGAGATGGCGCCGCAGCTCGGCGGGCGCTCGCGTGGCGTCGAGATCGCCGGGCAGCGGCTCGACAACGGCCAGCACATCCTGATCGGCGCGTACTCGGCCACGCTCGGGCTGATGCGGGCGTTGGGCGTGGATGTCGAGCGCGCGCTGCTGCGCACGCCGCTGCGCCTGCTGGCGCCGGACGGCAGCGGCCTGGCGTTGCCACCCGGTGCGCCGATCCTCGCGTTCGCCCGCGGGGTGCTGGCGCAGCGCGGCTGGCGGCTCGCCGAGCGCGTCGCGCTGCTCGCCGCGGCCGGTGGCTGGGCGCGGCGGCGTTTTCAATGCGACGACGCGCTCACGGTCGCGGCGCTCACCGCCCGGCTGCCGGCCGCGGTGCGCGCGCAATTGATCGAGCCGCTGTGCGTCGCCGCGCTGAACACGCCGGCCGCCGAGGCCAGCGCGCGCGTCTTCCTGCGTGTGCTGCACGACGCCCTGTTCGCCGGCGCGGGTTCGGCCGACCTGCTGCTGCCGCGCGTCAGCCTCGACGAGTTGCTGCCCGGGCCCGCGCAACAGCGGCTCGCCCCCGCGCGGCTGCGGCTGCACACGCGCGTGGCCTCGCTGCGCGCGCACGACGGGCATTGGCTCGTCGACGAAGAGCGCTTCGACCAGGTCGTGCTCGCCGCAACGCCGACCGAATCGGCACGCCTGGCGGCCGAGATCGCGCCCGCGTGGTCGCAGCGGGCGAGCAGCCTGCGCTACGAGCCGATCGTCACCGTGTATTTGCGCAGCGCCGGCACGCGCCTGGCCGAACCGCTGCTCGCGCTGCGCAGCGACGCGAAGTGGCCGGCCCAATTCGTCTTCGACCGCGGCCAGCTCGGCGGCCCCGAAGGCTTGCTGGCCTTCGTGATCAGCGGCGCCCAGCCCTGGGTCGACCTCGGGCTGGACGCGACCGCGCAGGCGGCCCAGGCGCAAGCCCGCGCGCTGCTCGGCGCGCAGCTGCGCGGCCCGCTGGAGCGGGTCCACACGATCGCCGAGAAGCGTGCGACCTTCCGCTGCACGCCGGGCCTGCAGCGCCCGGCGATGCACATCGCGCCGGGCCTGTGGGCCGCCGGCGATCACGTCGCCGGCCCCTACCCCGCGACGCTCGAAGGCGCGGTGCGCAGCGGCTTGCAGGTCGCGGCCCTGCTGTAGCGAGCGAACGCCCAGATCACGGCCCGAAATTTCGCGATACAAAACCGAATCGACTTCGGACACAATGCCAGGGATGGCAAAGAGTGAAAACAAGACCCCGACGATCCAGGTGCTGGAACGCGCCTTCGGGCTGCTGGACGTCCTGGCTGCCTACCCCGACCCGGTCTCGCTGAAGCAGATCAGCGAGCAGACGGGGTTGCACCCCTCGACCGCGCACCGCATCCTGAACGACCTGACGATCGGCCGCTTCGTCGACCGCCCGGAGGCCGGCAGCTACCGGCTCGGGATGCGCTTGCTGGAGCTCGGCAACCTCGTGAAGGCGCGCATCGACGTGCGCGAGGCCGCGCTCGGCCCGATGCGCGACCTGCACAAACTGACGCACCAGACGATCAACCTGTCGATGCGCCAGGGCGACGAGATCGTCTACATCGAGCGCACCTACAGCGAGCGCTCGGGCATGCAGGTCGTGCGTGCGATCGGCGGCCGCGCACCGCTGCACCTGACCTCCGTCGGCAAGCTGTTTTTGGCCCACGACGACGCGCCGCGCGTGCGCGCCTACGCGACCCGCACCGGCTTGGCCGGCCACACGAAGAACAGCATCACCGAACTCACGCAGCTCGAACGCGAGCTCTCGCGCGTGAACCAGGTCGGCACCGCGCGCGACGACGAGGAACTGGAGCTCGGCGTGCGCTGCATGGCCGCGAGCATCCTGGACGACCAGGGCAAGCTGGTCGCGGGCCTGTCGATCTCGGCGCCGGCGGACCGGCTCGAGGACAGCTGGCTGGACCGGCTCAAGGAGACCGCCGCGCAGATTTCAGCGGCGCTGGGGCACCGAGGCGCCTGAAGGCTGCCGAGCCTGCGCTGCGGCCGGAGGGCCGCCGCGCGACGGCTCGATCGCTCAGGACGTCGACGTTTCCTTCACGGTCGTCGTGGTCGTCGCCGGCAGCGGCAAGGGCAGCGGCAGCTCGCTGACCCAGCGGCGCACGCGCTCGGCGTCGCCGATGCGCGAGTACTTGCCGGTCGAGTCGAGGAAGATCATCGTCAGCTTGCGGCCGGCCATCTTGGCCTGCATCACCAGGCACTGGCCCGCTTCGTTGATGAAGCCGGTTTTCTGCAGGATGATGTCCCAGGCCGGGTTGCTGACCAGCCGGTTCGTCGTGTGGAACGCCGTCAGCCGGTTGCCCACCTCGACCTGGTATTCGGGCGAGGTCGAGAATTCACGGATCACCGGGTAGGCCTCGGCGGCCTGCACCAGCGTCGCGAGGTCATGCGCGCTCGACTGGTTGTTGCTCGACAGCCCCGTCGGCTCGACGTAGTGCGTGTCGCGCATGCCCAGCATCTGGGCCTTGTGGTTCATCGCCGCGACGAAGGTCTCCAGGCCACCCGGGTAGGTGCGCCCGAGCGCGTGCGCGGCCCGGTTCTCCGACGACATCAGCGCAAGGTGCAGCAGCTCTTCGCGGCTCAGCGTCGTGCCCACGCGCAGGCGCGAGCGGCTGTTCTTCTCGGTGTCGATGTCGTCGTCGGTGATCGTGATCTGCTCGGCCATCGGCAGCTGCGCGTCGTTCACGACGACCGCCGTCATCAGCTTGGTCAACGACGCGATCGGCAGCACCGCCTGCGGGTTCTTGCTGAACAGCACTTCGTTGGTGTCGGCATCGACGACCAGCGCGACGCTGGACTTCAGTTCGAGCGTGTCGGCGGTCTTGTGCAGGCCGTAGATCTGGCCGAACGACGGCTTGGCCGGCTCGACGTTCATCAGCGCGACGACCTGCTTGACATGGTGGCCGTTGCGAAGCACGACGACGGTGCGGCCGGTCTTGCGGGCGCGCGCGACGTGCCGGGTGCGGGCCGTCTGCGTCGCCGGGGTCGCGGCAACATGTTTCTTTTTGTGAGTGACTGCCTCGGCGGCCGCGGGCAGCGCGAGTGTCAGCACCAACATGGGGACCAGAACGCTGGTCAGCTTGAATTTGGCAATCAGTCCCACAACAGTCCCTTTACGCACGCTGACGCGAGTGTATTCGAAAAAAGCGCGCAAGATCAAAACCTTACGCGCCTTTTCTCAAGTCGGAACTTGGGAGTGACCCGCCCGTGCGAGAAGTCTCAACCCTGGGCTGCCACGCGCTCAATTTTGCTGTGCAGCTTGTTCAACGCGGACAGGTAGGCTTTGGCTGACGCCACCACGATGTCCGGGTCCGCTCCGACGCCGTTGACGACCCGGCCACCGTGCTGCAGCCGAACCGTCACTTCGCCCTGGGATTCTGTGCTGCCCGACGTGATGGCATTCACGGAATAGAGCAGCATTTCGGCCCCAGTTTTGAGCTGGGTCTCGATCGCCTTCAGGCTCGCGTCGACCGGGCCGTTGCCGTCGCTCTCGGCGCGGAATTCGACGTCGCCGGCGGCGAACACGACGCTCGCGTGCGGGCGCTCGCCCATCTCCGAGTGTTGCGACAGCGCGACCAGCCGGTAGTGCTCCGAGACGGCCTGGCTGCCCTCGTTCATCACGAGGGCCACGATGTCCTCGTCGAAGATGTCGCTCTTGCGGTCGGCGAGCTCCTTGAACCGCGCGAAACCGGCGTTGATCTCGGCCTCGCTCTCCATTTCGATGCCGAGCTCCTTCAGGCGCTGCTTGAACGCGTTGCGGCCCGACAGCTTGCCCAGCACGATCTTGTTCGCGGCCCAGCCGACGTCCTCGGCGCGCATGATCTCGTAGGTGTCGCGCGCCTTCAGCACGCCGTCCTGGTGAATGCCGGAGGCGTGCGCGAACGCGTTCGCGCCGACCACCGCCTTGTTCGGCTGCACGACGAAGCCGGTCGTCTGCGCGACCAGGCGCGAGGCCGGCACGATCTGCGTCGTGTCGACGCCGACCTCCAGGCCGAAGTAGTCGCGCCGCGTCTTCACCGCCATCACGACTTCTTCGAGCGAGCAGTTGCCGGCGCGCTCGCCCAGGCCGTTGATCGTGCACTCGACCTGGCGCGCGCCGCCGATCATCACGCCGGCAAGCGAATTCGCCACCGCCATGCCGAGGTCGTTGTGGCAGTGCACCGACCAGACCGCCTTGTCGGCGTTAGGAATCCGGTTGCGCAGGTTCAGCAGGAAGTTGCCGTACAGCTCGGGGATCGCGTAGCCGACGGTGTCGGGCACGTTGATCGTCGTCGCGCCTTCGTTGATCACGGCCTCGAGCACGCGGCAGAGAAAATCGGGATCGGAGCGGTAGCCGTCCTCCGGCGAGAACTCGACATCGCCCGACAGGTTGCGCGCGAAACGCACCGACAGTTTCGCCTGCTCGAACACCTGGTCCGGCGTCATGCGCAGCTTCTTCTCCATGTGGAGCGCGCTGGTCGCGAGGAACAGGTGGATGCGCGTTGCACTGCCGCCCTTCAGCGCATCGGCGGCGCGCGTGACGTCGCGGTCGTTCGCGCGGGCGAGCGCGCAGATCGTGCTGCCCTTGATGGCCTGCGCGATCGCCTTCACGCACTCGAAATCGCCGTTCGACGAGGCCGGGAAACCGGCCTCGATGACGTCGACCTTCAGGCGCTCGAGTTGCCGCGCGATGCGCAGCTTCTCGTCCTTGGTCATCGAAGCGCCGGGCGATTGCTCGCCGTCGCGCAAGGTGGTGTCGAAAATGATCAGCTTCTCGGCCATGGTGTGCTCCTGGAACTCGGGTCGATCTTAGGCGAGGCTGGACTGGCGCGCCGGCGCGAACGACAAGCCCTGCGCGCGGCTCATCGCGGAGGCGATCGCCTTCAGCGACGCGCTGACGATGTTGGCGTCGATGCCGACGCCGAAACGCGTCTGGCCGCCCTCGCCGCTCTTTTCACCGCTCTTTTCACCGCTTTTTTCACCGCTTTTTTCACCGTTCGCGCCGATGCGCAGCTCGAGGTAGGCGACCGCGCGCGCATCGGCGCCGCTGCCGATCGAGTGCTCGTGGTAGTCGAGCACGCGGATCTGCAAGCCGGTGCGTTCGCTCAGGCCTTCGACGAACGCATCGATCGGGCCGGTGCCCGAACCTTCGACGCGCAAGGCGTGGCCGGCAATCGTCACGTCCGCGTTCAGGCGCACCGCGTCGCGGGTCTTTTCGACGATCGTCGGATGCGAGACGGCCACGCGCTGCGCATCCTGGATCGCGTACTCGCGTTCGAAGATGCCCCAGAGGTCGGCCGCCGACAGCTCCTTGCCGTCGTCGTCCATCACCGCCTGCACGACCTGGCTGAACTCGATCTGCAGGCGGCGCGGCAACTCGAGCCCGTATTCGCTCTCGAGCAGGTAGGCGATGCCGCCCTTGCCCGACTGGCTGTTGACGCGGATCACCGCGTCGTAGCCGCGGCCGAGGTCCTTCGGGTCGATCGGCAGGTAGGGCATGTCCCAGGGGTCGCCGTCCTTGCGGGCCGCGAAGGCCTTCTTGATCGCGTCCTGGTGCGAGCCGGAGAACGAGGTGTAGACCAGGTCGCCGACGTACGGATGGCGCGGGTGCACCGGCAACTGGTTGCAGTGCTCGACGCAGCGCCGGACTTCGTCGATGTCGGAGAAATCGAGCTTCGGATCGACGCCCTGCGTGTACAGGTTCAGCGCGATGTTGACGACGTCGACATTGCCGGTGCGCTCGCCGTTGCCGAACAGGCAGCCTTCGATCCGGTCGGCGCCGGCCATCAGCGCGAACTCGCCCGCGGCCGTCCCGGTGCCGCGGTCGTTGTGCGGATGGACCGACAGCACGATGGCGTCGCGCTTCGCGAGGTTGCGGTGCATCCACTCGATCATGTCGGCGAAGATGTTCGGCGTCGAGTGCTCGACGGTGGACGGCAGGTTGACGATGATCTTGCGCTGCGGCGTCGCGCCCCAGGCCTCGACGACGGCGTCGACGACGCGCTTGCTGAACGCGAGCTCGGTGCCGGAGAACATCTCGGGCGAATACTCGAAGCGCCAGTCGGTGCCGGGCTGGCGCTCGGCGCATTCGCGGATCATCCGGGTGTGGGTCGTCGCGAGCTCGACGATGCCATCTTCACTCATCCCGAGCACGACGCGGCGCATCACCGGCGCGACCGCGTTGTACAGGTGCACGATCGCGCGCTTGGCGCCGACCATCGATTCAAACGTTCGCTTGATCAGTTCGGGGCGTGCCTGCGTCAGCACCTGGATCGTGACGTCGTCGGGGATCCGGTTCTCGTCGATCAGCAGGCGCAGGAAGTCGAATTCGGTCTGCGACGCCGACGGGAAGCCGACCTCGATTTCCTTGAAGCCGATCTTCACCAGCATCTCGAACATGCGCAGCTTGCGAAGCGGGTCCATCGGCTCGATCAGCGCCTGGTTGCCGTCGCGCAGGTCGGTGCTGAGCCAGATCGGTGCTTGCGTCAGCACGGCGTCGGGCCAGCGGCGTTCGGTCAATCGGATCGGCGCGAAGGCGCGGTACTTCTGCTGCGGTTGCTTCAACATGGTGGTTCCAGGTCTGGTGGGGGAATCAGCCTGCAGCACGTGAAATGACAAACGGCCCGCTGCAGGTTGCATACGGGCCGTTGAGAACAAAACGCGCGAACGTGCTGGTCTAGCGAACCCGTGGTTCCTCTAGCAGTAGCAGCCGTGCGCGAGCGAATGTCATGTGGGCGAATGTAGCACGACTGCGGGCGCAAGCGTCACCGGTGCAACCCTTCCTCGTCGGGTTCGTCGGTCGATATCGCGATCACGCTGGTCGGCCGGCCCTTCCACTTGCGCCAGCCGTAGATGGCGTAGCCGGACAGGCCATAGATGCAGAAGATCGCGAACAGGACGCTCGGCGGGTCGAGCGCGACGACCGCAATGGCGAGCGCGATCGCGACGATCACGATGAACGGCACGGTGCGCCGCGCGCCGACGACCTTGAAGCTGTAGAACGGTGCGTTCGTCACCATCGACAGCCCCGCATACAGCGTCACCCCGAACGCGGCCCAGGCGATCGGCGCGATCTTCGACACGCCCTTGAAGCCCGCGTCGTCGACGACCCAGATCAGACCGATCACGATCGCCGCCGCTGCCGGGCTGGGCAGCCCCTGGAAGAAGCGCTTGTCGACCACGCCGATGTTGACGTTGAAACGCGCCAGCCGCAGCGCCGCGCCCGAGAGGTAGACGAACGGCGGGATCCAGCCCGCCTTGCCCAGATCCTTCAGCGCCCAGATGTAGACGATCAGCGCCGGGGCGGCGCCGAAGCTCACCATGTCGGACAGGCTGTCCATCTGCTCGCCGAACGCGCTCTGTGTGTTCGTCATGCGGG
This sequence comes from Burkholderiaceae bacterium, assembly GCA_036500445.1. Lineage (GTDB taxonomy): Bacteria > Pseudomonadota > Gammaproteobacteria > Burkholderiales > Burkholderiaceae_C > LMDS01. Next base: position 7,316 of record DASYCA010000444.1, on the reverse strand, counting down.
CGACCCGGCCGTCCAGGCTGTCGAGCACCGCGGCGCAGAACACCGCGATGCAGGAGAGCTCGAAGCGCCCGTTGATCGCCATCACGATCGCGTAGAAGCCCGAGAACAGGGCCGCCAGCGTGACCGCGTTGGGCAGCATGTACAGGCCCTTGCGCCGCGGCCCGGGCTGGGTCGCGAGCGCAGGGTCGTCGTCGTGGAGCGCGTCGTTCATCCGCGCGAGGATACCCTGGTCTTCGAGGCTCAGTTCTTCGACTGATCGACCAGGCGGTTCTTCTTGATCCACGGCATCATCGCGCGCAGTTTCTCGCCGACGACTTCGATCTGGTGCTCGGACGTCAGGCGACGCCGCGACAGCAGCGTCGGCGCGCCGGCGCGGTTCTCGATGATGAAGCTCTTCGCGTATTCACCGGTCTGGATGTCCTTCAGGACCTCCTTCATGACCTTCTTGCTTTCGTCGTTGATGATGCGCGGGCCGGTCACGTACTCGCCGTACTCGGCGTTGTTCGAGATCGAGTAGTTCATGTTGGCGATGCCGCCTTCATAGATCAGGTCGACGATCAGTTTCAGTTCGTGCAGGCACTCGAAATAGGCCATCTCGGGCGCGTAGCCGGCTTCGGTCAGCGTTTCGAAGCCGGCCTTGATGAGCTCGACGGTACCGCCGCACAGCACGGCTTGTTCGCCGAACAGGTCGGTTTCGGTCTCTTCGCGGAAGTTCGTTTCGATCACGCCGGCCTTGCCGCCGCCGTTCGCGGCCGCGTAGCTCAGCGCCAGGTCACGCGCCTTGCCGGATGGGTCGGCGTGCACCGCGATCAGGTGCGGCACGCCGCCGCCTTGCGCGTAGGTCGAGCGCACGGTGTGGCCCGGGGCCTTCGGCGCGACCATCCAGACGTCGAGGTCGGCGCGCGGCACGACCTGGCCGTAGTGGACGTTGAAGCCGTGCGCGAACGCGAGCGAGGCGCCCTTCTTCATGTTCGGCTCGACGTCGTTCTTGTAGACCGTCGCGATCTGCTCGTCCGGCAGCAGCATCATCACGACATCGGCCTGCTTGACCGATTCGGCGACGTCGGCGACCTTCAGCCCGGCGCCTTCGGCCTTGGCCCAGGACGGGCCGCCCTTGCGCACGCCGACCGTGACCTTGACGCCGCTGTCGTTCAGGTTCTGCGCGTGCGCATGGCCCTGCGAGCCGTAGCCGATGATCGTGACGTTCTTGCCCTTGATCAGGCTCAGGTCGGCGTCTTTGTCGTAGTAAACCTTCATGTCTATCTCCTTGGATTCAAACGGAATGCGGGGTGGATGGGGCCTGAAAAACGAAAGAACAGGCTAGACGCGCAGGATGCGCTCGCCGCGACCGATCCCGCTGGTGCCGGTGCGCACGGTTTCGAGAATGGCGGTCCGGTCGATCGCCTCGAGGAAGGCGTCGAGCTTGCCGGTGTCGCCGGTGAGTTCGATGGTGTAGCTCTTTTCGGTCACGTCGATGATGCTGCCGCGGAAGATCTCGGCCATGCGCTTCATCTCCTCGCGCTCCTTGCCGACCGCGCGGACCTTGATCAGCATCAGCTCGCGCTCGGTGAACGCGCCTTCGGTCAGGTCGACCACCTTGACGACCTCGATCAGGCGGTTCAGGTGCTTGGTGATCTGCTCGATCACTTCGTCGGAGCCGGCGGTGACGATCGTCATGCGCGAGAGCGACGCGTCTTCGGTCGTCGCGACCGTCAGGCTTTCGATGTTGTAGCCGCGGGCCGAGAACAACGCGACGACGCGCGACAACGCGCCGGGCTCGTTCTCGAGCAGCAATGCAATGATGTGTTTCATGATGGGATTGAACGAGTTGGGGTGCGCTCTTCAGTGCCGCCGGCGGTAACCGGCGAACCTTGGCCACACCCGGCCAAAAAACGAATGAACGACGCGTGAAGACCGCTCAGAGGTCTTCGGAACCGAGCAGCATCTCGGAGATGCCCTTGCCCGCCTTGACCATCGGCCAGACGTTTTCCGTCGGGTCGGTGCGGATGTCCAGGAACACCGTGCGGTCCTTCAGGCGGATCGCCTCGCGCAGCGCGCCTTCGACGTCCGACGGGCGCTCGACCTTCAGCCCGACGTGGCCGTAGGCCTCGGCGAGCTTGACGAAATCGGGCAGCGCGTCCATGTAGCTGTGCGAGTAGCGGCCGCCGTAGTCGATCTGCTGCCACTGGCGCACCATCCCGAGGTAGCGGTTGTTCAGCGAGATGATCTTGACCGGCGTCTTGTACTGCAGGCAGGTCGACAGCTCCTGGATGCACATCTGGATCGAGCCCTCGCCGGTGATGCAGAAGACGTCCGCCTCCGGTTTCGCGAGCTTGATGCCCATGGCATACGGCAGCCCCACGCCCATCGTGCCCAGGCCGCCGGAGTTGATCCAGCGGCGCGGCTCGTCGAAGCGGTAGTACTGGGCGGCCCACATCTGGTGCTGGCCGACGTCCGACGTGATGTAGGTGTCGCCGTCCTTCGTGAGCTCCCACAGCGTCTGCACGACGTGCTGCGGCTTGATCACCTCGGTGCTGTTCTTGAACGCCAGGCAGTCGCGCTTGCGCCACTCGTTGATCTGGCCCCACCAGGACGAGATCGTCGCGGTGTCGGGTTTCACATGGGCCTCGCGGATCTGCGTGATCAGCTCCTGCAGCACGTCCTTCACGTCGCCGACGATCGGGATGTCGACGCGCACGCGCTTGCTGATCGAGGACGGGTCGATGTCGACGTGGATGATCTTGCGCTCGACCGACGCGAAATGCTTCGGGTTGCCGATCACGCGGTCGTCGAAGCGCGCACCGACGGCCAGCAGCACGTCGCAGTGCTGCATCGTCATGTTCGCTTCATAGGTGCCGTGCATCCCGAGCATGCCGAGGAACTTCGGGTCGCTCGCGGGCATCGCGCCCAGGCCCATCAGCGTGTTCGTGACCGGGTAGCCGAGCAGGTTGGCCAATTCCCGCAGCTCGGCCTGGGCATTGCCCAGCACGACGCCGCCGCCGGTGTAGATGTACGGGCGCTTGGCCGCCAGCAGCAGTTGAACCGCCTTGCGGATCTGCCCGCCATGGCCCTTGCGCACCGGGTTGTACGAGCGCATCTCGACGCGCTCGGGGTAGTTGAACGGCGTGGTCGCCATCGACACGTCCTTCGGGATGTCGACGACGACCGGGCCCGGGCGGCCGGTGCGGGCGATGTGGAACGCCTTCTTCAAGGTCATCGCGAGCTCGCGCACGTCCTTCACGAGGAAGTTGTGCTTGACGACCGGGCGCGTGATGCCGACGGTGTCGCACTCCTGGAACGCGTCGAGGCCGATCGCGGCGGTCGGCACCTGCCCGGTGATGATCACCATCGGGATCGAGTCCATGTAGGCCGTCGCGATCCCGGTGATCGCGTTGGTCACGCCCGGGCCGGAGGTGACCAGCGCGACGCCGACCTCGCCGGTCGCCCGGGCGTAGCCGTCGGCCGCGTGGACGGCCGCCTGCTCATGGCGCACCAGGACGTGTTCGATCGTGTCCTGCTTGTACAGCGCGTCGTAGATGTAGAGCACGGCGCCGCCGGGGTAGCCCCAGAGGAACTTGACGTTCTCGGCCTGCAGGCACTTGACGAGGATCTCGGAGCCGTTCGGCTCGGCGGGGGCTTGATCGCCCGTGGAGGGCGGCTGCGCTGACGCGGCCCGCTTGATTTCAGTGGGGGAGATGTCCATTTTCGAGAACCTTTGCGAATTTCTCTGACGAAAAACCATCGGTGCACCTCTCCGCGTCCTTGTGAGACGGGTGTGGTACCTGAGGGCCTTGCAGACAGGCGCCCTGGTTGGGCGCCCGTGCTCGGCCAAAACTGTCGTGCAACCCGTGATTATGTCACCGGTTTGCCACAGTGCGGCCGCATCCCCGGGGCGCCGGGGCGGCAATGAGATAATCGCCCCGCCCGATGACGGGCAGCCCTCTCCTGCTGGCAGCGCTCTTGGCCTCTGAAAAAGAACTCTCCGACTTCCTGAAAAGCGTCGACAAGCGCGCCTTCAAGCGCACGCTGTACGCCGTGCGCGACGAAGACGCCGCGCTGGACATCGTGCAGGACACGATGATTCGCCTGTCGGAGAAGTACGCCGACCGCCCGGCCGCCGAGCTGCCGCTGTTGTTTCAGCGCATCCTGTCGAACGCGACGATGGACTGGTTCCGCCGCCAGAAGGTGCGCAATGCGGTCGTGAAGAACTTTTCGGACTTCGAATCCGCCGGTTCCGACGGAGATTTCGACATTCTTGAAACTTTGGAGGCCCTGGGTGGATCACTGGCCTCGGAGAGCACGGCGGACACCGCGTCACGGGCGCAGATCCTGCTAGCCATCGAGGCAGAAGTCGCGGAATTGCCGGGGCGTCAACGAGAAGCCTTCCTGCTGCGTTACTGGGAGGAACTCGATGTCGCCGAGACCGCCGCCGCGATGGGCTGTTCGGAGGGAAGTGTCAAGACGCATTGCTCCCGGGCGGTGCACACCTTGTCGACGGCCCTGAAGGCAAAGGGAATTTCACTATGAACCAGCTGACCTACCCCGCTCCCGCCTTTGGCATCCCCGCCGCGAACGACACCAACGCGCCCCCGTTGGCCGCCGACGTGCTGCAGGCCCGGTTCGGGCTGCGCGTGGCCGCACGCCTGACCGAATCCTCGCAAGACCTCGGCCCGGACCTGACCGAGCGGCTGCGCTTCGCGCGCGAGAAGGCGCTGGCGCGGGCGCGCGAAGTGCGCGCGATCGAGCCCAGCGGCCCGCAGCGGGTCGTGCGCGCCGGCAGCTCGCTGCTGGGCCGCAGCTCGGGCTGGTGGTTCAAGCTGGCCGGGGCACTGCCGGTGATCGCGCTGCTCGGCGGGCTGGTGCTGATCCAGCGCTGGCAAGACCAAGCGCAGGTCTCGGTCGCGGCCGAGGTCGACGCCGCGCTGCTGTCCGACGACCTTCCGCCCAAGGCCTACAGCGACCCCGGCTTCGCCGAGTTTCTGAAGACGCCCGAGCAGTGAACGACAGGTTGCGGCGATGACGCCCGCTGACTCCCATCTGCCCCGCCGGCCCGCGCATTCGTCGCGCCGCGGCACCGGCTGGGCGGCGATCGGCGCGGCCCTCGTCGTCGGCCTGGCCGGGCTGGGCGCCGTGTCCTGGGCCGGTGTCAGTCACGCACAAGCCGTCCCCGCCCTTGCGCCGACCCGCCCCGGGCCGGTGCCGGTCGCCGAGCAAGGCGTGCGTTGGCGCGACCTGAAGCCCGGCCAGCAGGCCGTGCTGAAGCCGCTGGAGCGCGAATGGCCGAAGATCGGCTCGGCGCACAAGCAGAAGTGGATCGAGCTGTCGGGCAACTTCGGGCGGCGCTCGCCGGCCGAGCAGGCGCGCATCCAGGGCCGCATGGCCGAGTGGGCGCGCTTGACGGCCGAGGAGCGCGGCCAGGCGCGCCTGAACTTCCAGGACGCCAAAGACATCGACCCGAACGACCGCAAGGCGCGCTGGCAGGCCTATCAGGCCCTGTCGCCCGAGCAGAAGCAGCGGCTCGCGGCCCGTGCGGCGCACGCCGCGCCTTCGACGGCCTCGGGAGCCCGCCCGGTGCGCGTCGAGGCCGCCGTCGGGCGTGAAGCGCAGACCAAATCGAACGTCGTGCCGAACACCGCGCTGGCCGCGCCGCCGAAGGTGATCGCGCCCGGCGTTTTGCAGGCTCGTCCGGGCGCGACGACGACGCTGATCACGAAGCGCCCGACGCCGCCCTCGCACCAGCAGACCGGCCTGCCGAAGATCGCGGCAACGCCCGAGTTCGTCAACAAGGCGACGCTGCTGCCGCGCCGCGGCCCGCAGGGCGCGGCCACGCGCTCCGCCACCGCACCGGCCTCCGAGCCCTCTCTGGCCCAATGAGCTCGGCGCCCACGGCGGGTGCGGGCATGGCGCCCGGCCTGATGCGCCGGATGGCGTGCTTCGTCTACGAAGGGCTGCTGCTGTTCGGGATCCTGCTGATTCCCGGTGCGCTCGGCGCCTTCCTGTTCGGCCTGACCGGCCAGCCCCACGACACGGCGCTGCGCGTGATCACGCTGCTGATCTTCGCCGCCTACTTCAGCTGGTTCTGGTCGGCGCGCGGCCAGACGCTGCCGATGCAGACCTGGCACATCCGCGTCGTCACGGTGCGCGGCGAGCCGCTGAGCCTGGCGCGGGCGCTGGCGCGCTTCGTCGCCGCCTGCGCCTGGTTCGCCCCCGGCGCGGCGCTCGCGATGCTGAACCACTGGACGCGCTGGCCGGCCCTGGGCGCCGTCGGCGTCGGCGTCGTCGCGTACGCGCTGCTGGCGCTGCTGCACCCGCAACACCAGTTCTGGCACGACGCGCTGTGCGGCACCCGGCTCGTCGATGCGAAGCCCGAACCGCGCCTTCGAGCGGACACCGGCGGGGCCGATAATCCGGCCCCATGACGAATCCGCACAAGGGGCGCACCGGCCTGGACCGCGTGGTGCGCGCGATCGGCTACTCGATCGCCGGCCTGACCACGGCCTACCGCCATGAAAGCGCCTTCCGCCAGGAGTTCTGGCTCGCGGTCGTGTTGCTGCCGGCCTCGCTGTGGGTCGGCCGAAGCTGGATCGAGACGGCGCTGCTGGCCGGTTCGGTGATGATCGTGCTGATCGTCGAGCTGCTGAACTCGGGGCTGGAAGCGGTCGTCGACCGGGTCTCGTTCGAGCTGCACGAGTTGTCCAAATCCGCCAAGGACCTGGCGAGCGCGGCCGTCTTCCTGTCGGTGCTGCTGTGCGCCGGCGTCTGGCTGGCCGCGCTCTGGCACCGCTTTTTCACCGGTTGAAGGCCCCATGAACCACGATTCGTTTTCCGTCTGCGTCTACTGCGGCTCGCGCCCGGGCGAGGCGCCGGTGCACGCCGCGGCCGCGCAGGCGATCGGCAGCGAGATCGGGCGGCGCGGCTGGCAGCTCGTCTACGGCGGCGGGCGCGCCGGCCTGATGGGCGTCGTCGCCGACGCGGCGCTGGCGGCCGGCGCGCGCGTGATCGGCGTGATCCCCGAATCGCTGATGGGCCGCGAGCTCGGCCACCGCGGGCTGACCGAGCTGCACGTCGTGCAGACCATGCACCAGCGCAAGATGATGATGGCCGATCGCAGCGAGGCCTTTCTCGCGCTGCCCGGCGGCATCGGCACCTTCGAAGAGCTGTTCGAGATGTGGTCGTGGCGCCAGCTCGGCTACCACCACAAGCCGCTCGGCCTGCTCAACGTCGCCGGCTACTACGACGCGCTGCTGGGCTTTCTCGAGCACAGCCGCGCGCAGGGCTTCATGAACACGACGCAGATGGAGCTGCTGCAGGTCGGC
>DASYCA010000443.1:0-5403 GCA_036500445.1 Burkholderiaceae bacterium | reverse complement strand
GCAGTACCTGCTGCGCAAGACCTTGCCGCAGGAGGGCCTGCAGCCGGGCGACTTCGTGCTGTTCCACGCCGCGGCCGGCGGCGTCGGGCTGATCGCCTGCCAGTGGGCGAAGGCGCTCGGGCTGCGCCTGATCGGCACCGCCGGCAGCGCCGAGAAATGCGCGCTCGCGCTGGCGCACGGCGCGTCCTACGCGATCAACTACCGCAGCGAGGATTTCGTCGCCCGCGTCAAAGAGATCACCGGCGGACAGGGCGTGAAGGTCGTCTACGACTCGGTCGGCAAGGACACCTTCGAAAAGTCGCTCGACTGCCTGCGCCCGTTCGGCCTGATGGCGAGTTTCGGCAATGCCTCGGGCGTCGTCGCGCCGTTCGCGCCCGGCATCCTCGGGCCCAAGGGCTCGCTGTACCTGACCCGCGCGACGCTGTTCACGCACATCGCGACGCGCGAAGCGACGCAGAAGATGGCCGACGACCTGTTCTCCGTCGTGATCAGCGGCCAGGTCAAGATCATGATCGAGCAGCGCTACCCGCTCGCCGAGGTCGCCCGTGCGCACCGGGCGCTCGAGGCGCGCCAGACCACGGGTTGCAGCGTGCTGCTGCCTTGAGACGAGCGCCCGCAGCGCACTGAATTGTCAACGTTGGTGAATCAAGCCGCCGAGCCAGCAGGTTTTCCGCATTCGCGCCGATGAAGCAGGCAGTGCGCACCCACGGGGGGCGCGACTGCTTTCATGGGTCATCGTTTCCACCTGCGTATCGGCTCCCGGCTGGCCTTGTCCTTCGCGACCTTGCTGGTCTTGCTGTTGTTGCTGGCCTGGCTCGCGCTGCATCGCATGCAGGTGCTGGCCGGCGAATTCAACAGGCTCGTCGACACCCGGCTCGAGACCCTGGGCCTGGCGACGCAGGTCACCAGCTACTCGAACGGGTCGGCACGCAAGTTGTCGCTGATGCTCGGTGCCGACTCGATCAAGCGCGATCTCGCGTACCGCGAGATCGGAAACGGCGACCAACTGATCGACGGCGTGATGAGCAAGCTCGACGCGCGCCTGCCGGACGCCGACGAACAGCTGCGCTTCCAGGCGGTGCAGGCCCGGTTGATCGACTACCGGGAGGCTTACCGCGACACGATCGCGCTGATCGAGGCCGGCGACCTGCCCGGCGCGCGCCGCTCGATGGTCGAGAACACCAACGACACGCTGACGCGCCTGGCCGAATCGTGTGACGACCTGATCCAGGCCGAGCAGCAGGCCACCCGCGACAGCGCGATCGCGCTCGACCAGCAGTTCGAACGCGACCGCAATCTCGTGTTCGCGCTGTGCCTGACGGCGCTCGCTGCCGGCACCTTGTTCTCCGCCGCCGTCACGCGCAGCATCGTGCGCCCGCTCGGCCGCGCCGAGGCGACCGCGCTGCGGCTGGCCGGCGGCGACTACATGAGCCGCGTGGCGGTGACGACCCACGACGAGGTCGGCCGCGTCTCGGCGGCGCTGAATTCGCTCGCCGAAGCGGTGAGCGAGCGCGAGGCGCAGATCCACGCGCTGGCGAACACCGATTCGATGACCGGGCTCGCGCAGCGCCCGCGCTTTCTCCGCGAGGCCGGGGCCGCGCTCGCGTTGCCGAGCGACAGCGGCGACAGCGCCGTGCTGCTGTGCTTCGACATCGACCGGCTGAAGACGATCAACGCGATCCTCGGCTTCGATGCCGGCGATGCCGTGATCATCGACGCCGCGCGCCGCCTGGCCGCGGTGCTGGGCCCGCAGGCCAAGCTGTCACGGCTGGCCGGCGGGACGTTCGCCGCGCTGGTGCCGGCGCCCGACGCCGGAGCCGCGCTCGCGCTGGCGGCGGCCCTGCGCCGCGACGTCGAGCACAAGGTCGCGTGGGACGGCCAGGCGCTCGACCTCGCGCTCACGGTCGGCCTGGCGCTGTTCCCGCTGCATGCCCAGGAGGTCGAGCCGCTGTTGCGGCGCGCCGAGCAGGCGCTGTTCGAGGCCAAGCGCACGCGGGTCGGCTGTGCGATGTATGCGCAGCAACTCGAGGCCTCGCGGGTCTCGCACCTGAGCCTGTTGTCCGAGCTGCAGGAGGCGATCGAGCAGGGCCAGCTGCGCCAGTTCCTGCAGCCCAAGGTCAGCCCAAACGGCCAGGTGCACGGCGCCGAGGCGCTGGTGCGCTGGTGCCATCCGCAGCGCGGCTGGGTCCCGCCGAACGATTTCGTGCCGTTCGCCGAGCGCACCGGGCGCATCCGCATGCTGACCGACTGGATGCTCGAGCAGGCGCTGATCACGCTCGCGCGCTGGCAGCAGGAAGGCCTCGCGCTGACGATCGCCGTCAACCTCTCGACCCAGGACATCCAGGACCTGAGCCTGCCGCAGCGCGTCGCACGGCTGCTCGCGCAGTACCGTGTCGACCCGAGCCGGTTGCAGATCGAGCTGACCGAAACCGGCCTGATGGACAGCGGAGAGGACCCGATGGTGGTGCTGCGCTCGCTGCGCGAGCTCGGCATCTGGCTCGCGATCGACGACTTCGGCACCGGCCATTCGTCGCTCGCCTACCTGCAGCAGCTGCCGGTGCACGAGCTCAAGATCGATCGCGCCTTCGTGCAGCACATCGACGCCGACGCGCGTCGGCGCGCGCTGCTCGTCTCGATCGTGCAGCTCGGCCACAGCCTGGGGCTGACCGTGACCGCCGAAGGGGTCGAAACCGAATCGGAGCTGACCGTGATCGGCCAGGCCGATTGCGACCTGGTGCAGGGCTACCTGATCGGCAAGCCGATGGACACCGGCGCGTTCGAGGCCTGGCACGGCGCGCGCGCCGCGCCGGCCGGGGTGGGTGCCCGGTTCAACGCGCGCGCCGTACCCGCATCAACTCATCCAGGATCAGCAGCGCAGCACCGAGCGTGATCGCGCTGTCGGCGACGTTGAAGGCCGGGAAATACGCGTTGTGATAGTGGACCTGGATGAAGTCGACCACATGGCCATGCCACAGCCGGTCGATGACGTTGCCGACCGCCCCGCCGAGCACCAGCGCGAGGGCCCAGCTGAACAGCTTCTGCCCGCCGTGGCGGCGCAGCATCCAGACGATGAAGCCCGCTGCCGCGACGCCCAGGCCGACGAAGAACCAGCGCTGCCAGCCCTTCGCGCCGGCCAGGAACGAGAACGCCGCGCCGGTGTTGTGCCAGCGCACGATGTTGAAGAACCCCGTCACCGTGTGGCTGTCGTTCAGCGCCATCGACTGGACGATCCACGCTTTCGCGAGCTGGTCGATCAGGATCACGATCGCCGCGATGCCGAGCCACGGCAGCACGGAACCACTCCGATTCGCCGCCATCAGGCCACCGTGCGCGTTTCGCCCGCGCCGTACAGGTTGCTGGTGCAGCGGCCGCAGATCGTCGGGTGGGCCGCATCGACGCCGACGTCGTCGCGGTAGTGCCAGCAGCGCTCGCACTTGGTGTCGGTCGAGGGCGCGACCGCGACCGCCAATTCACCGGCCTCGGCGAGCGCGACCTGGGACGTGATCGTGACGAAGCGCAGGTCCGCGCCGAGCGAGGCGAGCAGCGCGTAGTCGGCCGCATCGGCGCCGATCGCCAGCACCGCCTGCAGCGACGAGCCGACCTGGCCGGCGCTGCGCAGCGCCTCGATCTCCTTGTTCGCGACGTCGCGGATCGCACGGATGCGGGCCCACTTCGCGAGCAGCTCCTCGCCATGCCAGGCGCTGGTGTCGCTGAAGGTCTCGACGAAAATGGAACTCGTCTTCGCTGGCTCGAACACCTTCCACGCCTCCTCGGCGGTGAAGCTCAGGAACGGCGCCATCCAGCGCAGCATCGCGTGCGTCAGGTGCCACAGCGCGGTCTGCGCCGAGCGGCGCGCGAGGCTCTTCGGCGCGGTCGTGTAGAGGCGATCCTTCAGAACGTCGAGGTAGAACGCGCCCAGGTCCTCGCTGCAGAAGACCTGCAGCTTGGAGACGACCGGGTGGAATTCATACACCTCGTAGTGCGCGAGCACCTCGTGCTGGAATTGCGCGGCGCGCGCAAGGGTCCAGCGGTCGATCTCGAGCATCTCGCTCAAGGGCACGGCGTCTTTCGCCGCATCGAAATCGCTCGTGTTCGCAAGTAAGAAACGCAGCGTGTTGCGGATGCGGCGGTAGGCGTCCACCACGCGGGCGAGGATCTTCGCGTCGATGCCGAGGTCGCCGGAGTAGTCGGTCGAGGCGCACCACAGGCGGATGATCTCGGCGCCGAGCTTCGCGGTCGAATCCTGCAGCGAGATCACGTTGCCCAGGCTCTTGCTCATCTTGCGGCCCGAGCCGTCGACGGTGAAGCCGTGCGTCAGCAGGCCCTTGTACGGCGCGTGGCCCTCCATCGCGCAGCAGATCAGCAGGGAAGAATGAAACCAGCCGCGGTGCTGGTCGTGGCCCTCGAGGTACAGATCGGCCTCGGGGCCGTGATCGCCGTCGAGGAAGCCGCTGGTCGTGCCGGGGTGGCTGCCTCGCAGCACGTGGAAAAAGGTCGAGCCGGAGTCGAACCAGACGTCCAGGATGTCGTTGCTCTTGGTGTATTCACTTGCGTCGGCACCCAAGACGTCTTCCACCGTCAGGCGCGACCAGGCCTCGACGCCGCCCGCTTCGACGACGCTGGCGGCGCGGTCGATCAGCGCCATCGTGTCCGGGTGCAGCTCGCCCGAGTCCTTGTGCAGGAAGAAGGGCAGCGGCACGCCCCAGTTGCGCTGGCGGCTGATGCACCAGTCGGGCCGGTTCGCGATCATGTCGTGCAGCCGTGCCTGGCCGTTCTCGGGGAAGAAGGTCGTTTCTTCGATCGCCTTCAGCGCGAGCTGGCGCAGCGTCTCGGGCGGCGGGTTCTTCGTGAAGACGCCGGCTCTTTCCTTGTCCGCCTCATCCATGCGCACGAACCACTGCGCGGCGGCGCGGTAGATCACCGGCGTCTTGTGGCGCCAGCAGTGCGGGTAGCTGTGCACCAGCGTCGAGGTTGCGAACAGCCGGCCGGCATCGCGCAGCGCGTCGGCGACGAGCGGGGCGGCCTTCCAGATGTTCAGGCCGCCGAACAGCGGCAGGCTCGCTTCGTAGCGGCCGTCGCCCTGGACCGGGTTCAGGATGTCCTCGACCTTCAGGCCGTGGGCGCGGCAGGAGTTGAAGTCCTCGATGCCGTAGGCGGGCGACGAATGGACCAAACCGGTGCCGTCCTCGGCTGTCGCGTAGTCGGCCACGTAGACCGGCGCGAGGCGGTCGTAGCCGGGGTCGACGTGCGCGAGCGGGTGGTGGAAATTCAGGCCGCCGAGCGCCGCGCCCTTGGTGGTGGCGATCACCGTGCCTTCGAGGCCGTAGCGCCCCAGGCACTTCTCGACCAGCGCGCTGGCGAGCACCAGCAGGCCGCGCTCGGTGTCGACGAGCGAATACTCGA
>DASYCA010000442.1:0-5855 GCA_036500445.1 Burkholderiaceae bacterium | reverse complement strand
CTGTCGGCGCGCACCGGTGCCGGCGTTGACGCGCTGCGCACGAAGCTGCTCGAACTCGCCGGCTGGCATGCGCAGCCCGAAGGGCTGTTCATTGCCCGCACCCGCCACGTGCAGGCCTTGCGCGCGGCGCGCGAGCATCTGGGCGTGGCGCTCGTGCTGGCTGCGCGCGCCGATGCCGCGCTCGACCTGCTCGCCGAGGAGCTGCGCCTCGCGCACGACGCGCTCGGCGAGATCACCGGGGCCTTCGGTGCCGACGCGCTGCTGGGCGAAATCTTCAGTCGCTTCTGCATCGGCAAGTGAGCGAGCGGCTCGGGTCCGCCTGTGTCCGCAGGTAAAGTCCTTTTCGCAACCCGACCAGCGGCACTGCCGCGGAGATAAAGGGTCATGCCCGCTCAGATCGATGCTTGCCTCGCACCGCGCTGCCCCGATAATCTCGTTCAGTGGCGCGCCGAGCAGGCGCCTGGAAGGTGCAGGATGGAGATCGACGAGCTGGTGCAGGCGATTCAAACGCTGAATGCCGAGGACGCATTCCGGGCCCGCTTGAGCTTGGAGCAGTGGCGTGCGATTTCCCCGTACCTGACGCGGCACGAGATCCGCGCCGGCGACCTGCTGATCAAGCAGGGCGACGCCGACCGCACGATGTACTTCCTGGCCCAGGGCAGCCTGCAGGTCTTCATCACCGGCGGCCCGCCGGGCAGCAACCGCATCGCGATCCTGCGCGCCGGCTCGGTCGTCGGCGAGCCCGGCCCGTTCGGCGACAGCCCGCGCATGGCCAACGTCGAGGCGATGACGCCGTGCGTGGTCTTCGCGCTGCGCGGCCCGCGCCTGGAGGAACTGGCGCAGCGCCTGCCGGTGCTCGCCCTCGAGCTGCTGCGCGCCGCCGGCGGCGTGATGGGGGTGCGGATGCGCGCCACGCTCGCGAAGCAGACGCCCTTCACCTGAGCCTCGCCGCAAGACGGCTCAAGGCTTGCCCAGCAGCCGCCCCTCCGCAAGCGCGAGCGGCTCCGGCAAGCCCGACAACACCAGCGTGTCCCCGGCCGCGAGCACCAGCCCGTCATCCGGCTTCATCACCGCGCCGCCCGCGCGCCGCACCGACACGACGCTGACGCCGACCGCGTGCAGCGCCTGCGACGCGAGCGTCTGGCCCAGGTGGCTGCCGGCCGCCGGCAGGGTCACGCTGAGCAGCCGCGCGGTCTGCAGCTCGTCGGCGGTGTCGTCGTCGGCGCCGTGGAAATAGCCGCGCAGCAGCCCGTAGCGCGCGTCGCGCTGCTCCTGCACGACCCGGATCACACGCCGCATCGGCACGCCGACGAGCGCGAGCGCGTGGCTCGCGAGCATCAGCGAGCCCTCGATCGCCTCGGGCACGACTTCGGTCGCGCCGGCCGCCTGCAGCTTCTCGAGGTCGGCGTCGTCGATCGTGCGCACGATCACCGGCACCTTCGGCGCATGCGCCTGGACCTGGCGCAGGATCTTCAGCGCCGACGGCGTGTCGTGGTAGCTGACGACGACCGCGCTGGCGCGCGCCAGGCCCGCCGCCATCAGGCTTTGCAGCCGCGCGGCGTCGCCGAACACGACGCTCTGGCCGGCCGCGGCGGCCTGGCGCACGCGGTCCGGATCCAGATCCAGCGCCATGTACGGGATCTTCTCGCCGTCCAGCAGCCGCGCCAGGTTCTGCCCGCTGCGGCCGTAGCCGGCGATGATGATGTGGGCCTCGGCGTTGATCGAGCGCTTGGCGATCGTCGTCATCGCGACCGACTGCATCAGCCAGTCGTTGGCCGACAGCCGCATCACGATGCGGTTGCTGTACATCACGATGAACGGCGTCGCGAGCATCGACAGCACCATGCTCGCGAGCACCGGGCTCTGCCAGTCCGGCGGCAGCAAATGTTGCTCGGTCGCGAGCGCCAGCAGCACGAAGCCGAACTCGCCGGCCTGCGCGAGGTACAGCCCGGTGCGCAGCGCGACGCCTGGCGCGGCGCCGAAGACGCGCGCGAGCAGGGTCACGAGCACGAACTTGAAGACGACCGGCGTGATCGTCAGCGCCAGCACCAGCACCCAGTGGCGCCAAACCTCCTCGGCGTCGAGCTTCATGCCGATCGTGATGAAGAACAGACCGAGCAGCACGTCGTGGAACGGCCGGATGTCGGTCTCGACCTGGTGCTTGTATTCGGTCTCGGCGATCAGCATCCCGGCCACGAACGCGCCGAGTGCGAGCGAGAGCCCGGCATGCTCGGTCAGCCAGGCCAGGCTCAAGGTCACGAGCAGCAGGTTCAGCACGAAGAGCTCTTCGCTCTTCAGGCGCGCGATGATCGTCAGCCACCAGCGCATCACGCGCTGCCCGCCGACCAGCAGCACCGTCAGCAGCCCGACCGCCTTGACGCCGGCGATCGCCAGGTCGCGGATCAGCTCGTTCGGCGGCGAGCCGAGCGCCGGGATCAGCACCAGCAGCGGCACCACGGCCAGATCCTGGAACAGCAGCACGCCCATCACGCGGCGGCCGTGCTCGCTTTCGAGCTCGAGCCGCTCGGCCATCAGCTTCACGACGATCGCGGTGCTGCTCATCGCGAGCGCGCCACCGAGCGCGACCGAGCTGCGCCAGCCCAGGCCCCAGGCGTGGCCGGTGAACGAGAACAGCCACACCAACAGCAGGTTGCCGCCGACGGCGGTCAGCATCGTCAGGCCCACCTGGCTCAGCCCGAGGCCGAAGACGAGCTTGCGCATGCTTTTCAACTTCGGCAGGTTGAATTCCAGCCCGATCACGAACATCAGGAACACGACGCCGAACTCGGCAAGATAACTGACGCCCGGCGTGTCTTTCGCGAGCGCGGTCGCGTTCGGGCCGATCAACACGCCGACCGCGAGGTAGCCCAGCATCGGCGGCAGCTTGGCCATGCGGCAGACGACGACGCCGGCGACCGCGGCCACCAGGTAGAGCAGAACCAGCGCGAACGTCGAGGTGATCATCGGAGAGGGATTCGCAAGCCGCGTGCCGCAGCCTCATAGAATCGGCCGATCCTAATGGACGCCCTGCCCGATTCGTCTCGTCTCGGGCCCGCCCCGTGCCCGTGAATGCCCTAAGTTCCCCTTTTGACGCCGAGCGTGCGCTGCAGCTCGCGCGCGACACCTTCGACATCGAGGCGCGCGCGCTGCTCGGCCTGAAGGCCCGCCAGGACGCGAACTTCGGCCGCGCCTGCCGGGCGATGCTCGAATGCGCCGGCCGGGTCGTCGTGATGGGCATGGGCAAGAGCGGCCACGTCGGGCGCAAGATCGCCGCGACGCTCGCATCGACCGGCACGCCGGCCCTGTTCGTGCACCCGGGCGAAGCCAGCCACGGCGACCTCGGCATGGTGACGCCGGGCGACGTGGTGCTGCTGATCTCCAACTCCGGCGAGAGCGACGAGATCGCCGCGATCATCCCGGCGCTGAAACGCCTGGGCGTCACGCTCGTCGCGATGACCGGCCGGCTCGACTCGGCGCTCGCCCAGCATGCCGACATCGTGCTGAACAGCGCGGTCGACCAGGAGGCGTGCACCTTGAACCTCGCGCCGACCGCGAGCACCACCGCGCAGATGGCGCTCGGCGACGCGCTTTCGGTCGCGCTGCTCGACGCGCGTGGCTTCCGCGAGGAGGACTTCGCCCGCTCGCACCCCGGCGGCAGCCTGGGCCGCAAGCTGCTGATGCACGTGCGCGACCTGATGCGCAGCGGCGACGACGTCCCGCGCGTCGGCCCGCAGACCGCCTTCATCGAGATGCTGCGCGTGATGACCGACAAGGGCCTGGGCTTCAGCGCGATCGCCGACGCCGACGACCGGGTGCTGGGCATCTTCACCGACGGCGACCTGCGCCGCCTGATCGAGCGCGGCCTGGACCTGCGGGCGCTGCGCGCCGCCGAGGTGATGCACCCGAGCCCGAAGCTGATCACCGCCGACGCGCTCGCGGTCGAGGCGGCCGACCTGATGGAGCTGCACCGCATCACCAGCGTGCTGGTCGTCGATGCGGCCGGCCGGCTGGTCGGCGCGCTGAACTCGAACGACCTGATGCGCGCGAAAGTCATCTGATGGCCGCCTTGCCGCCGACGCCGTTCGAGCCCGCGCTGCGCCACCCGCCCGAGCTGCTGCTGAAGGCGCAGGGCATTCGCTGGGCGATCTTCGACGTCGACGGCGTGCTGACCGACGGCCGCATCTACCTGAGCGAGCGCGGCGAGGAGTTCAAGGCCTTCTCGACGTTGGACGGTCAGGGATTGAAACTGCTCGCGCTGGCCGGCATCACCCCGGTCGTGATCACCGGCCGCGATTCGCCCGCGGTGCGCCGGCGCGTCGCCGACCTCGGCATCGCTCATGCGATCTACGGCGCGAGCGACAAGCTGGCCGCCGCGCAACCCCTGATGGCCGCGCTGAAGCTCGGCTGGGACAGCCTCGCCGCGATGGGCGACGACTGGCCCGATCTTCCGTTGATGTCCCGAGCCGCCTTCGCCTGTGCGCCAGTGAACGCTCACATCGAGGTGAAAGCCATCGCCCACCACGTGACCGCGAGCGCCGGCGGCCATGGCGCCGCGCGCGAGTGTTGCGACCTGCTGCTGATGGCCGCCGGCCGCTATGCCGAGGCCCTGCGCGGCCACCTGGTGACGCTCGATGGCGGCGGTTCTTGACCCTGGTCAGCCGATGAGCGACGCCGCCCGTGCCGTGCGCCCGCCGCTGCGCGCGCGCCTCCTCGACGGCATCTCCGCCTACCTGCCGCTGCTGCTGATGGCGGTGCTGGCGCTGGGCACCTGGTGGCTGGTCAAGAACACGCCGCTGCTGGAGGACGCCCGCATCGCCGCGCCGGTGCGCCACGAGCCCGACTACACGATGAACCAGTTCATGGTCCAGCGCTTTGCGCCCGGCGGCGCGATGCGGGTGCAGATCGAGGGCGACGTGCTGCGCCATTACCCCGACACCGACACGATCGAGGTCGACAACCCGCGCATCCGCGCGTTCGGCACCGACGGCCGCATCACGAACGCGACCGCGCGCCGCGCGACGGCGAACCGCGACGGCACCGAGCTCCAGTTGAGCGGCGACGCCCATGTGGTGCGCGAGGCGACCGCGAAGGACCCGGCGATCGACTTCCGCGGCGAGTTCCTGGATTGTTCGCAGAACACCGAGCGCGTGCGCTCGCCGCTGCCGGTCGTCGTGACGCAGGGCGGCTCGGAGCTCCACGCCGACGCGATGAGCTACGACAACCTCGCCGGCGTGCTCGACTTGAAGGGCCATGTGCGCGCGGTGCTGGCGCCGCCCCCGGCCGCGCCATGAGCCCCGCGCCCGCTCCGCTGGTCTTCATCACCGGGGCGTCGAGCGGGATCGGCCAGGCGCTGGCGGCGCGGTTTCAGCGGGCCGGCTACCGGCTCGCGCTGGTCGCGCGCCGCGCCGCGGAGGCGCGAGCCTGGGCCGAGGCCCAGGGCTTCGCCGCCGGGACCTGGGCGGTCTACGCGGCCGACGTGCGCGACATCCATGCGATCACCGCGGCCGGCCGCGCCTGCATCGAGGCCCAGGGCCTGCCGGACGTCGTGATCGCGAACGCCGGCATCAGCATCGGCATCGACACCGCGATCTTCGACGACCTCGAGGTGATGCGTGCGATCTACGAGACCAACAACCTCGGCATGACCGCGACCTTCCAGCCCTTCGTCGCGCCGATGAGCGCGCGCCGCAGCGGCACGCTGGTCGGCATCGCCAGCGTCTCCGGGATCCGCGGGCTGCCGGGGCACGGGGCCTACTGTTCGAGCAAGGCCGCGGTGATTAGTTATTGCGAGAGCCTGCGCGGCGAGTTGCGGCCCGGCGGGGTGAAGGTCGTGACGATCCTGCCGGGGTATATCG
>DASYCA010000441.1:0-13469 GCA_036500445.1 Burkholderiaceae bacterium | reverse complement strand
TACATTGATACATTGCTTTTGGAAAACCTGTGAAGACCTACCAATTCCCGCCTTCCTTCCTTTGGGGGGCCGCCACGTCGGCCTACCAGATCGAAGGCTCGCCGCTGGCCGATGGGGCCGGGCCGAGCATCTGGCACCGGTTCGTGCGCACGCCGGGGTTGGTGAAGAACGGCGACACCGGCGACGTCGCCTGCGACCACTACAACCGCGTGAAGGACGATGTCGCGCTGATGAAGCGCCTGGGCCTGACGGCCTACCGATTCAGCATCGCCTGGGGGCGGGTCCTGCCCGAGGGCCGCGGCGCGGTGAACGAGAGCGGGCTCGGCTTCTACGAACGGCTGGTCGACACGCTGCTCGACGCCGGGATCGAGCCGATGGCCACGCTCTACCACTGGGACCTTCCGGCCGCGCTCGACGACCGCGGCGGCTGGTTGAACCCCGATGTCGCCGATTGGTTCGCCGACTACGCCGGCGTGATGTTCAAGCGCCTGGACGGCCGCGTGAAGCTGTGGGCGACGCTGAACGAACCCTGGGTCGTGACCGATGGCGGCTACCTGAACGGCGTGCTCGCGCCTGGCCACAAGAACCGCTTCGAGGCGCCGATCGTCTCGCACCAGTTGATGCGCTCGCACGGCAAGGCGGTGCAGGCCTATCGCGCGCTCGGCAAGCACCAGGTCGGGCTGGTGGTGAACCTCGCGCCGAAGCACCCCGCCAGCGCCAAGCCCGAGGACGTGGCCGCGACGCGCCGCGCCGACGCCTACATGAACCGCCAGTACCTCGACCCGGTGTTCCTGGGCAAGTACCCCGACGAGATGACCGAGATCTTCGGCGAGGCCTGGCCGCAGTGGCCAGCGGAAGACTTCAAGCTGATCGGCGAGCCCGTCGACTTCGTCGGCATCAACTACTACATGCGCGACATGATCCGGCATGACGAATCGGCGTGGCCGGTCAAGACCGGCGTCGCGCCGCAGCCGCAGTCGACCTACACCGAAACCGGCTGGGAGGTCCACCCGGCCGGGCTGACCGAGATCCTCACCTGGGTGAAGAAGCGCTACGGCGACATCCCGCAGTACGTGACCGAGAACGGCGCCGCGTTCTACGACCCGCCGAAGGCGAGCGAGCAGGGCCGTGTGCACGACCCGCTGCGCCTGGGCTACTACAGAAGCCACTTGCGCGCGATCCATGACGCGATCGAGCAGGGTGTCGACCTGCGCGGCTATTGCGCCTGGTCCTTGATGGACAATCTGGAGTGGTCGCTCGGCTACTCCAAGCGTTTCGGTCTCGTGCACGTGAATTTTCAGAACCAGGAGCGCACGCTGAAAGACAGCGCGCATTTCTACGCCAAGGTGATCGCGACGAACGGCGCGGCGCTGAACGGCGACGACTGATCTCGCCGGCCGCCCTCCGCCCTCGCCCCTGTTGCCCACCATGTCAGACCTCACCCGACGCAGCCTCCTGATCGGCGGCGCAGCCGCCGCCCTCGGTTCGTTTGCCGGCTGTGCGCTCACGCCGCCGATCGTCTCCGTCTACGACACGACGGCCACCGACCAGGCCTCGGACGCCGCGAAGCCGGCCGAGCCGCCGCTGCTGTCGCAGGCGCCGATGCTGCCGATGCTGTTCAACGACGTCGAGCGCCGCACCTTCGATTTCTTCTGGGCCACCGGCAACCCCGTCAACGGGATGGTGCCGGACCGCTACCCGAGCCCGTCGCCGGCCAGCATCGCGGCGATCGGCATGGCGCTGACCGCTTATGTGATCGGCACCGATCGCGGCTTCATCACGCGCGAGCAGGCCCGCGAGCGCACGCTCGCGACGGTGCGCTTCTTCCGCAACGCGCCGCAGGGCGCCCAAGCGCGCGGCATGGCCGGCTACAAGGGCTTTTTCTACCACTACCTGGACATGAAGACGGGGCTGCGCGCGGGCCGCTCCGAGCTTTCCACCGTCGACACCGCGCTGCTGATCGGCGGCATGCTGCACGCCCAGGCCTATTTCGACACGAACCATCCGGACGAGGTCGAGATCCGCGATTCGGTCGACCAGATCTACTGGCGCATCGACTGGAAGTGGGCGCAGGTCCGCGGCGCGCTGATCAGCATGGGCTGGCACCCGGAAGGCGGCTTCATCCCGCACGACTGGCTCGGCTACAACGAGGCGATGCTGGTCGTGCTGCTCGCGCTCGGCTCGCCGACCCACTCGGTCGACGAAGGCGCCTGGAGCGCGTGGAGCGAAAGCTACCGCGGCGCCTGGGGCCGCTTCATGGGCTACGAGCACCTGAGCTTCGCGCCGCTGTTCGGCCACCAGTACTCGCACATGTGGATCGACTTCCGGGGCATCCAGGACGCGACGATGCGCCAGCGCGGCATCGACTACTTCGAGAACAGCCGCCGCGCCGTCTACGCGCAGCGCGCCTACGCGATCGCGAACCCGAACGACTGGTTCGAGTACGGCGCGAACATCTGGGGCTTCACCGCCTGCGACGGCCCGGGCAAGATGCGCGAGCCCGACCGCATCGGCCGGATGCGCAATTTCCTCGACTACTCGGCGCGCGGCGCCGGCCGCATCCACACGCTGGACGACGGCACGATCGCGCCGACCGCGGCGATCTCCTCGCTGCCGTTCGCGCCCGAGATCGCGATCCCCGCGACCGAGGAGATGCACGCGCGCTACGGCCGCTACATCTACTCGGACTTCGGCTTCTACGATTCCTTCAACCGCAGCTTCACCGCGACCAACGTCAAGCTCAGCGACGGCCGCGTCGACCCGGGCTTCGGCTGGGTCGCGAAGGACCACCTCGGCATCGACCAGGGTCCGATCCTCGCGATGATCTGCAACTACCGCAACGGCCTGGTCTGGGAGGACATGCGCAACTGCGTGCCGCTGCGCCGCGGCCTCGCGCGTGCCGGCTTCAGCGGCGGCTGGCTCGACAAGGTGGCGTGATGCCGGTGTTGCGCGCCGTCGGCCGCGAAACGCGCCGCCGGGCCTTGCGCCAGCTGGGGGGCGGCGCGCTCGCGCTGATCGGCGCGGGCTGCGGGCGGCGCGTCGATGCGAGCGGCCCGGTCGAGTTCTGGGCGATGGGCCGCGAGGCCGAGGTGGTGGCCGAGCTGCTGCCGGCCTTCCATGCCCGCCACCCCGAGATCCGCGTGCGCGTGCAGCAGCTGCCCTGGAGCGCGGCGCACGAGAAACTGCTGACCGCGTATGCGGGCGGCGCGTTGCCCGACCTGTGCCAGCTCGGCAACACCTGGCTGCCCGAATTCAGCGCGCTGGACGCCCTCGCGCCGCTCGACCAACGCGTGGCCGCGGCGTCGATTCCGCGCGAGGATTACTTCGCCGGCATTCTGGACACCAACGTGATGGCGACCCAGGGCGGCGACGCGCGGCTGCTCGGCCTGCCCTGGTATGTCGACACGCGGCTGCTGTTCTACCGCAGCGACCTGCTGCGCGACGCCGGCTTCGCAAGCCCCCCGCAGACCTGGCAAGCCTGGCGCGAGGCGATGGCCGCGATCCGCCAACGCAGCGGCGGCCGCAGCTATGGTGCGCTGCTGCCGCTGAACGAACCCGACCCGTTGTTCGCGCTCGCGCTGCAGCAAGGTCCGATGCTCGCTGACGACGACACGCGCGGCGCGTTCTCACAGGCGCCGTTCCGGCGCGCGCTCGATTTCTATGCCGGGCTGTTCGACGACGGCCTCGCGCCGTCGATGACCGCCGCGCAGATCTCCAACGTCTGGGACGAATTCGCGCGCGGGCTGTATGCGTTCTACATCAGCGGCCCGTGGAACATCGGCGAGTTCCGCCGCCGCCTGCCGCCCGCGATGCAAGGCCGCTGGGCGACCGCGCCGCTGCCCGGGCCCACGGGTCCCGGCGTCTCGACCGCCGGTGGCTCCAGCCTCGTGATGTTCAAGAGCTCGGCGCGCCAGGACGCTGCCTGGGCCCTGATCGCCTACCTGAGCGAGCCCGAGACGATGCAGCGCTTTCACGCGCTGACCGGCGACCTGCCGCCGCGCCGCAGCGCGTGGCGCTCGCCGGCGCTGGCGAACGACGCGCCGTCGCAGGCCTTCGCGCAGCAACTCGAACGCGTGCGCGCCGCGCCGAAGATCCCCGAGTGGGAGCGCATCTTCCAGGAGATGCAGCAGACGGCCGAGCGCGTCGTCCAGCGCGTGCAACCGGCCGACGCCGCGTGCAGGCAGCTCGATGCCTGGGTCGACACGCTGCTGGAAAAGCGCCGCTGGCTGCGGGCGCGCGCCGCGTGATGACGAAAGCCGGGCAGGGCCTCGCCGCCTGGATCCTCGCGGGCCCGGCGCTCGCGGTGATCGCGGTGTTCTTCGCGCTGCCGGTGATCGCCGGCCTCGCGCTGAGCCTGACCGACTTCGACCTCTACGCGCTCGCCGACCTGTCGACGCTGCGCTTCGTCGGGCTGCAGAACTACCTGCGCCTGCTGCAGACGCCGCTGTTCTGGCAGGCGCTGGGCAACACGCTGTACTTCGTCGTGATCGGCGTGCCGGTGTCGATCGGGTTGTCGCTGGCAGCCGCACTGCTGCTCGACTCGCGCTTCGCCAAATGGCCGTCGCTGTTCCGCACCGCGCTGTTCGCGCCGGTCGTCACGACCGTCGTCGCGGTCGCGGTGATCTGGCGCTACCTGCTGCACACGCGCTACGGGTTGATCAACCAGACGCTGGGCGACTTCGGCATCGCGCCGGTGAACTGGCTCGGCGACCCGCACTGGGCGATGCCGGCGATCATCCTGTTCGCGGCCTGGAAGAACTTCGGCTACAACATGATCATCCTGCTCGCGGCGCTGCAGGCCGTGCCGCGCGAGGTGTACGAATCCGCGCGCGTCGATGGCGCGGGCGGCTGGCGCCGCTTCGTCGACCTGACGATCCCGATGCTGATGCCCACGCTCGTGATGGTCGGCATCATGACCGTCTCCGGCTACTTTCAATTGTTCGCAGAGCCCTACGTGATGACGCAGGGCGGGCCGCTGCGCAGCACCGTCAGCGTGCTGTACTTCATGTACGAAGAAGGCTTCCGCTGGTGGAACCTGGGCAACGCGTCGGCCGTCGCCTTTTTGCTCTTTGTCGTGATCTTCGCGGTCAGCGCGGTGCTGCTGCGCTTCGACCGCACCGCGGAGGAGCGCGAATGAACCGGCGGCTCGCGGTCTGGGTCGTCAACGGCTTGCTGATCGGGCTCTCCATCGTGAGCCTGTTCCCGCTGCTGTGGATGGTCTCGGTCTCCTTCATGGCGCCGGGCGCCGCGAGCGCGTTGCCGGCGCCGATCCTGCCGGCCGCGCCGACCTTGCAGAACTACCGGCAGCTGTTCGGCAGCATCGGGATGGGCCGCTACGTCCTGAACAGCCTGCTGATCGCGCTGCTCGGCACCGTGATCTCGGTCGCGTTCAACGTGATGGCCGGCTACGCGTTCGCGAAGCTGCGCTTTCGCGGCCGCGACGCGATCTTCAAGTCGCTGCTCGGCGCGCTCGTGATCCCGGGCCAGGTCGCGATGCTGCCGCTGTTCCTGATGCTCAAGCCGATGGGGCTGATCAACCACTACGGGGGCGCGATCGTGCCGCTGATGGCGAGCATCTTCGGCATCTTCCTGGTGCGCCAGTTCGCGCGCAGCATTCCGCAGGAGCTGCTCGAGGCCGCGCGCATCGACGGCGCCGGCGAGCTGCGCCTGTTCACGACCATCGTCGTGCCGGTGCTGAAGCCGGTGATCGCGACCTTGGCCATCTTCAGCTTCCTCGGCGCCTGGAACGACTTCATGTGGCCGCTGATCGTGCTGACCGACGACTCGCTGCACACGTTGCCGGTCGCGCTCGCCGGGCTCTCGCGCGAGCACGTGCAGGACAACGAGCTGATGATGGCCGGCTCGGTCGTCACGGTGCTGCCAGTGCTCGTTATTTTTCTGGCGCTGCAGAAGCAGTACATGGCCGGCTTGATGGCGGGGAGCGTGAAAGGATGACGATGCGGGCGTGGCGATCGATCCTGATGCTGATCGCGCTGGCGGGCGCGGCCGGTGCGGCGGGCGCCCAGGTCCAGGAGCGCGTGCTCGACGATTTCTCGACGCTGGCGCCCTGGTCGATCCACGCGACCGACGACGTGAAGGCCTCGCTGCAGTCGGTCGACGGGCCGGGCGGCCGCGCGATGTGCATCGCCTACGACTTCGGCCACGTCACCGGCTATGTCAGCGCGCGCCGCGAGCTGCCGCTGGATTTCCCGCCGCGCTACGAATTCGCGCTGAACGTGCGCGGCGAGGGCCCGCTGAACGCCTTGCAGTTCAAGCTCGTCGACGCGAGCGGCGACAACGTCTGGTGGATGCAGCGCCCCGACCTCCGCTTCCCGTCCGAGTGGCAGGCGCTGAAGTTCCGCCAGCGCCAGATCGGCTTCGCCTGGGGGCCGACGAACGACCGCACGCTGCGTCGCACGGCCTCGATCGAGCTCGTGATCGCGTCGGGCAGCGGTGCCGGCAAGGGCACGGCGTGTTTCGACAATCTCGTGCTGCGGCGCCTCGCCGATGTGCCGTCGCCGGACGAGCCGCAGGCCTTCGATGCGGTCACGCTGCGCTGGCCGCCCGGCCAGGGCCCCTCGCACTACGACCTGCAGTTCTCCGACGACGGCACGCGCTGGCGCACGGTCCGCCATGTCGAGGGCGCGCAAGGCGACGTCCAGCACCTGTGGGTGCCGGACTCCGAGGCCGGCGCGGTGCGCGTGCTGGCCGACGTGGCACCAAAGATCACGCTGGCGGATGCGCCGAGCCACAACGCGTACGCGATGGAGGTCGCGAAGGACGCGCCGCGCGGCACCTATCCGCGCGCCTACGTCGGCGAGCAGCCGTACTGGACCGTGCTCGGCGTCGATGGCGCGCGCCTCGCGTCGTTGATGGGCGAGGACGGCGCGATCGAGCCGATCCCCGGGGTCGGTGCGCTCGAGCCTTTTTTGATCCAGGGCGACAAACGCCTGAGCTGGGCCGACGCGCGCATCACGCATTCGCTGCGCGATGGCGATCTGCCGATGCCGAGCGCGCACTGGCGCGTCGGCGAGCCGGGCAGCGAGCTCGCGCTCGACATCGAAGCCTTCGGCGATGGCCCGCCCGAGGCGGCGCGCGCGCTCGCGCGCTACACCGTGCGCAACCTCGGGAAGCGCCCGCAAGCCGTCACGCTGGCGCTCGACTGGCGGCCGTTCCAGGCCAATCCGCCGCTGCAGTTCCTCGCCCACCCCGGCGGTGTCAGCGAGATCAAGGCGTTGCGCTGGGAGGGCGGCGTGTTGTCCGTCGACGGCACCCCGCGTGCGCGGCCTCTGGCTCCGCCGAGCGGCGTGCGGATCGGCGCCGACGCGGCCGGCTTCGCGAACGCGAGCCTGCGCTTCGATCTGAAGTTGCGGCCCGGCGAACGGCGCGACATCGACCTCGTGCTGCCGGTCGATGCGAACACGATCGACGGCCGGGTCGATGTCGCCCGGGCCGAGCGGCGCGTCGCCGCGGCCTGGCGCGAGAAGCTCGACCGCGTGCGCCTGAGCGGCCCGGCCGAGGTCGCCGACGTCGCGCGCACGCTGCGCAGCGCGCTCGGCCACATCCTCGTCAGCCGCAGCGGCCCCGCGCTGCAGCCCGGCGCACGCGCCTACGCGCGCTCCTGGATCCGGGACGGCGCGCTGACCTCGGTCGCGCTGCTTCGGCTCGGCCATGAAAAGGAGGCGCGCGACTTCCTGAACTGGTACGTGCCGTTCCAGTTCGAGAACGGCAAGGTGCCGTGCTGCGCGACCGCGCGCGGCGCCGACCCGGTGCCGGAGAACGACAGCGACGGCGAACTCGCGTTCGCGGTCACCGAGCTGTGGCGCTACACCCGCGACGACGCGACCGCGCGAGCGCTGTGGCCGCACGTCGCGGCCGCGATCGCGCACATGGAGACGCTGCGCGCGAGCGAGCGCACCGACGCGAACCGCACGCCCGAACGCGCCGCGTACTTCGGCCTGATGCCGCCGTCGATCAGCCACGAGGGCTATTCCGACAAGCCGGCGTATTCGTACTGGGACGATTTCTGGGCCTACATCGGCTATCGCAGCGCCGCCGAGCTCGCGCGCGGGCTGGGGCTGAACGAGGATGCGGCGCGCATCGGCGCCGAGCGCGACGAGTTCCTCGCCGACCTGCGCGCGTCGCTCGCCGCCAGCACGGCGCACTTCGGCCTGGACGTGCTGCCGGGCGCGGCCGACCGCGGCGACGTCGACCCGACCTCGAGCACGATCGCGCTGACCCCGGGCGGGCTGACCGACGGGTTGCCCGATGCGCTGGTGCGCCACACCTTCGAACGCTACTGGGGCAATTTCGAGGCCCGCCGCCGCGACGACGCGGCCGGCATCCGCCACGGCGACGGCGCCTACACGCCCTACGAGTGGCGCGTGGTCGGCGCGCTGGTGCGCCTCGGCGAGCGCGATCGCGCGCAGCAGGCGATGGCGTATTTCTACCGCGACCGCCGCCCGGCCGGCTGGAACCAGTGGGCCGAGGTCGTCGCGCACAACCCGCGCGAGCCGCGCTTTCTGGGCGACATGCCGCACGGCTGGGTCGGGTCGGACCAGATCCGTTCGGTGCTGGACGTGTTCGCCTACGAAGACGAAGGCCATCATTCGCTGGTGCTTGCCGCCGGCGTGCCGGAGTCCTGGTTGAGCGGGCCGGGCGTGGCGATCTCCGGGCTGCGCACGCCGTATGGCGAGCTGGGCTGGAAGGCGCGGCGCGGGCCGGGCGGCCGCGTCGACGTCGAGGTCGCCGCGCTGCGCACGCTGCCGCCGGGTGGCCTGGTGCTGCGCGGTCCGTGGCGCGGTCCGGCGCGGGTCTGGGTCGACGGCCGCGAGGTCGATGAACCGGCCGACGCGATCCGGCTGACCCGCACGCCGGCCCGGGTCCGGATCGAGCCGCGCTGACGCCGCGCGGCGGCTCAAGTCCGGCGGCGGTGCGTCGATAACCCTGCTACACCCCCTTTTGCGCGCCGCCATGCCCCGCCTGCCCCTGATCGCCGTCGCTCTCGCCACCCTGCTGCTCGCCGGCTGCGACATGATCGCCGGCCAGCTGGGCATCGAATCGCCCGAGAAGGTCGCCGCCGCGCGCGACGCCGACGACCGGGCGATCGGCGGCGCCTGCCGCCATGCCGGCCGTGCGATCGAGGACTGCTACGTGATGAACAAGAAGGCCGACAAGGCCGCCGTGTTCGCCGGCTGGCGCGACATGAACGACTACATGCGCGAGAACAAGATCGACGCGGTGCCGCCGGTGTTGGCCGGCGCACCGCCGGCCCAGGTCGCCAAGGGCGACGCCGACACGGACGACGACGCGAAACCCGAGACGGTCGCCGACAAGCCGGAGCGCAAGCCCGCCGCGGCCGCCGCGAAGCCGCGCAAGCCCAGCAACTCCTAGGAATGGGCCGGCTGCCTTGCGGCGGCCTGGGGCCGGCCTGAGCGCCGCCTCGTGGACAATCGTGGCATGACCGATGCCACGCTGCCGCGCCCGATCTGGCGCGACCCCGAATTCGCGCGCGGCGCCCGCGAGATGGTCGGCATCTCGATGGGGATCGCCGCCTGGGGCCTCGTGACCGGCGTCGCGATGGCCAAGAGCGGCCTGCCGATGCCGCTGGCCGTGCTGATGTCGCTGCTCGTGTTCGCCGGCAGCGCGCAGCTCGCGGCGCTGCCGCTGATCGTCGCCGGCGCGCCGATCTGGATGGTCTGGGCGATCGCGCTGTGTGTGAACCTGCGCTTCGTGATCTTCAGCGCGCAATGGCGCCCATACTTCGCGCACCTCCCGCGTTGGCAGCGCATGGTGCAGGGCTACTTCACGGCCGACCTGAACTACGTCGTCTTCATGGCGCGCTTTCCCGAGCCCAGGCCGTCGCCCGAGCAGCTGCCCTATTTCTGGGGCGGCATCGCGGTCAACTGGCCGTCCTGGCAGCTGCCGACGTTCGCCGGGCTGCTGCTCGCGGACGCGATCCCGACGCAATGGGGTTTCGGCTTCGCCGGCATCCTGGCGCTGCTCGGGTTGATGTACTCGCTGCTGAACGACCGCGCCAGCGCGGTGGCCGGCGGTGTCGCCGCGGCGGCCGCGGTGGCCGCGGTCGCGCTGCCGCTGAAACTCAACATCGTCGTCGCGATCGCGGCAGCCGTCGCAGCCGGGCTGCTGATGGACCACGTCACGCCGGTCGAAGCGACGCCGGTGGAGGACAGGACGTGAACACCTGGGAGGCGGTCGTGGCGATCCTGGGTCTCGCGGTGATCACGGTCGCGACGCGCGGGTTCTTCCTGTACCCGGAGCGCGAGCTGCCGCTGCCGGGCTGGCTCAAGCAGGGCCTGCGCTACGCGCCGCTGGCGGCGCTCGCGGCGGTCGTCGCGCCCGAGATCGTGATGACGCAGGACCACCTGATCACGACCGTCAAGGACGCGCGCCTGTACGCCACGCTCGCCGCGACGGCCTACTTCTTCTGGCGCCGTGGCATCCTCGGCACCATCGTCACCGGCACGCTGGTGATGGTCGCGCTGCGCACCGGCCTGGGCTGGTGAGACTGGCCGCCTCGACATTCATTTCACTTCCATTGGACTCCGCCATGAACGTTCTTCGCTTCTCCGATCTGATCGCCCAGGGCAAGGTCGCCGGCCAACGCGTCTTCATCCGGGCCGATTTGAACGTGCCGCTCGACGACGCCGGCCGCATCACCGAGGACACGCGGATCCGTGCTTCGGCCCCGTGCATCGAGATGGCGCTGAAGGCCGGTGCCGCGGTGATGGTGACCTCGCACCTGGGCCGCCCGACCGAGGGCGAGTTCAAGCCGGCCGATTCGCTGGCGCCGGTCGCCAGGCGCCTGGGCGAGCTGCTCGGTCGCGAGGTGCCGGTGGTCGCGAACTGGGTCGATGGCGTGACGGTCGCGCCGGGGCAATTGGTGATGCTCGAGAACTGCCGTCTCAACAAGGGTGAAAAGAAGAACGACGAGGCGCTGTCGCGCAAGCTCGCGGCGCTGTGCGACGTCTTCGTCCACGACGCGTTCGGCACCGCGCACCGCGCCGAGGCCTCGACCTACGGCATCGCGCAGTTCGCGAAGCTCGCGTGCGCCGGCCCGCTGCTGGCCGCCGAGATCGACGCGGTGACGAAGGCGCTCGCGCAGCCGAAGCGTCCGCTGGTCGCGATCGTCGCCGGCAGCAAGGTCTCGACCAAGCTGAGCATCCTGCAAAGCCTGGCGAAGAACGTCGATCAGTTGATCGTCGGCGGCGGCATCGCGAACACCTTCATGCTCGCGGCCGGCCTCTCGATCGGCAAGAGCCTGGCCGAGGCCAGCCTGGTGGATGAGGCCAAGGCGGTGATCGAGGCGATGAAGGCGCGCGGCGCCGCGGTGCCGATCCCGGTCGACGTCGTGACGGCCAAGGAATTCAAGGCCGACGCGATCGCGACCGTGAAAGCCGCGAGCGACGTCGCCGCCGACGACCTGATCCTGGACATCGGCCCGCAGACCGCGAAGCTGCTCGCCGCGCAGCTGATGAAGGCCGGCACCATCGTCTGGAACGGCCCGGTCGGCGTGTTCGAGTTCGACGCCTTCGCCGGCGGCACCGAGACGATCGCGCGTGCGATCGCGGCGTCGAGCGCGTTCAGCATCGCCGGCGGCGGCGACACGCTCGCGGCGATCGCGAAGTACGGCATCGAGAAGGACATCGGCTACATCTCGACCGGCGGCGGTGCCTTTCTCGAGGTGCTCGAAGGCAAGACCTTGCCGGCCTTCGAGATCCTGCAAAAGCGGGCCGCGGCATAAGGGTCATTCCCCCTACGAATGCCGCGTAACCGCGCCGTAACGCGCGCGCTGCTCCGATAATCGCCGCCACAACGATTCCAGGAGATCCCCATGCCCCGCGCCACCAAGATCGTCGCCACGCTCGGCCCCGCGTCGAGCTCGCCCGAGGTGCTCGAACGAATGATCCGCGCCGGCGTCGATGTCGTGCGGATGAATTTCTCGCACGGCAAGGCGCAAGACCACATCGACCGTGCGAACCTGGTGCGCGAGATCGCGCGCGGCGTCGGCCGCGAGGTCGCGATCATGGCCGACCTGCAGGGGCCGAAGATCCGCGTCGGCAAGTTCGAGGGCGACAAGACGATCCTCGAGCCCGGCCAGCCGTTCATCCTCGACGGCGCGATGAGCGGGCTGGGCAACAACGAGCGCGTCGGGCTGGACTACAAGGAGCTGCCGCGCGACGTCAAGGCCGGCGACGTGCTGCTGCTCAACGACGGCCTGCTGAAACTCATCGTCGACGTCGTGCGCGGCGACGAGGTCCACACCACGGTCGTCGTCGGCGGCGTGCTCTCGAACAACAAGGGCATCAACAAGGCCGGCGGCGGCCTGACCGCGCCGGCGTTGACCGGCAAGGACATGGAGGACATCAAGACCGCGATGAGCTTCCAGTGCGAGTACCTCGCGGTCAGCTTCCCGAAGACCGCGACCGACATGGAGATGGCGCGCCAGCTCGCCAACGTCGCCGGCGAGCCGTGGAAGCACCGGCCGCAGCTGATCGCGAAGATCGAGCGCAGCGAGGCGATCCCGGCGCTCGAAGGCATCCTGAAGGCGTCCGACGGCATCATGGTCGCGCGCGGCGACCTGGCGATCGAGGTCGGCAACGCGGCGGTGCCGGCGTTGCAAAAGCGCATGATCAAGATGGCGCGCGCGATGGACCGCGTCGTGATCACCGCGACCCAGATGATGGAGTCGATGATCGTGAACCCGGTGCCCACGCGCGCCGAGGTCAGCGACGTCGCCAACGCGGTGCTCGACGGCACCGACGCGGTGATGCTGAGCGCCGAGACGGCGGCCGGCAAGTACCCGGTCGAGACGATCGAGATGATGGCCAGCATCTGCGTGGAGGCCGAGAACGCCGAGGAGATCGCGCTCGACGCAAGCTTCACGAACAAGCAGTTCGCGCGCATCGACCAGTCGATCGCGATGGGCGCGCTGTTCACCGCCTACCACCTGGGTTGCAAGGCGATCCTGGCGCTGACCGAATCGGGCTCGACGGCGCTGTGGATGAGCCGGCACCGCATCCACGTGCCGATCTACGGCCTGACCTCGCAGCTGACGAGCCAGCGCCGCATGGCGCTGTACCGCAACGTCACGCCGATGCTGATGCCCAACTTCAGCGACCGCGACCAGGCGCTCGCGAAGGCCGAGGCGCTGCTGGTCGCGAGCGGCGTTCTCAATCCCGGCGACACGTATGCCATCACCTGCGGCGAGCCGATGGGCCACCCCGGCGGCACCAACATGCTGAAGGTTTGCAGGGTCTCCTGAGACGAAGCGTCGGCGCGTCGGAGCGGCTGCTCACGGCGGGTTGCGGACTGTCGCTGATCACGGTGGAGCGAGGCCGGCGTACGTCCGGGTGCCCGGCGTCGTTCAGGGTAGAGCGTTCACTGCGCCGGGCACCCGAACGCACGCCGGCCCCGCACGACCTGAGCAGTGAGCGGGTGAAAGGCCT
>DASYCA010000440.1:0-3421 GCA_036500445.1 Burkholderiaceae bacterium | reverse complement strand
CGACTTGAACAGCGCCGGCAGGCCGCCGTTGCCCTGGCCGTTGAGGTCGGTGACCGTGCCGGCGCGGTAGTAGTGCACCGCCGAGCCCTGGCCGTAGGTGAAGCTGTTGCCGATGAACAGGATGCTGCCGGCGAACGCGTGGCCGGCCGCGAAGCACAGCGTCAGCGCAAGGCCGAGACGGCGCCACGACACGCGCGATCGACGCGTCGATGGAACAGCGGGAGTCATCTCGAGGGTCTGCATGCTTGTCTCTTTCCGGTGATGAATTCGAATCAGACGTGATGCGGCGCGACGATGCGCCGCTCGCCGATCAGGAACGCGTCGGCGACGAGCTGGAACGGCCGCCAATCGACTTCCGACTTGCCCTCGGCGCACAGCGCGGCGAAGCGCGCATACAGCCGCGGGTATTCGCCGGCGAGACCGGCTTGAGCGGCCACGACGCGGCCGTCGATCTCCAGCCCGCCGCCGCCGCGCGAGAGTTTCAGATGGCCGGCGGTGCTGGCGAGCTCGATGTCCCAGCTCTGCTCGCCCTTCTGCCGAAAATCGAACTCGGCGTCGATGGCCACGCCGGCGTCGGTGCGCAGGCGCAGGCGGGCGGCGATCGGGGCCTGCTGGTTCTGCGGGAACTCCAGCACCGCCGCATCGACGCACACCTCGTGCGCCAGCACGTCCGTCAGCACCGACAACGCGTTGATGCCCGGATCGAACACGCCGAAGCCGCCCGGCTCCCAGATCCACTGCTGGCCCGGGTGCCAGTGGTGCACGTCTTCCTTCCAATCGATGCGCCCGCCGGTCAGCGTGCGCCCGCGCACCCACTCGCGCGCCGCGTCCACGCTCGCGGCGAAGCGCGAGTGCCAGGTCTGGAACAGGCTG
The DNA here is from genome assembly GCA_036500445.1 of Burkholderiaceae bacterium. Taxonomy (GTDB): domain Bacteria; phylum Pseudomonadota; class Gammaproteobacteria; order Burkholderiales; family Burkholderiaceae_C; genus LMDS01. Next base: position 2,548 of record DASYCA010000440.1, on the reverse strand, counting down.
CGGCCGTGGCGCGCGGCCTCGTCGGCGAGCAGCGCAATCTGGCGCGTCGTCGCCGCGGGCGGCTTTTCCAGCATCACGTGCTTGCCGGCGCGCAAGGCCGTCAGCGCGGCGGCGAAGTGGGCCTGCGGCGGCGTGCAGATCGAGATGCAGTCGAGCTGCGGCGCACCGGCCAGCATCGCGTCGAGGTCGGTGAAATTGGCGACGCCGTCGACCTGGGCGTTGCGGCTCGCGCACGCGACGAGCTCGAAATGCGGGCTCGCCGCGAGCGCCGGGAGGTGTTGGTCGCGCGCGATCTTGCCGATCCCGACCAGGCCCACTTTCAATCGCATCCGAGTCCCCGAAGTTCAGCCGCTGAGGTTAACCCACGGCCCGCCGCCCTCGACCCCCGGGTCAATCGGGCTTGACGCTGCCGGCCTTCACGACCTCGGCCCAGCGCGGCAGCTCGCGCGCGATCAGCGCGCCGAAGGCCTGCGGCGTGTTCGGCGCCGGGATCGCGCCCTCGCCCGCCAGCTGCTGCACGACCGCGGGCGTCTGCAGGGCCTTGTTGACCTCCGCGTTCAGCCTCGTCACGATCGCCGCCGGCGTGCCGGCCGGCGCGACGAGGCCGTACCACTGGTCGGCGTCGAAGCCGGGGTAGCCGCTCTCGGCGACCGTCGGCACCTCCGGCAGCGAGGGCAGGCGCTGCGGGCTCGAGACCGCGAGCGCGCGCAGCCGCCCGGCACGCACCAGCGGCAGCACCGCCGGTGCGCCGGTGAAGGTCGCGTCGACCTGGCCGGCCAGCAGGTCGGTGACCGACGGCGCGGTGCCGCGGTACGGGATGTGCAGCATCGAGAAATGCGCCTTCAGCTTCAGGTACTCGAAGCTGATGTGCGCGGCGCTGCCGTTGCCGCCCGACGAGTACGTCAGCTGGCCCGGCCGGGCCTTGGCCTGCGCGACCAGGTCGGCCAGCGTCCTGATCGACGAAGCGGCGTTGACGACGAGGACGTTCGGCACGCGCGCGATCCACGCGACCGGCACGAAGCTCTTGATCGGGTCGTACGCGAGCTTCGGGTAGAGCGCGGGCGCGACCGCGAGCGCACCGGTGTGGCCCATCAGCAAGGTGTTGCCGTCGGGCTCCGCGCGCGCGGCCTCCGCCGCGCCGATCGAGCCACCGGCACCCGGCCGGTTGTCGATCACGACCGTCAGGCCGAGCGCCGGGCCCAGCCGCGTGCTGAGGGCGCGACCGAGGATGTCGCTCGAGCCGCCCGGCGGGAACGGCACGATCAGGTGCAGCGTCTTGCCGGATTGGGCCCGCGCGAGGGGCCAGGCCGAAGCGGCGAGGCCGCCGAGGACGAAGGCGCGGCGCGGAAGCGCGTGAATGAAGGTGCTCATGGGTCGCCCAGTATCGGGCAAAGCCGCGGCGCACCGACGCCGATCCCACCCGCTGTCTTACAGCCGCAGCCCCGGCTGCCGGCTAGGCTGGGTTCATGGCAGTCGAATGCGAAGGAGCACATCATGGGTGACGATCGAAGCCGGCATGCCGAGCACGGCGGCAAACCCAATCCGGTGCTCGACGCCCTCTCGACCGCGGTCGCCGCGATCCGGGCCGACGACGACGCGATCGCGCTGGCCAAGGCGCACAAATCCCTCTCGCCCAAGCCGATCGAAAAACTCGGCGTGGCCGAAGCGCGGCAGCAGCCGACGATCGCCGATGCGGTCAAGGCGTTGCTCGAACAGCAAGGCCGCTCGACCAACCCGGAATCGCTGGTGCCCGGCGTGCACACCGAGATGATGTGGGTCGACGGTGCCGAAGGCGCGTTGCCGGCCACCGTCTATCGCCCATCGGGCGGCGCCGAGCGCTTGCCCGTGATCCTGTACTTCCACGGCGGCGGCTGGGTCATCGCGAACCGCGAGGTCTACGACGCCGGCGCGCGCGGGCTGGCCAAGGAAGCGCACGCGATCGTCGTCTCGGTCGATTACCGCCAGGCACCGGAACACCCGTTCCCCGCGGCATGGGACGACGCGCTCGCCGCCTACCGCTGGCTGACGACCAAGGCCGCCTCGCTCGGCGGCGATCCGGAGCGCCTGGGCCTGGCCGGCGAGAGCGCCGGCGGCAACCTCGCGGTCGCGACCGCGATCGCCGCGCGCGACGCCGGCCTGCGCAAGCCGCTGCACGTGCTCGCGGTCTACCCGGTCGCGCAGACCAGCCTGAACACCGAGTCCTACCTCGAGAACGCGATCGCCAAGCCCTTGAACCGGGCGATGGTCAAGTGGTTCGTCGATCACCTGATCCGCAGCGAGAACGACCTGCGCGACCCGCGCCTCGCGCTGGTCGACGCGCGGCTGAACGGCCTGCCGCCGACCACGATCATCAATGCGCAGCTCGACCCGCTGCGCGGCGACGGCGCCAAGCTCGAGGCGGCGCTGCGCAAGGTCGGCGTCCCGGTCGAGCGGCGCGAATACGACAGCGTCGCCCACGAGTTCTTCGGCTGCGCCGCGGTGCTGCAGAAGGCGCGCGAGGCCCAGGCCTACGCCGGGGCCCGGCTGCGCGAATCCCTGAACGGATGAG
>DASYCA010000439.1:0-13607 GCA_036500445.1 Burkholderiaceae bacterium | reverse complement strand
CGGCGGGCACCCACAGCAGCTCGTCGAGGCGCAATCCCGCCAACGCGACCCGCGCGAGCGCGACGTGAGCGTTGTGGACCGGATCGAAGCTGCCGCCGAAGATGCCGACCCGCGCCGGGCGTTGTGCCGCGCTCAAACGGGCGCCGCCCAGTTCGCCCAATCCCGCGGCCGCAGGAACTCGCTGTACAGCCGCGCCTCCTTCGATCCCGGCTCGGGGTGCCAGTCGTAGCGCCACTTCACGATCGGCGGCATCGACATCAGGATGCTCTCGGTGCGCCCGCCCGACTGCAACCCGAACAGGGTGCCGCGGTCGAACACGAGGTTGAATTCGACATAGCGCCCGCGCCGGTAGGCCTGGAAGTCGCGTTCTCGTTCGCCGAACGGCAGGCTCTTGCGGGCCTGCAGGATCGGCAGGTAGGCGGGCAGGAAGGCATCGCCGACCGCGCGCAGCATCTCGAAGCTGCGCTCGAAGCCGCCCTCCGAGAAATCGTCGAAGAAGATGCCGCCGATGCCGCGCGGTTCAGACCGGTGCTTCAGATAGAAATACTCGTCGCACCACTGCTTGAAGCGCGGGTAGAGCTCGGGCCCGAACGGCGCGAGCGCATCGCGGTTGACGCGGTGGAAGTGCGCCGCGTCGGCCTCGATGCCGTAGTACGGCGTCAGGTCCATGCCGCCGCCGAACCACGTCACCGGCTCGCCGCCCTCGGGCAGCGCCGCGAGCATGCGCACGTTCAGGTGCACGGTGGGCACCTGCGGGTTGCGCGGGTGGATCACGAGCGAGACGCCCATCGCCTCGAACGGTGCGCCGGCCAGCTCGGGCCGGTGCTGCGTTGCGGACGGCGGCAGCGCCTTGCCCTTCACGTGCGAGAAATTGCAGCCGCCGCGCTCGATCACCGCGCCGTCTTCGAGCAGCTGGGAACGCCCTTCCCCTTCGAGCTTGCCGCCCGGTTCGCGCTGCCAGTGGTCGCGATGGAACGGCGCGCCGTCCTCGGCCTCGAGGGCCGCGACGATGCGCCCCTGCAGCTCCAGCAGGTAGGCGCGGACGCGTTCCACGCGCATCAGCCGGCGCCGGGCCGCCCCAAGGCGGCTGACGGCCCCCCCGGGGGGCAGGAACGCAGTGACGTGGGGGCCATGTTCCTAACGCTTGATCGCGCGAAAGCCGATGTCGCGCCGGTACTGCGCGCCGTCGAAGCGGATCCCGTGCAGCACGTCGTAGGCATGGGCCTGCGCGAGCTTGACCGAATCGCCCAGCGCCGTCACGCACAGCACGCGCCCGCCGGCGGTGAGGACCTGCCCGTCGACTGCCGCGGTGCCGGCGTGGAACACCATCACGTCGGCCGCATCGGCCGGCAGCCCGTGGATCGCGTCGCCCTTGCGCGGGTTCAGCGGGTAGCCGCCCGCGGCCATCACGATGCCGAGCGCGATGCGCCGGTCCCACTCGAGCTCGACCTTGTCCAGCGTGCCGTCGGTCGCGTGCATCAGCACGTCGAACAGGTCGCTTTTCAGACGCATCATGATCGGCTGCGTCTCCGGGTCGCCCATCCGGCAGTTGAACTCGACGGTGCGCGGCTGGCCGTGCGCGTCGATCATCAAGCCGGCATACAGGAAACCGGTGAAGACGATGCCGTCCTTGGCCATTCCGGCGATCGTCGGCTGGATGATCTCGTGCATCGCCTTCGCGTGCACGTTCGGCGTCACGACCGGGGCCGGCGAGTACGCGCCCATGCCGCCGGTGTTCGGGCCCTGGTCGTCGTCGAGCAGGCGCTTGTGGTCCTGGCTGGTCGCGAGCGAGACGACGTTCTTGCCGTCGCACAGCACGATGAAGCTGGCCTCCTCGCCGGCCAGGAACTCCTCGATCACGACGCGCGCACCCCCGTCGTTGTGGACCACGCCGAGGCGGTTCTCGTTGCCGCTGAGCATCCAGTCGATCGCCTCGTGCGCCTCGGCCAGGCTCATCGCGACGACGACGCCCTTGCCCGCGGCGAGGCCGTCCGCCTTGATCACGATCGGCGCGCCGTGGGTGTCGACGTACGCATGCGCGGCCGCCGCGTCGCCGAAGCTCGCGAACGCGGCGGTCGGGATCTTGTGGCGCTGCATGAACTCCTTCGCGAACGCCTTCGAGCTCTCGAGTTGCGCCGCCGCCTTGCTCGGCCCGAACACACGCAGGCCGCGTGCGCGGAAGACGTCGACGATGCCGCCGGCCAGCGGCCCTTCGGGGCCGACGACGGTCAGCGCGATCTTCTCGGATTCGGCGAAATCGGCGAGCGCATCGAAATCGGTCAGCGCGACGTTGTGCAGGTCCGGATCGGCCGCCGTCCCGCCGTTGCCCGGCGCGACGTAGACGGTCTGGACCTTGGGCGAGGATTTCAACTTCCACGCGAGCGCGTGCTCGCGGCCGCCGTTGCCGATCACGAGGACTTTCATTCGGAGATTTCAGCGTTGTGGAACACGGCCTGGGTGTCGTCCAGCTCTTCGATCACGTCGAGCAGCTTTTGCATGCGCTGGGCGTCCTCGCCGGCGAGCTCGACCGTGTTCTCGGCCCGCATCGTGACCTCGGCGAGCTCCGGGCTCAGCCCGGCGGCCTCGAGCGCCGCCTTCACGGCCTCGAACTGCGGCGGCACGCACAGCACCTCGATCGCGCCGTCGTCGTCGGTCACGACATCGTCGGCGCCGGCCTCCAGCGCGACCTCCATGACCTTGTCCTCGTTCGTGCCGGGCGCAAACACGAACTGGCCGACGTGCTTGAACTGGAACGCCACCGACCCCTCGGTGCCCATGTTGCCGCCGTACTTGCTGAACGCGTGGCGGACCTCGGCGACGGTGCGCACGCGGTTGTCGGTCATCGCGTCGACGATGATCGCGGCGCCGCCGATGCCATAGCCCTCGTAGCGGATTTCCTCGTAGCTGACGCCTTCGAGGTTGCCCGTCGCCTTGTCGATGTTCTTCTTGACGGTGTCGGCCGGCATGTTCGCCGCCTTGGCTTTTTCAACGGCCAGGCGCAGGCGCGGGTTCATCGCCAGGTCGCCGCCGCCCTGGCGTGCGGCGACGGTGATCTCGCGGATCACGCGGGTCCAGATCTTGCCGCGCTTTTCATCCTGCCGCCCCTTGCGATGCTGGATGTTGGCCCACTTGGAATGACCGGCCATGAGGCTCCTCTTGGGTTCGACCCGATTCGTTAGACTCCAATTTTACTTGGGGCTTGGCCCCTCGCCACCGGAGGATTGATGGCCGAGCCCATTCTTGTCGCCCAGCGCAGCGCCGCGGGCCAACCGACGACCGAATGCCTGCTGCTGCCGGCGCTGGCGAACCGCCACGGCCTGATCACCGGGGCGACCGGCACCGGCAAGACGATCACGCTGCAGACCCTGGCCGAAAACTTCAGCCGCCGCGGCGTGCCGGTCTTCATGGCCGACGTCAAGGGAGATCTGGCCGGGATCAGCCAGCCCGGCACGATCGGCGACAAGCTCGCCGCCGTGCTGAAGGAGCGCGGGATCGCCGCACCGGTGCCGGCCGCCTGCCCGACGACCTTGTGGGATGTCTTTGGCAAATCCGGCCACCCGGTGCGCGCCACCGTCAGCGACATGGGCCCGCTGCTGCTCGCCCGGATGTTGTCTTTGAACGACATCCAGCAGGGCGTGTTGCAACTCGTCTTCAAGATCGCCGACGACAACGGCCTGCTGCTGCTCGATCTGAAAGACCTGCGCGCGATGCTGCAGTACGTCGGCGACAACGCGGCCCAGTTCACGACGGAATACGGTAACGTCAGCGCCGCCAGCATCGGCGCGATCCAGCGCGGCATTTTGCAAATCGACGCCCAGGGCGGCAGCCAGTTCTTCGGCGAGCCGATGCTCAACATCGCCGACTTCATGCAGACGGTCGGCGGCCACGGCGTCATCAACATCCTCGCCGCCGACCAGCTGATGAACAGCCCCCAGCTGTACGCGACCTTCCTGTTGTGGATGCTGTCCGAGCTGTTCGAGCAGTTGCCCGAGGTCGGCGACCTGGACAAACCGAAACTGGTGTTCTTCTTCGACGAGGCCCATTTGCTGTTCGACGACGCGCCGAAGGCCTTGCTCGACCGCATCGAGCTGGTCGTGCGCCTGGTGCGCAGCAAGGGCGTCGGCGTCTATTTCGCGACCCAGAACCCGCTGGACGTGCCCGACGGCGTGCTCGCGCAGCTCGGCAACCGCGTCCAGCATGCGCTGCGCGCGTTCACGCCGCGCGACCAGAAGGCGGTCAAGGCGGCGGCCAGCACGATGCGCGCGAACCCGGGCCTGGACATCGAGACCGCGATCACCGAGCTCGCGGTCGGCGAGGCGCTGGTCAGCCTGCTGGATGAAAAAGGCCGGCCGAGCGTGACCGAGCGGGTGTTCGTGCTGCCGCCGGGCAGCCAGATCGGGCCGATCACGGCCGAGCAGCGGGCGGCCTTGATCGCCGGCTCGCTGGTGGCCGGGGTGTATGAAAAAGCGGTCGACCGCGAGTCGGCGTACGAGAAGCTGAAGGCGCGGGCAGCGGGCGGCCCGCTCGCGCCCCCGGCGCCGAGTTCAGCGCCGGCAGGGACCGCGGCACCGGCCGGCACGGCCGCGCCCGATGCCGGCGGGGGCCTGCTGGACGGCCTGAAGGGCGTCTTGTTCGGCACGACCGGCCCGCGCGGCGGTTTTCATGAGGGCCTGGCCACCGCGGCCGCGCGCTCGGCGGTGCGCACGATCGGCTCCAGCGTCGGGCGCGAGATCGTGCGCGGCGTGCTGGGCAGCATCCTGGGCGGCGGCAAGCGCTGAGACGGCGCGCCCGGCGGCGCCCCGGTTCGGCGTGAGGCGGTGCCCGGGCCGGGCTCAGGCCCTGAGCGCCCCGCGCGCGAACTTGGCCTTGTCCTGCACCGGCGCGGCCTGGCAGTTCTGGCGGATGAACTCTTCATGCGTGGGCATCAGCTCGATGCATTTCTGGGTCGCCACGCGCACGCCCTCGATGAACGCGCCGATGTCGTCCACGTCGACGATGTCGACCACCGAGTTGTAGCCCTTGGGCCGCAGCCCCTGGCCTTGCATGACCTGCGTCCAGCTGCCCTGCGCGAAGAGCCCGTCGGCCTCGTCGTAGAGCCGCCCCTGGGACTGGAACAGCTCCATCTTGGCATGCAGCGTCTCGGGGATCTCCATCGTGCGGCAGTAGTCCCAGAACGGCGTGTCGTTGCGGCGGGTCGCGTGGTAATGCAGCACGATGAAATCGCGGATGTGCTCGTACTCGCGCCGCGCCAGGCGGTTGTACTCGTTGATGTCGGGTTCGCTCGGCACCGCGCTGGGGAAGAAGTTCAGCAGCCGCATGATCGAGCTCTGGATCAGGTGGATGCTGGTCGACTCGAGCGGCTCCAGGAAGCCGCCGGCCAGGCCGATGGCCAGGCAGTTGCGGTGCCAGGGCCGGCGCCGCACGCCGGTCGCGAAGCGCAGGGTCCACGGATCGGCGAGCGCCTCGCCCTCGAGGTTGGCGAGCAGAATGCCCGTCGCTTCGTCCTCGCTCATGTACTGGCTCGAGAACACGTGGCCGTTGCCGGTGCGGTGCTGGAGCGGGATCGCCCACTGCCAACCGGCCGGGCGCGCGACGGCCCGCGTGTAAGGCGTGATCCCGGTCTTGGCGGTGGCGCAGGGCACCGTCACCGCGCGGTCGCAGGGCAGCCAGTGGGTCCAGTCGTCGTAGCCGGTGTGAAAGACATCCTCGATCAGCCGGCCCCGAAAGCCCGAGCAGTCGACGAAGAACTCGGCCTCGACCCGCTCGCCGGTGGCCAGGACCAGCGCGGCGATGTCGCCATCGGCGTGGCGCGCGACGTCGATCATCGTGCCCTCGATGCGCCGCACGCCGCGGGCCTCGGCGTAGCGGCGCAGGTAGCGCGCGTACAGGCTCGCGTCGAACTGGAAGGCATAGGCGATGTCGGCGAGCGGCGAATCCGGCACGTCCAGGCGCGGCCGCATGAACTTGCCGGCGCGGGCGGCCAGCTTCGTGATCGAGTAGGCCTCCATCTCGGCGGCCCGGCCGATCAGGTTCATCTTCTGCCAGATCTGCTCGAAGGTCGTCAGCTGGATGTCCTGGCGGAACCGGCCGAAGCCGTGCATGTAGCGGTCGCCGAGAAAGGTCCAGTCGACGAAATCGATGCCGAGCTTGATCGTCCCCTGGGTCTCGCGCATGAATTCGTTCTCGTCGAGCCCGAGCATCGCGTTGAAGCGAACGATGCCGGGGACGGTGGCTTCGCCGACGCCGACGGTCGCGATCTGATCGGACTCGACGACGGTGACCGAGACCTTGCCGTTGAGGACGCGCGAGAGGGCCGCAGCGGTCATCCAGCCCGCCGTCCCGCCGCCGAGGATCACGACATCACGCACTATTCTTTGGTCCACCACGGGTCTCCTGCTTTGAATCCTGAGGGATAAATCCTAACGCTCAGGACGGCACCGCCTCCAGCCGATAACCCTCGCCCGGGAGCGTCGCGATGCGCACCGGGCCGCCGCCGATCTTCTTGCGCAGCCGGTGCACATGGACCTGCACCGCGTTGGCGCTGATCGGCTCGGCGCCGTCGGCCAGCCGATCGCCGAGCTGCTTCGAAGACACCGGCCGGCTGCCCTGCTCCATGAAGATCTCGAGCAGGCGCAGCTCTCGCAGCGTCAGCGGCAGCGGCAGCGACGCATCGGCGAGATAGATCGTGTGCCCTCCTTTGTCGAGCACGAGCGGGCCATGCCGCCGCACCGGAATCCGCACGCCCGAGCAGCGCCGGTGCAGGACCCGCATCCGGGCCTGGAGTTCGGGGCCGGCAAGCGGTGCGCTCATGCAATCGTCGGCGCCGCAGTCCAGCGCCCGGACCCGGTCGGCGACGTTCAGCTGCTGGTCCACGACGAGCACCGGCAGCGTGACGCCGCGCTGCCGGGCACGCCGGAGTTCGTCCCACGCGGGTTCGCGCGCCGGCCCGGGCTGATAGATCGCCAGCTCCTGATCGAGCGCACTCGACGCCGCCGCGAAGTCCCGCTGCAGCACCCGGCGCACCGAATGCCCGGCCTGCGCCAGCGCGTGCCCGAGATTCACGGCCAGCTGCGTCTCGTCCGCTGCAAGCAACACCCGCATCGGTTGCCTTCCGGAATTCGGCGCGGGCCCGACCGTCACGGCAAGGGCGGTGATGACTTGCCGCCCGCGGCCGCCGGGCCGTGGGCGCCGCGGACGTCGACCTGCCCGCGCATGCCGGCATCGAAGTGCCCGGGCTGCAGGCAGGCGAAGCCGACCGACCCATCGGTCGTGAAGCGCCAGATCACCTCGCTGGTCTGGCCCCCCTCGAGCGTGACCATGTTCGGGTCGCTGTGGTGCATGTCCGGGTGCAGCTTCATCATCTCGGCGTGCGCGGCCAGCCCGGCGTCCGAGCCGAGCACGAACTCGTGCCGCAACCGGCCCTCGTTCCTGACGACGAACCTGAGCGTCTGCCCCTCGTGCACGACGACGTGCGATGGGGTGAAGCGCATCGCATCGGTCATCGAGACCCTGACGGTACGGGTCACGTCGGCCTTCAGGCCGGGCATGCCGAAGGTCGAGCCGTGTTCGGCGGCATCGTGCGCCTGCGCAGGCGCGAGCGCGGCGGCCGCGGCGCAGGCGATCAGCGCGGCACGCGGGGTCCGCGCGGTGAGTGAAAGTGGGGTCATGTCGGATCGCAGCATCGTTGCGTCCGTTGTAGCGTCGCGGCGCTTACAAAGTCCTTTCCCGGGACCGGGCCCTAGTGATTCCTCGGGGCGGGATTTCCCTCGGACGCCGCGCCCGACGTGTCGTCGTCAGCCAGCAGATAGCCTCGGCCGTGCACGGTCTTGAGCATCGTCCCGCTGCCGCCGATCTTCTTGCGCAGGCGGTGGATGTAGACCTCGATCGTGTTCAGCCCGATGTCGACATCGAAGCCGTACATCTGGCTCAGCAGCTTCTCCTTGCTCACCACCTGGCCGAAGTTCAGCAGCAGCGCTTCGAGCAGGCTGACCTCGCGCAGCGACAGTTCCAGCATCGTGTCGTCGACCTTCACGTTGCGCGAGGCAGTGTCGAAGGTGAGCCGCCCGTGCGAGATCAGCGCCGAGCGGACGCTGCCGCTTCTTCGCAGCAGCGCGCGGACCCGCGCGCCGAGCTCGTGGATGCCGAAGGGCTTGACGAGGTAGTCGTCGGCGCCGAGGTCCAGCCCCCGCACCCGCTCGTCGCCGTCGTCGCGCGCCGACACGATCAGCACCGGCGTCAGGCTGCTGCGGCCGCGCATCCGGCGCAGCACCTCCAGGCCGTCGATCACCGGCAGGTTGAGGTCCAGCACGACGAGATCGAAGCTCGCCGTCTTCAGCGCGCGATCCGCCGCGCCGCCGTTCGCCACGCGATCGACGGCGTGACCGTCCTTGCGCAACGAGTACTCCAGCGCCTCGGCAAGCGCGGCATCGTCCTCGACCAGCAGCAGCCGCATCGACGTCTCCATTCCAGGCCTGCGGTGCGTCGCGCGATTCGCAACTGCCCGCAAGCTTCGTGATACCCAATGACGCTATGGTGCCCGTGATGACGCGCCGGCGCTCGCGCCGTGCACACGCGTGCCGTACGGGTTTTCTCGCATGGGCATCCGAAATGTTACCGCTAACGCGCGCGTTTATATCTCATCGGGAGAAATCTGTCTTTCAAGAACCGAACAATTCATTGTGAAATACGCGCACAGAAATGGGCTCGGGAATTCCCGATAAGGCATGCGAGGATTGCATTCCTTGCAATCAAGTGCCAGCACGGACAAAAGAGGCAGCGGCGAATGAACCTGTGCGTTGGACAACGGCTGGACAACATCTCATGGACCGGTCTTCCGCTGGGCCGGTTCGCGCCGCCCGGGCACGGCCCGTCGCTGCCGGTGGCGGCGGCGCAGGACACCGTCTTCGTCTGGCGCAACGGCGCCTCGGCGGCGCGCGTGCGCTCGCGCCGCAAGGTGATCCACTACGCGCGCCACGAGGGCGTGGTGGACATCATGGCCGCCGACGAAGAGGCCTTCATCTCGCACGACGACCCCGAGACGCCCGGCGAATGCCTGCTGGTGGCGATTCCGCCGGAGTTGCGGGAGCAATGGGGCAGCCTGCGCGCCCGCCGCGACGACCTGCCCTCGCGCTTCGGCTTCATCGACCCTCACCTGACGGAGCTCGCGACCGCGCTGGAGCGCCAGTGCCTCGCCGGCGAGCCCTACGGCCGGCTCTACACCGAGTCCCTGTCGCTCGCGCTGGTGGCGTATGCGGTCGCGAAATACGCCGACCCCGACCCCAAGGGCAGCGCCGCCGCCGTCACGATGGCCGGCCGATTCACCTCCGCGCAGCAGAACCGGCTGCATCGCTTCGTCGAGGAGAACATCGGGGCCGGCCTGAGCCTCGTCGAACTGGCGAAGGTCGTCAACTACAGCCCGCAGCACTTCTCGCGCCTGTTCCGCAGCAGCTTCGGCACCTCGCCGCATCGCTACGTGCTGCAGCTTCGCATCGAGCACGCCAAGCGCATGCTGCGGGCGGACCACCACAGCCTGTCGGAGATCGCGGCGGCCTGCGGCTTCGCCGACCACAGCCATTTCAGCACCGCGTTCGCGCGCGGCGCCGGCGTGTCTCCCGGCCGCTACCGCGGCCTTGCCGGCTCCAGCGGCAAGGCGCGTTAGCCGGGCAGCCGCCTCACTGCGGCGTGCCCACTCCCGGCGGCAGCAGGACCTGCCCGGCGGCGATCGGCAGCGACAGGATCCACAGCCCGATCGTCGTCAGCGCCATCATCAGCAGCAGCATCGGGAGCTGGCTGATGGTCGCCTCCCGGCGGGTGCGGAAGATGCGCAGCGCCTCCAGGTGCGCCAGGTAGACGCTGACGATGTGCCCGGCCAGAATCAGCCAGACCTGGGTGTGCCAGACGGTGCCGGCCTCGAACATGTAGTCCTGCCAGCCGAGGTCGCGGGTGCCGAACAGGTTCCAGCCGAGCCCGAACGGGTCGGAGATGATCGCCAGGATCGCCGGCGCCTGCCCGACGAACTCCGTGAAGTAGTGGCTGACGTTGTAGACGAACGCGATCGGGATCAGCGAGAACGTGAACGCGACGGCCAGCTCGCGCACCGTCCGCTCCGAGCGCGTCACGCGCCGCGTCATCGCGATGAAGCCCCAGTAGATGCCCAGGTAGAAGAGCGGCGAGACGAACAGCATCAGCCACTGCCAGTAGTAGAAGAAGTTCACCAGCACGAGGTACTGGTGCTTGCTGTGGGTGGCGATGACGGCGGCCAGCACCGGGTAGAGGTAGCGCCAGAAGATGCTGACCCAGGCCAGGGTTTCGTGCACGCCGTCGAACGCGGTCGACGACAGCATGAAGAGCACGAAGATCACCAGGCTGAAGTGATCGGGCCGCTCCTGCAGGCAGCCCACGAACGGGGCGCGCAGACGCACGGCGATCGCCGGCTGCCGGGCGTCGACATCCAGCGGCGCCATCTTCGCGACCATCCGGAAGAAGACGCCGAACACCTCGCCATGGCGCATCCATGCCGTGGCGCCGAACACCCGGACGCCCGCGAGCGTCAGGACGGTGTAGCCGATCAGCGCGCACGAGAGCGCGAGCGGCGTGGATTTGCCGGACAGCTCGAACCAGATCAGCAACAGGTACCAGGCGAGCGCGGGGTAGTAGCCCAGCCAGCTCGGATAGGCGCGCCGGACCGGCCGCGAGCGCGCCGCGCCGAAGCACCAGTCGGCCAGCGCCTGCCAGGGGTTGAGGAGCGGGTACCAATCGCCGATCAGCGCGGTCAGGTAGGTGTAGCCGAGCAGGCAGATGATCCAGAAGAACGTGATGTTGAAGGCCGCGCTCACCTGCGACGCGGCGCCGAACCCGCTGGCGATCGACAGCGCGAGCGCCGCCACCGCCAGGCCCTGCAGCACCGCGCGGGCGACGCCACTGCCGATGAAGCGCACGAGCGGGTGTTCGGTCACGACGCGGCCGGCTTCGCCCAGCCCGGCCGGGGCGCTGCGGGCGAAGTACCCGACCACCACGAACGACGCCACCAGCGCGCCGGTCGCGCCGTACGCGTACATCGAGAACGGCACCGGAAGGTTGTACGGGACTTGCGCAATGTGCGCGGCTGCCGGTGCGACGAGCACCACCAGGACGGCGAACCACAACAGCTGCCAGCGGCGCATCGTTCGGTACTCCGCGCTCAACGAGGATAGACCTCGAGCGCGCCGAGCTCGAGGTCGGCGTGATGAAGCTCGAAGGTGAAGCGGCCCGATTTGCTCGCCACGAAGTCGAGCAGCCCGCGCTGGCCCGGCTTCAGAATTAGGTGCAGGTTGTAGCCGTGCATGTGGAGCTCGTCGACCGCGTCGGACGTGACGCCCACCTGCACGCGATCGCCCTGCGTCACCTTGACGACAGACGGGCCGGAGACGAGCCGCCCCTTCGCGATGACGAATTCGATCGTCGTTGCCGCCGGTGCCGACGCCGCCTGCGATTCAGCGGCGGCCGCGACGCTGGCCGCACCCTGCGCAAACAGGCCGATCGAAACGACCGCGGTCGCCAGCATATGTCCCAATGATTTCATCTAAGAGTCGCCTCACAATTGAATTCCACCCTGATGAACCCTGAATTGTTTTTCTACTGAGGTCCGCATGAGATTCTGCATGATGTTGTTTGCTCTCGCTCTGTTCTTAACATCTCCCTGTCGCGCGTTCGAGCGCGACGTTCACTTCGGGATGACGAAATGGCTCGCGGTCCAGGCCGGCTTCTCCGAGGACCAGGCCGACGCGATCGCGACCGGCGATCAGCGCATCGACGCCGGCGACATCCAGTTCATGGAGCAGCTCTCGGTCTACGCCTGCACCGGCAAGGACGCGGAGAGTTCGGCCAACGTGCGCACCCACTCGTACCCGGCGTCGGGGCCGCTGCCCGGCGCGCCCGAGTCACGCGCCGTCGTCGCGGGCAGCGACGCCGCCTTCGCACTGTCCAGGCAGATCCTGAAGGTCGATCCCGGCCAGGCCGGGTTCTCGCTGTACAAGCTCGGCGAAGCGCTTCACGCGCTGCAGGATTCATGGTCGCATCAGGGAACACCCGGAGTGCCGAGCATCGCGGGAATGCCCTGCGATGCGGGTTTGTCCTGGGGTCACCCGGCCAGTCGCGGCGGATGGAATTCTCACCGCGCCGACATCACGTCGGCCTGGCCGGCCGACACCGTGGCGATGGCCGCGGCCACCTACAAGATCCTGACGAGTTATCCGGCCATCGACGGCGTCAAGCGCAAACCCGCGGTGTGGGACACGCTGCAGCCGATGCTCGACGCCCTCGTCTCCGCGAAGACCAAGGCCGACAAGGCCCGGTGGTTCGGCGCGCACAGCATCGGCAATGTCGCGTTCCTCGCGGGCATCTCGCTGCCGGACGGGGCCAGCGCCTTCAAGCTGGAGTGGAAGGGCGACAAGTTGCCGACCTTGAAGAGCGCGCAATCCAGCCAGCATCACATCGACGCGGACCTGCTCGAATTCTTCAACGGCTTCTTCGATGCCTGGGTCGCCACGGACGACTTCGCCGCGACCGCCACCCGCTTCGGGCTGCCCGCCACCGGCGGCGGCGCCGCACGCCGCGGCAGCGCCTCATCCGCCGCGCAATTGACGGCGCGGCTCAAGCTCTGGCGCATGCGCGACCACGGCAGCGTGGCCGAGCTCGCACACTCGCCTGCGGCACTCAGCGCGGCGCAGCTGAGCCGAGTCGATGCGCTGACGCGCTCGCGCGACGTCTACGCCCGCTATGCCGCGACACAGGACGCCTTCACGCCGATCCTCCCGAAGACGCCGGAGCCGACGCCGATCGTGCCGTTCCTCGTGATCCCGCTGCCCGCGTCGGCGGACCAGCCGCCGCGTGCGCTCGCCACCGTCCGCTTCAGGAGCGCGCCGTACGACACGCTGCAAGTTCTGGCCGCGAAGGTCGCGGGCCGCTGGGGCGTCGCATCGATTTCGCCGATCGTTGAACATTGAACGCGCCACTTCAGGACTTTGTCAGCGCTCGGGAACTAAAACATAGGGGCACAACATGTAGTGCAAGGAGACAACATTCATGAATTTGCCTTTTAGAACTCTTTCCATCGTAGGCGCGGTCGCGATCGTGCTGTCAGGCTGCGGAGGTGGAGACGATGACTCCACTTCGGCAGATGCCGGGCCGATCCCGCTGACGGTTCCGAAGGCCACTTGTGGCACCGGGGACGTCCCGGAGAGCGGCCTGCAGGGGCAGGTCCCCGCCTCGGTTCGCGCCGCAGGCTTCAAGGGCTTCAACTGCAACCTGACGCTTCAGGGCCAGAGCCGAGGCGACGGCGCGAGCTGGCAGCACGCGTTCTTCCAGGACGCCGCTGCGCACCGCTGCTCGTACTACGACACCTCGTCGTCGACCGCGAACCGCACCCACACCGGCGTCGTCGCGGTCGATGTGACGGACCCGACCAAGCCGACGCCGACCGCCTACCTGACGACGGTCGCGATGATCGATCCGTGGGAGTCGCTGAAGGTCAATACGCGCCGCCAACTGCTCGGCGCGGTCAATGCGCTGAACGGCAGCGGCGGTCCGCAGATCGACCTGTACGACCTCTCCGGCGACTGCCGGCAACC
>DASYCA010000438.1:0-4470 GCA_036500445.1 Burkholderiaceae bacterium | reverse complement strand
GACGTTGCCGCCCTTGATCGCGACGCTCGACGCGGTCGTCGCCAGCTCGTTGGCCTGGCGCGCGCTGTCGGCGTTTTGCTTGACCGTCGTCGTCAGCTGCTCGATCGTCGCCGCGGTCTGCTGCAGGCTGCTGGCCTGCTGCTCGGTGCGCTGGCTCAGGTTCTGGTTGCCGGCCGCGATCTCGCTCGCACCGCTGTGGATCGTCTCGCTCGCCTCGCGGATGTCGCCGATGATGCGGGCGAGCTGCTCGACGGTGACGTTGGCGTCGTCCTTCATCCGGCCGAAGGTGCCGCGATAGGCGGCGTCGATGCGCTGCGTCAGGTTGCCCTTGGCGAGCGCGCCCAGCACGCGCACGACGTCGCCCAGGCCGTTGGCTGTCGTGTCCAGCAGGCGGTTGATGCCCTGGCCGATCTGCTGGAAGAACGGCGCCTTGCCCTCCAGGCCGAAGCGCTTCGCGAAGTCGCCGGCCGCGGCCGCGTCGACGATCTGGGCGAGCTCCTGCTCGACCGCGACCTCGGCGCTGCGGTCGGCCCACTCGACGACCGTGCCGACGCGCTCGCCGCTCTCCGAGCGCACCGGCGCGAGCACCAGCTCGAAGCTCAGGCCGGCGATGCTCAGCGCGTCGCGGCGCGGGCCGTTCAGGTGCTCGATGCCGGCGTCGGAGAGGCCGAACGAGCGCAGCAGCGGGCCGAGCGGGCTGCCGTTCAGCGCGTTGGCGTCGAAGTCCGGCAGCACGCGGCGCAGCGCGGCCTCGTTGCGCGTCAGCATCTCGACCAGCGATTCGTTCAGGTAGACGATGCGGTCGCCGCTGCCGGCGAGCATCACGGCGGTCGAGCACTTGTCGAGCGCGTCCTTGATGCGCCGGGTGTCGCGCGCCGCCTTCAGCTCGGCCTCGCGGGCGGCGAGCTCGGCCGTCACGTCCTTCCACTCGATCGCGGTGCCGGCGCGCTGGCCGTCGGCGCCGAGGATCGGCGTCAGGATCAGATCGAAGGTGCAGGCGCCGCGCTTGAGCCTGGACTTGTGCGCGCTGCGCAGCCCGGCCAGCAGCGTCGGCGGGTGCTCGGGGCTGGCGATCAGCGCGCTCGCGGACGCGCCGATCACGCCGGCCGCGCTGAAGCCGGCCAGGTCGCGGCGCAGCTCGCCCTCGACACCGGCGAACATGCGCGCGAGCGAGTGGTTGACGTAGAGCACGCTGCCCTGCGCATCGGCGAGCATCACGTTGGCCTCGGCGACGTCCAGCGCGTTCTTGATGCGCAGGTTCTCGGCCGCGACGCGCAGGTCCTCGGCGATCGCGCGCTGCTCGGCCTCGCGCAGCGCGAGCTCGGCGGTGATGTCCTTCCACTCGAGCGCGGTGCCGGTGCGCTGGGCGTCGGCGTCGAAGATCGGCGTCAGGGTCAGGTCGAAGCTGCGCGGGCCGCGCTTGAGCAGCGTCTTGTGCGTCGCGCGCAGGCGCGCCAGCAGCGTCGGCGGGTGCTCGGGGCTCGCGATCAATGCGCCGGCGGAGCTGCCGATCACGCCGGCGGCGCTGAAGCCGGGCTGCTCGGCGCGCAGGTCGGACTCGACCTGCTCGAACATCTGCTGCAGCGAGTGGTTGACGTAGATCACCTGGTCGTTCGCGTCGCTGAGCATCACGTTGGTGTCGGCGGCGTCCAGCGCGCGGCGGATGCGCAGGTTCGCGGCCGCGCGCACGGCGCCGGCCTTCAGGCTGTCCTGCACCGAGCGCACCGCGCTGGTGATGCGGGCCTTGTCGCCGGGCAGCGCTTCCATCGTCTCGGCGAAGTTGCCCTGGCCGTACTGGCCGACCAGGTCGACGAGGTGATCGGTCAGCGCGACCTGCGAGGCGACCATGCTGTTGACGCCCTCGGCCATCGTGCGGTAGGAGCCCTCGAAGCCGGCCACCTCGATGCGCGCGCCGAGCCGGCCGGCATCGGTGTGTTCTTGCGCGAGGTGGGTCTGCGCGTCGATCAGGCGGCGCAGCACGTCCTGCATGCGCAGCATCGCCGTCTGCAGCAGGCCGAACTCGTCGTTCGCGGTCGGCTGCGGCGTGGCCGACAGATCGCCTGCGGCGATGCCTTGCGCCATCGCGACGCCGCGCTTGACCTTGCGCACGATGCTGCCGAGCGCGAGCACGCTCATCACGCTCATCAACACGAACATCACCGCGGCGACGCCGACGATGGTCCAGCGGCCGTGCTCGCCGGTGCGGTCGAACAGCGCGGCCTGCGCGTCGGCGAACTGGTTGCCGCTCGCGACGGTCTCGTCGACGCCGAGCCGGTGCGCATGGTAGGCAGCCTGCACCGCCGGCATCGCGGCGCGCGCGCCGGCGAGGTCACCGGCGATCAGCCGATCGACGATCTGGGTGCGCGCGAGCGCGATGAACTGCTGCGCCGTCGTGTGCTGGGTGCCGAGCAGCTTGGCCTCCAGGCCGTACGGCGGGTTCGCGGTCCAGTAGGCGACGCGCGCGTCGTATTCCTTGACCAGCCGGTCGAACTCCTTGCGCGCCTCGGCCGGCTTGATCGTCTGCTCGATGCCTTGCGAGAGCACCAGCCGCATCTCGATCAGGTACATCGGCGGCGGCAGGATGTCGGCGACGACGTCCTTCGCGACGAAGGTCTTGCGTGCGGTGTCGTCCAGCGACCCATAGCTGGTCCAGGAGATTGCGGTGATGAAGAGGGCCGCGGCGGCGCCGGGCACCGCGATCGCCATCAAGGCGGCGCGCAATGAACGAAACATGGAAGGCTCCGAAAGGCAGGGACTCCGGTCTTTCGGCGCGTTCGATCCGGGGCTGAGAGAGGGCCAGGATTGTTGACATTTGCGTCGACAAGGCCTGCTCCGAAGTCACGCCGCCGGCGTCATTCGGTGACCTTGCCGCGGCCGGCCTTGATCGCCGAGCGGATGCCCTTGCCCTCGAGGCGGCGCTGCCGGGAGCCGTAGGTCGGCTTGGTCGCGCGGCGCGGCTTCGGCGGCGTCGCGACGCTCTCGATCAACGCGCTCAGGCGCTGCAGCGCGTCGGTGCGGTTCATGTCCTGGCTGCGCGTGGTCTGGGCCTTGATCACGACGACGCCGTCGGCGGTGATGCGCTGGTCGCGCAGCGCGAGCAGGCGCTCCTTGATCGGCTCGGGCAGCGAGGAGGCGCGGATGTCGAAGCGCAGGTGGACGGCGCTGGAGACCTTGTTGACGTTCTGACCGCCGGCCCCCTGGGCCCGGATCGCGCTGAACTCGACCTCGTTGTCCGGGATCACGAAGGGGATCGCGAAGGCCGGCGTTGCGGTCGCCATGGCGTCGGCGGGCTTTAGTCGACGACGCGCGTCGGCACCCGCGGCGCGAGCGCGCACATCAGCTCGTAGCCGAGCGTGCCGGCGGCCTGCGCGACCTCGTCGATCGGCAGCCGCGCGCCGCCCGGGCTCGTGCCCCACAGCGTCGCGACGCTGCCGACGTCGGCCTGCGGCACCGGCGAGAGATCGACCGTGATCATGTCCATCGAGACCCGGCCGACCAGCCGCGTGCGGGTCTCGCCGACCAGCACCGGCGTGCCGCTCGGCGCGACGCGCGGATAGCCGTCGGCATAGCCGCACGCGACCACGCCGAGCCGCATGTCGCGCTCGGCCGTGAAGGTGCTGCCGTAGCCGACGCGCTCGCCGGCTTTCAGCGACTGCGTCGCGATCACGCGGGCACGCAGGCTCATCGTCGGCTGCAGGCCCCAGTGCGCGCTGCTGTGCAGCGGCGCGTCGGGCGAGGAGCCGTAGCTCATGATGCCGGGGCGCACCCAGTCGCCGCGGATCGCGGCATCGGTCGGCGCATAGCGCAAGGTCGCGGCGCTGTTGGCGAGCGTGCGTTCGCCGGGCAGGTCGCGCGCGGCCGCCTCGAACTCGGCGAGCTGCGCGGCGACGGCTCGGGCGTCGCCGGCATCGGCGTCCGACAGGTGCGTCATCAGCGCGATGCTGTCGACTTGCGTCAGGCCGCTCAGCCGGCGCCAGGCGTGCTGGTACGCGGCCGGGCGGAAGCCGAGCCGGTTCATGCCGCTGTTGAGCTTCAGGAAGACCTGGTGCGGCGCGTGTGTCTTGTGGGCCGCGAGCATGTCGATCTGGGCTTCGCTGTGGACGGTGTGCCACAGGTTCAGGCGCGAGCAGAGTTCGAGGTCGCGCGGCTCGAAGCAGCCTTCGAGCAACAGGATCGGCCCGCGCCAGCCGAGCGCGCGCACGCGCTCGGCCTCGTTCAGGTCGAGCAGCGCGAAGCCGTCGGCGCCTTGCAGCCCGGCGTAGGCGCGCTCGATGCCGTGGCCGTAGGCGTTGGCCTTCACGACCGCCCAGACCCGGGTGTCGGGCGCGGCGGTGCGGGCGCGCTTCAGGTTGTGCGCGAGGGCTTCGGTATGAATCAACGCTTCGATGGGGCGCGGCATCCGGTGATTCTGCCAGCGGGCGGAACTCACGGCCGGCGGCCCGACCCGCGTGCTATAACGCCGCCGCAGGA
>DASYCA010000437.1:0-3307 GCA_036500445.1 Burkholderiaceae bacterium | reverse complement strand
GCTGTCGCGTGTCGACGACCCGGGCGTCTCGGGGATACGCGGCGTCGAATGGGACGCAGTCGAGTTGCCTTCGCAGTTCATGGAGAACTTCTGCTGGGAGTGGGACGTCGTCAAGCACCTGACCGCCCACGTGGACACCGGCGCCCCGCTGCCGCGCGCCCTCTTCGATCGCATGCTCGCGGCGAAGAATTTCCACAGCGGCCTGGACACGCTGCGCCAAGTGGAACTCGCGCTCGTCGACATGCGGCTGCACACCGAGCCCGGCGCGCCGGCGCGCGTGCCGCAGATCGTCGCCGAGGTCCGCGCGGAGGTCGCCTTGATCACGCCGCCGCCGTTCGCGCGCTCGCTGAACACCTTCTCGCACATCTTCAACGGCGGCTACGCGGCTGGCTACTACAGCTACAAGTGGGCCGAGGTGCTGTCGGCCGACGCGTGGAGCGCGTTCGAGGAGACGCCGGCCGAGGACGGCGGCGTGCTGAGCGTGAAGACCGGCAGGCGCCTGCGCGAGAACGTCTTCGAAACCGGCGGCAGCCGCAGCACGATCGACAGCTTCAAGGCCTTCCGCGGCCGCGAGCCGACGATCGACGCGCTGTTGCGCCACCAGGGCCTGACGACCGGCGCGGCTTGAAGCGCGGCGGCCCCTGCGGTAGATTCGCCCCCAATCCCCTCATTTGATGAAGAAGCCGGAGCCTCGATGAACCCTCACCGCCCGCCGACGACCCGCCGCCCGGCCGCCCTGCGCCGCACGCCGCCCGCCGTGCTGCTCGCGGCGCTGCTGGCCACCGCGCTGCCGGCGCTGGCGCAGTACAAGGTCGTTGGCCCCGACGGCAAGATCACCTACACCGACCGCGCACCGACCACCACGCAAGGCACCGCGAAGCCGATCACCGGCAAGAGCTCCGGCGGCCCCGCCGCGAGCGAGGTGCCGTTGCCGCTCGAGTTGCGCCAGGCCGTCACGCGCTACCCGGTCACGCTGTACACGGCGACCGGCGCCTGCGACGTCTGCGCGACCGCGCGCCAGCTGCTGCGCACGCGCGGCGTGCCCTACGCCGAGAAGCAGGTGCTGAGCCCGGAGGACAACGAGGCGCTGCAGCGCCTGTCCGGCGGCCAGGACGTGCCGACGCTGACGATCGGCAGCCAGACGCTGCGCGGCCTGTCGCCCGACGTCTGGACTTCCTACCTGGACGCGGCCGGCTACCCGAAGGACTCGCGCCTGCCGGCCGCCTATCAGTACCCGGCGCCGACCTCGATCGTGGCCCGCGCAAACAGCGCGCCGGCCGCCGCCCCCGCTGCCGCCTCGCGCAGTCCCGCGCCGATCGATGCGCCGGAAGCGGCGCCGGAAAACCCGACCGGCATCAAGTTCTGACGATCGCGGCCGGCCGCCCAGGCCGGCTCAGGCGCTGTCGTCGTCGGCGAGATCCGCCTCGGCGCCCGGCAGCAGCAGCTGCGTCTGCGGCTCCGACAGCGCCTCGACCGACTTCAGCTTGCGCGTCATCACGTTCGTGCGCGTCTGCGCCGCGTCGATCGTGCTGCTCGCCTCGTCGAGTTTTCGCTTCGTCTTCGCGAGAACTTCGCCGAACTTGCCGAACTCGGTCTTCACCGCGCCCAGCACCTCCCAGACCTCGGCCGAGCGCTTTTCCAGTGCCAGCGTGCGAAAGCCCATCTGCAGGCTGTTCAGCGTCGCCAGCAGCGTCGTCGGCCCGGCCAGCATGATCTTGTGCTCGCGCTGCAAGCCCTCGACCAGCCCCGGCCGGCGCAGCGCCTCGGCATACAAACCCTCGGTCGGCACGAACAGGATGCCGAAGTCGGCCGTGTGCGGCGCGGCGATGTACTTGTCGCGGATCGTGCGCGCCTCGGCGCGCAGCCTCACCTCGATCGCCTTGGCCGCGAGCTCGGCGGCCGCCGGGTCGGCGCGCTCCTGCGCGTCGAGCAGGCGCTCGTAGTCCTCGCGCGGGAATTTCGCGTCGATCGGCAGCCACAGCGGCTTGCCGTCGTCGCGCCGCCCCGGCAGGCGCAGCGCGAAGTCGACGCGCGCCTGGCTGCCCGGGATGGTCTCGACGTTGCGCTCGAACTGCTCCGCGGTGAACACCTCCTCGAGCAAGGCCCCGAGCTGGACCTCGCCGAAGCTGCCGCGCGTCTTGACGTTGTTCAGCACCCGGCTCAGCGACCCGACGTCCTTCGCCAACCCCTGCATCTCACCCAGCCCGCGGTGCACCTGGTCGAGACGATCCGCGACCTGCTTGAAGCTCTCGCCCAACCGCTGTTCCAGCGTCGCGTGCAGCTTTTCATCGACCGTCGCCCGCACCTGCTCGAGCTTCTTCTCGTTGTCGGCCTGGATCGCGCTCAGCTTGGCCTCGACCATCGTACGCACCTCGTTCAGCCGCACATCGTTGCTCTGCGACAGCGCCCTCAACTGCTCCGCGAGCGTCTGCGAAAAGCGCTGCAATGCATCCGCCTGATGCTGCTGCGTCGCGCCGAGCTGGATCCGAAAGCTGTCGATCTGCTCGTTCTGCGTCCGCGCGACGTCACCCTGCTGCGCGAGCAGCGTCTGCTGAAAGGTGCCCAGCGTCTGCGCCAGCTCCGAACGCGTGCCCCCGGCGCTGCGTGCGACCTCATCGCGCAGCCCGCGGTCGAACTTTTGAATGTCGGCCTGCATCTCGTCGAAGAGCGCTTTCAAAGGGCCGTGGTCGCTCCTTCTGAACGTGATCCACAGAAGGAGCAGCAGCACCAGCGCGAGCAGCGCCATCAAGATCCAGTCGAAGGGCATCTCGGAATTGTCGCCTGCCGGCTTCCGGCTTCGCCCCGCTCCACCGTCAACGCGACGAGGACCTTACCAACCGGCGCTCGACCCACTCGAACACCGCCTGCACAAGGAGCGCGAGCACCGCAGCAGGCACCGCCCCCGCCAGCATCGCTCCGGTGTCATTCACCGCGAGCCCGGACACGATGCGCTCGCCGTAGCCGCCCGCCCCGATGAAGGCCGCCAGCGTCGCGGTGCCGACGTTGATCACCGCGGCCGTCTTGACCCCCGCCATCAAGGTCGGCAGCGCGAGCGGAAGCTGGACTTCGCGCAGGCTCTGGCGCGGCGTCAGGCCCAGCGACAACGCGGCCTGGCTGAGCCCGTCGGGCACGGCGCGCAGGCCCGCGTGGGTGTTGCGGACGATCGGCAGCAGCGCGTACAGGAACAGCGCGACCAGCGCCGGCGCCAGGCCGATGCTGCCCATCAGCGCGATCAGAAAGGCCAGCAGCGCGAGCGACGGCACCGTCTGCAGCACCGCGACGACGCCCAGCACCCAGGCCGAGCTGC
>DASYCA010000436.1:0-1951 GCA_036500445.1 Burkholderiaceae bacterium | reverse complement strand
CGGCTGATGCTGAAGCTGGGCGCGCCGGAGATCGACGCGAAGACCGCGCTGCTGACGCCGACGGCCGCCGCGGCCGCCGGCTTGCCGACGGCGGCGCCGCGCGCGCGCCTCCTGAGCGGGCGGCCGGCCGCCTCGATGCAGATCGACGACGGCTTCGACCGCGCCTGGCGGCGCGTCGGCGTCGCGCTCGACCGCAGCGGCTTCACGGTCGAAGACCGCGACCGCAGCCAGGGCGTCTACTACGTTCGCTACGTCGACCCGGCGTTTGCCGGCAAGGAAGAGCCGAACCTGTTCCAGAAGCTCTTCAGCTTCGGCAAGAAGGCCGACGACGGCCTGGCGCGCTACCGCGTCTCGATCAAGGGCGACAGCGACAGCAGCAGCACGCTGAGCGTGCTCGACGCCAACGGCGGCCCCGACAACAGCGCGAACGGCAAGCGCATCACCTCGCTGCTGCTGGACGAGCTGAAGTAGCCCTGCCCGCGCGGGCCGCCTTCGATGCGCTTTTGCAGCCTGGGCAGCGGCAGCGCCGGCAACGCGACGCTGGTCGAAGCCGGCCGCGGCGCGAGCACGCAGCGCCTGCTGATCGACTGCGGCTTCTCGCTGCGCGAGCTCGACGCGCGCCTGGCCCGGATCGGCTTGGCCGCCGACGCATTGAGCGCGGTCTTCATCACCCACGAGCACGGCGACCACATCGGCTGCGCGCTGGGCCTGGCGCGCCGCCAGCGCCTCCCCCTGTGGATGAGCCGCGGCACCTGGCGCGCGATCGGCGCGCCCGAGGAGCCCGAGCTGATCCGCTTCGCGCGCGACGACGAAGCGATCGACCTCGGCGAGCTGCGCCTCACGCCGTTCACGGTCGCACACGACGCGCAGGAGCCGCTGCAGCTGCACTGCTCCGACGGCGATTGCGCGCTCGGGGTGCTGACCGACGTCGGCTCGAGTTCGGCCCACCTGCTCGGCCACCTGCAGGGCCTGGACGCGCTGCTGCTGGAGTGCAACCACGACCGCGAGATGCTCGCGGGCTCGCGCTATCCGGCCTCGCTGAAGGCGCGCATCGGCGGGCGCCTCGGCCATTTGTCGAACGATGCAGCGGCCCGGATCCTCGCGGATTGCGTGCACGCCGGCCTGAAACACCTGGTCGCCGCGCACCTGAGCGAGCGCAACAACACCCCCGAATTGGTGCGTCGCGCGTTGGCACCGCTGTGGGGCGACGCCCAGGGCGATATCGTCGTGGCCGACCAGCGCACGGGTTTCGGCTGGTTGTCGCTGAAGTAATTCGCGCACTCGAGGCGCTCATGAAAAAAGCCGCCCGAGGGCGGCTTTTTCACAAATCGAACGGCCTCGCGGCCGATGGATTCAATTACGGCTTCTTCATCGCGTCGGCAGCCTTGCCGGCCGCATCCTTGGCAGCGTCGGCAGCCTTGCCAGCCGCGTCCTTGGCAGCGTCGGCGGCCTTGCCGGCGGCGTCCTTCATGGCATCGGCAGCAGCCGCGCCACCCGCCGAAGCGGCGTCCATCGCACCGCTCGCGGCGCCCATCGCGGCGCTGGCGCCGTCGGCCACAGCGGTCGCAGCGCCCGAAGCAGCAGCGTCGACAGCGGTGGTCACCGCGCTGGCAGCGGCCGATGCAGCTTCGGCGACGGCCGGAGCAGCCGCGGCAGGCGCGTCATCTTTCTTGCCGCAGGCGGTCAGGGCAACGGCAGCGACGAGGGAAGCGAGCAAAAGCGACTTGGTCATGTGTGTGTCCTCAATATCATTAGGGTCGAACAATTACCGTTAATTGTGGGAACCCTTCGATACGCAGAGCCCCAACGTTCAAAGGCATGGGAGCGCTCGATGCTATTTCGCCCGAGACTATCCAATGCCCAGCCTACGATTATAGCCAGCTCTAGGGAGATTCCCTAAAGGCCTGTCGAAGTTGACGGAAAGCCCTCTTCAGAGCGTTGCGAAACGGCG
>DASYCA010000435.1:0-6480 GCA_036500445.1 Burkholderiaceae bacterium | reverse complement strand
CCGTCTACGCGATCGGCGGCAGCGAGCCCTCGGCGCGGCTGATGGGGCTGCCGGTCGCACGCACAACGATCCTCGTCTACACCTTCAGCGGCTTCTGCTCGGCGCTCGCCGGCGTCGTGTTCACGTTCTACATGCTGTCCGGCTACGGGCTGCACGCGGTCGGCCTGGAGCTCGACGCGATCGCCGCCGTCGTGATCGGCGGCACGCTGCTCAGCGGCGGCGTCGGCTTCGTCGCCGGCACGCTGTTCGGCGTGCTGATCCTGGGCATCATCCAGACCCTGATCGCCTTCGACGGCTCGCTGAGCTCGTGGTGGACACGGATCGTGATCGGCGCGCTGCTGTTCGTGTTCTGCTTGCTGCAGCGCGCGTTCGAATCCAGACGTTAGACGAACATCCCGCCCGAGACCTCGATCCGCTGCGCATTGACCCAGCGGTTGTCGCTTTGCAGCAGCGCCGAGATCGCGCCGCCGATGTCGTCCGGCTGGCCGACCCGGCCGAGCGCGGTCTGCGAGGCGACCATCGCATTGAGTTGCGCGTTGTCGCGCACCGCGCCGCCGCCGAAGTCGGTTTCGATCGCCCCCGGCGCGAGCGTGTTGACCGCGATGCCGCGCGCGCCGAGCTCCTTGGCCAGGTAGCGCGTCAGCACCTCGATCCCGCCCTTCATCGTCGCGTAGGCCGCATACCCCGGCAGCGCGAAGCGCGCGAGGCCGCTCGAGATGTTGACGATGCGCCCGCCGTCGTTCAGCAGCGGCAGCAGCTTCTGGGTCAGGAAGAACGGGCCCTTCAGGTGGATGGCCATCAGCGCGTCGAACTGCGCCTCGCTGGTCTCGGCGAACGAGGCATGAATGCCGATGCCGGCGTTGTTGACGAGGTAGTCGAAGCGCTCGCGCTGCCAGCCCTGCTTCAGCGCGGCGCGCACGGCGTCGGCGAACGCATTGAAACCCGCGCTCTGCCCGACATCGAGCTGCAGCGCGGCGGCGCGCCGGCCCATCGCCTCGATCTGGCCGACGACGGCCTGCGCCTCGGCCGCGTTCGAGTGATAGGTCAGGATCACGTCGACGCCGCGCTCGGCGAGCTTCAGCGCGCTGCTCTTGCCCAGGCCGCGGCTGGCACCGGTGACGAGGGCGATCGGGGGGGTGGGGGTCGTGGTGGTCATGGCGGCGTCCTTCCGAGACAGTTGATGCGGTGAACCGGATTCTGGGCGCCTCGCCGGAGCCGATAAAGTAGCCGCCGCCAAGCACACTGTTCGGCCAGCGAGAACAATCCGACCCATGGACCTCGAATCGCTCACCATCTTCGCCCGCGTCGCCGAGCTCGCCAGCTTCACGCAGGCGGCCGAGCGCCTGGGCCTGCCGAAGGCGCGCGTCTCGACCGCGATCCAGGCGCTCGAGGCGCAGCTCGGCACCCGGCTGCTGCACCGCACGACCCGCAGCGTGCGCATGACGCCCGACGGCGAGGTTTTCTACGCGCGCTGCACCGGCGTGCTCGCGGATGTCGACGAGCTCGGCGCGCTGTTCCAGCAGCCGGCGGCGCTGAGCGGGCGGCTGCGCGTCGACCTGCCGACCGGGATGGCGCGCGAGATCGTGATCCCGCAGCTGCCCGAGTTCCTTGCCGCCCACCCGTTGATCGAGATCGAGCTCAGCACCACCGACCGCCGCGTCGACCTCGTCGGCGAAGGCTTCGACTGCGTCGTGCGCGTCGGCACGCTGGTCGACTCGGAATTGATCGCGCGCCCGCTCGGCCACTTCGAGATGAGCAACTGCGCGAGCCCGGCCTACCTCGCCGCGCACGGCACGCCGCGGACGCTGGACGATCTCGACCGCCACCAGCTGATCCACTACGCGGCGACGCGGGGCGCCGGCGCGGACGGCTGGGAATACTTCGACGGCACGCGCTGGTGCATCAAGCCGATGCGCGGCAGCGTCACGGTCAACGACGCCCAGGCCTACCAGGCCGCGTGCCTGGCCGGCCTCGGCCTGATCCAGATGCCGACCTCGGCGCACGCGCCGCTGCTCGCGCGCGGCGAGCTGATCGCGGTGCTGCCGCAGTTTGCCGCGCGGCCGATGCCGGTCTCGCTGCTCTATGCCCACCGCGGCGGCTTGTCGAAGCGGCTGCAGGCCTGGATGGACTGGCTCGGCAAGGTGCTGGCGCCGCACCTCGGCGCGGCTCCCGCCTGAGCGGGATTCAGCCCGGAACGCCGCGCCGGCGCGGCGGCGGCGCCGCCGATTTTTCGCCCGAGCGGGGCGCCGCGAGCGCCGGATGCTGCAGCCGGATGCGCTCGCTGGCGCGATCGATCAGGTGCCCGACGGCGGCCTCCGCGGCTTGCGGATCGCGGGCCTCCAACGCATCGATCAGGTTCCTGTGCAGCGCGAGCGCACGATTCGCGTCGCGGCGCGGCGTGCTCGAGGCCGTGAAACTGATCTTGAGCACCTCCGAGATCGCCCCCTGCAGGTGGTGCAGGAACTGGTTGTCGCAAGCGTCGAGCACCGCACCGTGGAAGCGCAGGTCGGCGGCGATGTAGTCCTCGTGCTCGACGGCCGACTCCATCGCGGCATAGGCCTGGCGCATCGCCGCGAGCTGCTCGTTCGTCGCGCGGCCCGCCGCGATCCGCGCGGCCGCCGGTTCGATGAGGCGGCGAAGCTCCATCAGGTCGGCGACGAACTTGGCGTCGAGCGAGACCGCGGCGTGCCACTGCAGCACGTTCGGATCGAACAGATTCCAGGAGGCGCGCGGCAGCACCTGCGTCCCGGTCTTCGGGCGGATCCCCACCATGCCCTTGGCCGCCAGCGTCTTCATCGCCTCGCGCACCGCGAGGCGGCCGACGCCCAGTTTCTCGGCCAGCACCGGCTCGGGCGGAATCTGCGCACCGGCGGCGAGCTCGCCGCCGACGATCTGCAGCCCGATTTCTTCGACGATCTGATCGTGAAAACTCTTCGGGCGGACGGTGCGCATGGAGGGGATGAGGCCGCTGCGCGGGCGGCGCTGCTGTGCCGGAAGTCTATGCGATGCCGGCACAACAGCTCGCCTGCCACGCCTTGCAAGTTGCAATCTGCATATGATAAGCTTTATCTATCAGCAGCAGTTCGGAGACCCCCGTGAAGACTTCCCGCGTGACGAAGGCCGACCTGGCCGCCTCCGTGTTCGCCGTACCGCCGCTGGCGCGCCACGGCGAGCTCGGCCTGAACCCCGAGGCGAACGCGGCCGTGATCCGCCACATCGAAGCCGGCGGCGTGACGAGCCTCGTGTACGGCGGCAACGCCAACTTCTACGGCATCGGCATGTACGAATACCCGGCCCTGCTCGACATGCTGGAGCAAGCCGCCGGGCCGCAGACCTGGGTGTTGCCCTCGGCCGGCCCCGACTTCGGCAAGCTGATGGACCAGGCCGCCGTGTTGCGGGCGCGCCGCTTCCCGGCCGTGATGGTCCTGCCGATGATGTTCCCGTCCGCGCCGGACGGCGTCGCCAAGGGCCTGCGCCTGTTCGCGCAGGCCAGCGCCACGCCGCTGATCCTGTACGTCAAGGCCGAGCACCTGATCAGCCTGGAGGACATCGGCCGGCTCGTCGACGACGGCCTCGTCTGCGGCATCAAGTACGCGATCACGCGCGACGCGCCGCTGGACGACGAGTTCCTGACCCGGCTGCTCGACCGCGTCGACCGCTCGCTCGTCGTCAGCGGCATGGCCGAGATCCCGGCGGTCGATCACCTGCGCGCGCTCGGGATGCCCGCCTACACCTCGGGCGGCGTGTGCATCGCGCCGCGCCTGGCCACGCGGCTGCTGCGATCGGCCCAGGCCGGCGATTTCGCCGAGGCCGAGCGCTGCCGCGAACACTTCCTGCCGCTCGAGCGGCTGCGCCAGCGCGCCGACGCGTTCGCGGTGCTGCACGAGGCGCTGACCCTGTCCGGCATCGCCGAGATGGGCCCGCAGCTGCCGATGCTGGGCGAGCTCGCGCTGGCGGAGCGCCAGGCCCTGATCCCGATCGTCGCCGCGCTGATGGCCGCGGAAGCCGCCACACCGGCCGCGACATCGGCCACCGCGCCGGCCGCCGTCTCCGCCGCCGCCTGACCCCGATCCCACCGAAAGCCCTTTGATGCTGACCCGTCTCCTGCTCGCCGCGAGCGCCCTGCTCGCGGCGAGCGCGCCCGCCCCGGCCACCGCGCAAGCCTTTCCCACCCACCCCGTCAGGCTGATCGTGCCGGTGCCGCCGGGCGGCACCGGCGACCTGGTCGCGCGGCTGATCAGCAACAGCGCGACCGAGCTCGGCCAGCCGCTGGTGATCGACAACCGCGCCGGCGCCGCCGGCAATGTCGGCACCGCATCGGCCGCGCGCGCCGCGCCCGACGGCTACACGCTGGTCCAGTGCAGCATCGGCACCTGCGCGATCAACCCGAGCCTGTACAAGAACCCGGGCTACGACCTCTTCAAGGACTTCGTTCCGGTCATCCTGCTCGGCTCGTCGATCAACGTGCTGACGGTCAACAACGAGACCGGCATCACCTCGCTCGCCGGCCTGATCGAACGCGCCAAGAGCAAGCCTCTGGCGTTCGGTTCGTCGGGCGTCGGCGCCTCGAACCAGCTCGCCGGCGAGTTGCTGAAGCGGGTCGCGAAGATCGACATGCTGCACGTTCCGTACAAGGGCTCGGGCCCGGCCATCACCGACCTGCTCGGCGGCCAGATCCAGGTCTTCTTCGACAACGAGCCGTCGATTCTCCCGTTCGTCAAATCGGGCAGGGTGCGCGCGCTGGCCGTGACCGGTCGCACGCGCTCGCCCAATCTGCCCGACGTGCCGACGATGGCCGAGCTCGGCTACCCCGACTTCATCATCGAGCCCTGGTACGCGATCGCCGCGCCGACCGGCACGCCCGCGGCCGCCGTGAGCCGGCTCAACGAGGTCTTCGACCAAGCGCTGAAGCACCCCGACGTGCGCCAGGCGATGCTGAAGATCGGCATCACGCCGCGCGGCGGCCCGCCCGACGTGCTCGGCCAGCTGATGCACTCCGAATACGAACGCTGGGGCGCGCTGATCCGGGCCCAGCACATCACCGGAGACTGACGCGATGCGCATCACCGCGTTGGAGACCATCCGGGTCGAAGAATTCCCGAACCTGCTCTGGGTCGAGGTCCACACCGACGAAGGCCTCGTCGGCCTCGGCGAGACCTTCCGCGGCGCGCAGGCCGTGGAGGCGCAGATCCACAGCATGGCCGCGCCGCTGCTGCTCGGCAAGGAGGCGCTGACGATCGAGCGCCACAGCAAGACGCTGCTGTCAGGCTACCTCGGCTTCAACGGCTCGGGCGTCGAGACGCGCGCCGCGTCGGCGATCGACATCGCGTTGTGGGACCTGTTCGGCCAGGCCACCGGCCAGCCGGTGCACCAGCTGCTCGGCGGCCTGTGCCACGACAAGATGCGGGCCTACAACACCTGCGCCGGCTACGACTACAACAACCGCGCGGTCGAGCGGCGCACCGTCGAGAAGAACGGCAGCACGTCGATCGGCCCGTACGACGACCAGGTCGCCTTCATCGAACGCGCCGGGGAGCTCGCGCAGAGCCTGGTCGAAGAAGGCTTCACCGGCATGAAGATCTGGCCCTTCGACAGCTTCGGCTTCGCCTCCGACGGCCAGTTCATCAGCGCGCCGCAGATCCGCCAGGGCCTGGAGCCGTTCGAGAAGATCCGCCAGGCGGTCGGCGACAAGATCGAGGTGATGTGCGAGCTCCACTCGATGTGGAACGCGCCGTCGGCGCTCGCGATCGCGCGCGGCCTGCAGGAGTACCGCCCGTACTGGGTCGAGGACCCGATCAAGATGGGCTCGGCCCAGGCTTTGGCGGACTACCGCCGGCACGCCGGCGTGCCGGTCTGCGGCAGCGAGACCCTGGCCACGCGGGGCGTCTTCCGCGACCTGCTGAACGCCGACGCGCTCGACATCGTGATGCTCGACCTCTCCTGGTGCGGCGGCCTGAGCGAGGCGAAGAAGATCGCGACGATGGCGGAGGCGTATCAAAAGCCGGTCGCCCCGCACGACTGCACCGGGCCCGTCGTGCTGATGGCCTCGCTGCACCTCGCGCTCGCGTCGCCGAACGCGATCTTCCAGGAGGTCGTGCGCGCCTTCCTGACGACCTTCTACCGCGACCTCGTGACGACGCTGCCGACGCTGGAGCGCGGGCACCTGCTGGCGCCCACCGCGCCCGGCCTCGGGACGCAGCTCGCGCCGGGCCTGAAGCAGCGCCGCGACTGCGTCGTGCGGCGCAGCGGGCCCTAGGCCCGGGCCGCCCAACGGCCCGCCCGGCCGATCGATTCAAAACACCAAAAGGAGACTCCGTGAAATCAGTGAAACCAGCATTCTTCGTCGCTGCGGCGACCGTTCTTTCGGCCGGCGCCGCCCAGGCGCAGTCCAACGTCACCGTCTACGGGCTGATCGACATGTCGGTCAACTACGCCCAGTTCGGCAGCACCGCGACCAGGCCGTCGCAGCACATCTACACC
>DASYCA010000434.1:0-31730 GCA_036500445.1 Burkholderiaceae bacterium | reverse complement strand
AACGCCGAGACAGCCGGATTGGTTCCGACACGAGGCGGTAGAGCCACTCGATACGCAGTGACCTGATAAAGCGCGGTGCCCGACGAATGGATCCCGAGGCGTAATCAAGGTACGCGCCCACGCACATGATCAGGGCATCCGTGCGCCCCCTGATCTCCGCTGCCCAAAGCTCTTGTCGCGGATTGCCCATGCCGAGAAGCACAAGATCGGGCTTCGCATCGCGAATGCGATCGACGAGCTGGTCGCCTTCGTCAGGCGTAAAAAATCCGTGATGGGCCCCGACGGTCTTGACCTGCGGGAACTTGCGTTCCAGTTGCTCCCCCGCCTGCTCCGCGATGCCAGGGGCGCTCCCGATGAGAAACAGCGATGTCGGGCGATCGAGCAAGGCCAACAGCTGGGCCGTGAGGTCGGTCCCGTTGAGATTGTCAGGAAAGGGCTCGCCGAACAGGATGCGGCTCGCGATGTCGATGCCAACCCCGTCATTGAACACGGTGGCCTGAGCCAAGGCAGCCACCACCGCGGGGGACTGCAGAGCTACGTTGAAGGTATGCATATTGCAAAACGCGAATGTGCGACCAGATCGCTCGCGCAATGCGGTGAGAAGTTGCCGAAGCGCTCCTCGCCTATCGACCACCTCGAGCGCAACCGCACCCATCACACGCTTGGCAGCCGACTTCGCGGGCTGTTCACTTCGGCGTTCGGTCATTGCTTTCTTGTGTTCGCAAAGTAGTTGACTCATCCGGCTGGGGTCCCCGCAACCCCAAAATGGGGATCTTATCCGACGGCATCAGTAGCTCGGCCCCTTTCGTCTCCCGCAAATACAGGTGTAGCGAATCGATCTCGGTGCATTTGCGTCATATCGCACCACTCATGCCGCCCTCGATCAATACGTTCTCGGCGATAAGCATGTCTCGTGCCCACAAAGGCCCCAAAATTTCCGCGGTTAGTGGCGATTTGTTGACATTATTCGAATCGCCGTTCCGTGAACAAATGACGCAGTGAATGCGGCAAAATACGAGCGTTGACGCCGCCTGTATGGCGCTTCGTCGACGAATACATCATTGCATTCCGATCCTCCGTCTTGAGAATTGAGTAGAAATGGAATTTGGACGTCTGTTTTCCACACTGAAGTCATTCCGATGGGGTATAGGCGCCAGCGTTGTGTTTTTTGTAGCTGCTGCGCTCGCGTGGCATTTTTTGGCAGCACCGAAGTTCACCGCCGACGCCCTCGTCTACGTAGATGCCATTGGCATGAGTCCAACGGGACAAGCGGGCGGCGTACAGTCGCTTACGTTCTCGCAAATGGAGATCGCCACCAGCGAGCGGGTCCTGGTCGCAGCTGCGTCCCAGTTGAGTGCGCCAGTTCGAGCGCGTTTGCTCGGTGAAAAAGGCCAGGGTCAAGATCAGCTCATTCCGATCATTCGGCGCGCGGTACGTGCCACGGCTGGGCGAGACAGCACGGTGATCCAGATCAGCGCAACAGCGCAGGATGCCGAGGTGGCTTCTGAGTTGGCGAACGCAGTGGCGAACGGCTACTTGCAAGTCAGTCTCGCCTTGAAGACCGAGCCGGCGCGACAACGCGCGGCGTTCTTCCAGGCCAGAGTGACGGAACTGCAGAAGGCCGCGGTTGAGGCTCAAGACCAGGTGTCGGCATTTCGGCGGCAAAGTGGCTTGGTGGCCACCGGAGCCGATCGCGGCGACGCGGAACAGGCGCTCCTCGGGGAGATGATCCGCAGAACCACCGAACTGCGGGCTCAGTACCTCGGTAGCGCGGCGGCCCGAAGTGAAGCGGAGGCCAACCCGAGCGCGTCGGCCGACGTCCTTAACAGCACTGTCGTCCAAGGGTTGCAAGCAGATATTGCGAGGGCTCGATCGCGACTGAAGGAACTCGACTCTCGCTTGGGGAAGAATCATCCCCAATATTTAGCGGCCACCGAGGAACTGGCCGAATTGGAGCGAAACCTCGCACGACAGGAAGCACTCGCCGCCTCGTCGGTGGCCACGGCGCGCCGTGGTGACACGCGCAGCGCCGACAAGCTCAGCCAGGCCGTAGACAAGCAAAAGTCCGTCATCGTCGACCTGACGGAGAAGCGCGAGCAACTCGCGCAATTGCAGCAGCGTGCCGACTATGCCCGCACGAGTTTCGAGGCGTCGAGGGATCGACTGAGCGAAGCGCTCATCGAGAGCAAGGCGAATTTGGGCGCAACGAGCATTCTGGCGGCGGCGCAGCCTCCCCAGGAGCAATCGTCCACTCCCTTGCAACGCTCAGTTCCGTTGGGCGCGCTTCTGGGGTTTATGTTCGGTGGCCTTGTTGCGGTCATTGCCGAACACCGGCGGCCGCGTTTGCGTGCGGAGAGCGATCTGACAAGGTTGGGCCTCCGGACGATCGCCATGATCCCCACGGCCATCCAAAGCAGTGTCCAGGACATTCAACTGCTCGCCATGCCTGCTCCTGCGGCCAGCATGCCGCCGCACGAGCGGCGCCTGGGCGCACTGCTCGTGGCGGCGGGCAAGTTGAGTCCCACCGATGGGCAAACGGTGTTCGAGGAGCACGTCAAGCGCAAGGTGCCCTATGGCTCCGCGGCTGTTCGAATGGGCCTCGTTTCCGAATCGGACGTCCTGGAGGCGCTCTCCGCGCAATATGGGATGCGGCGCATGACCAACAAGTCGGTCGGATCTCACACTCCTGAACAGTTTGTCGTCGATCAACATCCGTCTCACCCAGTTGCCGAGGCAGTCCGCGTTCTTCGCTCGTACCTGATGCTGGAGGCAGAGCAGAGCGGGCGCGGCAACATGGTGGCGGTAACCAGCCCTGACAGAGGGGATGGCAAGAGTTTCATCGTTGCCAATCTGGCAATCGCCTGCTCGCAAGCGGGGATGCGCACCTTGCTTGTCGAAGCCGACATGCGCGACCCACAGTTGGCCGTGCGGTTCGGAAGTTCGCGGCGTGAAGGGCTTTCCAGCTATCTCGCGGGCCTCATCCCGAAGCCGCCCATCCTGCCTATCGATCCGGCCGGCTACCTTTCATTGTTGCCCGCGGGTCCGAGGCCGCCGAATCCTCAAGAGCTGCTCAGTCATTCGCGTTTTGCCGACCTGATGCAGGACTTGTCGACACGGTTCGATCTCGTGCTGGTCGATTCGCCCGCGAATGCAAGTGGCTCGGACGCGCAGATCATCGCTGCACGCGCCGGCAACGCGGTCATCGTCGGCAATTGGAACGAAACTCGACTGGACGCGCTGACCCTGCTGATCAAACGACTCGCCGATGCGGGAGTCCAGACCATTGGAGCCATCGTGAATCGCTCCGCACAGGTAGAAGTCAAGAGCCGTGGCAGAGGTGCCCGAAGGAGCCGAGCCTTTGGAGAATCCAAGTTCGGTTAGCGCGGGGTGTAGGGTCTGTTGACGGCCACTTCACGAACAGCGTTGACCAGAGAGATATTTCACGCTCTCTGGCCCTTCATGGCTCCTCTCCGAGAGCCGGGGGCTGCAGACCGCACCAATCATTCCGACAATTCAGGAATGAATTCGAACGGTCAGGACTCGAAAGACCCACTCCGCATGATCGAATGGTCCGCGGAGCCTACGGACGACCTGCGTCCGACCCCGGCGCAACAGTCGTTCCAAGCCTTCCGTGAACGCCGCAAGCGCCCGCGCGTGAACCCCGCGGCCACGCCCGTCGCGAACGAAGCGCTGCGCCCCATCCCGTTCGAGAACGTCTCGGCCACCCCCTTGCCCGAAGCGGTCGAGTCGTCGACCGAGTTCGCCTGGCTGGAGTTCGACGCCGCGCAGGTCCAGATCGACCTGTCGACCGAAGCCGGCCGCAAGGAATACGCCGCGCTGCGCGGCGTGCGCCTGACCGGCGCCCACTGGCCCGCGTTCCAGGCCACGTCCTCAGGCGAGCTCTGACCGCCGCGGCATGTCCGCCCCCCGCCGCGAGCAGGTGATCGCCGCGGCCCGCGCCGCGAACCCGAGCGCGTCTTTCAGCTGATTCGTCGCCAGGCCCGGCAACGCCGCCGCGCTCAGCGCGCCCTGTTCCGCCAGCCACGTGATCAGCGCCGCCTGGAAGGTGTCCCCCGCCCCGACGGTGTCGATCACCGTGACCTTGACCGGATCGATCTCGACTCTTCCCTGCGCATTCCAGCCGATCGCGCCCTCGGCGCCGCAGGTCACGACGACGAGCTTGACGCCGCGGCCGAGCGCGTGCGCGGCGAAGTCGTCCAGGCTCGTGCCCGCCTGCAGCAGCCCCAGGTCTTCGTCGCTGACCTTCAGCAGGTCGGTGCGCGGCAGCATCCACTCGAGCTGGTCGCGCCAGCGCGCGAGATCGGGCTCGACGTTGAGCCGGATGTTCGGGTCGTACGCGATCAGCGCGCCGTTCGCGCCGCGCGCGCGTTCGCGCTCGACGAGCGCGCGCTGCGTCGACGCGACCGGCTCGACGACGGTCGCGTAGGAGCCGAGGTTCACGAGCGTCAGCTCGGCCGGCACGCGCGCGAGGTCGGCGCGGCTGACGAGCCGGTCGGCGCAGCCCTGGCCGTAGAACGCGTACGAGGGCACGCCGTGCGCGTCCAGCCCGATCAGGCTCAGGGTGGTCGGCGCCTCGGTGCGCGCGACGGCCTGCGTGTCCACGCCTTCGTCGACCAGCGTGCGCATCAGCCGCTCGCCGGCAAAACCGGTCGAGATCGCGGTGAACAGCGCGGCCGGCTGGCCGAGCCGCGCGAGGCCGACCGCGAGGTTGAACGGCGAGCCGCCGACGTTGGCGTCCAGCGCCATGCCGGTGCGGGTCGCGTCGCCCTGGAACACGTCGAGCAGGGCCTCGCCGCAGATCATCAATTTCATCGTCGTCATCGTCTCGAACTCCTTCTGCAGCCGCGATTTTCAGGCCGGAGCAGGGGCCGGGCATGCGGGTTTTCCATAAATCAATCAACTTGATTTATTAAATATCAGTACCGATAATGAGCCCACCCACCCACCAACCAGAAAGACGGAGACATCCCATGACCCACCCGACCCTCTCGTCCTTGCCCCGCCTGGCCCTGAGCGCGCTCGCGCTGGCCGCCCTCGGCAGCGCCGCCGTCGCGGCCGACCCGCCGGTGATCGGCCTGATCACGAAGACCGAAACCAACCCCTTCTTCGTGAAGATGAAGGAGGGCGCGCAAGCCGCCGCCACCGCGAAGGGCGCGAAGCTGCTCAGCGCGGCCGGCAAGGCCGACGGCGACAACGCCGGCCAGGTCACCGCGATCGAGAACATGATCGCCGGCGGCGCGAAGACCATCATGATCACGCCGAACGATTCGAAGGCGATCGTGCCGGCGATCAAGAAGGCGCAGGCCCAAGGCGTGATGTTCATCGCACTCGACAGCCCGGCCGACCCGGCCGACGCGACGGACGCGCTGTTCGCGACGAACAACTACACCGCCGGCGTGCTGATCGGCAAGTACGCGAAGGCCGCGATGGCCGGCAAGCCCGCCAAGATCGCGACGCTCGACCTCTTCCCCGGCCACCCGGTCGGCGCGCAGCGCCACAACGGCTTCATGTCCGGCTTCGGCCTGAAGACGCTGGAGGCCAAGAGCAACGAGCTCGCGAAGGACGCCGCCGTCGTCTGCTCGGCCGACAGCTTCGGCGACCAGGCCAAGGGCCAGACGGCGATGGAAAACTGCCTCCAGAAGAACCCCGACATCAACCTTGTCTACACGATCAACGAGCCCGCCGCGGCGGGGGCCTTCCAGGCGCTGAAGAACGCCGGCAAGGAGAAGGGCGCGATGATCGTCTCGGTCGACGGCGGCTGCGCCGGCATCAAGAACGTCAAGGCCGGCGTGATCGCCGCGACCTCGCAGCAATACCCGCTGAAGATGGCCTCGATGGGCGTCGACGCCGGCGTCGAGTTCGCGAAGACGGGCAAGAAGGCCAAGGGCTACACCGACACCGGCGTGACCTTGATCACCGACCATCCGATGGCGGGAGTGGAGAGCAAGGACACGGCGGTGGGCACCGAGCTCTGCTGGGGCAACAAGTAAGGCCATGAGCGCCAAGCTCCCTCCCGTGGCCACGCTCGGCCCGCTGATCGCGTTGCTGCTCGCCGTCGGCTTCTTCGCGACCCAGAGCGACCGCTTCCTGTCGGTGCAGAACTTCTCGCTGATCCTGCAGCAGGTGATGGTCGTCGGCACGATCGCGATCGGCCAGACGCTGATCATCCTGACCGCCGGCATCGACCTGAGCTGCGGCTTCGTGATGGCCCTGGGAGGGATCGTGATGACCAAGCTGGCGGTCGGCAGCGGCTTGAACCCGCTGCTGGCGATCGTCTGCGGGCTGCTGGTGTGCATGGCCTTCGGCTTCGTCAACGGGCTGCTGGTGACGCGCATCAAGCTGCCGCCGTTCATCGTCACGCTCGGCACGATGAACATCGCGTTCGCGATCACGCAGCTCTACTCCGGCGCGCAGACGATCACCGACCTCCCGCCGGCCATGACCTTCTTCGGCGGCACCGTGACGATCGGCAGCGCGTCGATCAACTACGGCACCGTGTTCATGGTGTTGATGTACCTGCTCGTCTGGTGGGGCCTGCGAGACACGCAGCCCGGCCGCCACGTCTACGCCGTCGGCAACAACCCGGAGGCGACGCGCCTGACCGGGATCGCGACGGACCGCGTGCTGGTCGGCGTCTACGTGCTGGCCGCGGTGTTCTACGGCATCGCGGCGCTGCTGTCGGTGGCCCGCACCGGCGTCGGCGACCCGAACGCCGGGCAGACGGAAAACCTGGACGCGATCACCGCCGTCGTGCTCGGCGGCACCAGCCTGTTCGGCGGGCGCGGCATCGTGCTCGGCTCGCTGCTGGGCGCCATCATCGTCGGCGTGTTCCGCAACGGCCTGACGCTGATGGGCGTGCCCTCGGTGTACCAGGTCTTGATCACCGGCGTGCTGGTGATCCTCGCGGTCACGACCGATCAACTCTCACGCAAGGGAGCGCGCTGACCATGAGCACCCCGAATTCATCGTCTCCGCTGGTGATGGAGGCGCGTGGCCTCGTCAAGCGCTACGGGCAGGTCGTGGCCCTCGACGGCGCCGATTTCGAGCTGCGCGCCGGCGAGATCCTCGCGGTGATCGGCGACAACGGCGCCGGCAAGTCCTCGCTGATCAAGGCGCTCTCGGGCGCGACGATCCCGGACGAAGGCGAGATCAAGTTGGACGGCAGCGTCATCCACTTCAAGAGCCCGGCGGACGCGCGCCGCGTCGGCATCGAGACGGTCTACCAAGACCTCGCGGTCGCGCCAGCGATGACGATCGCCGAGAACCTGTTCCTCGGCCGCGAGATCATCCGCAGCGGTTTCATTTCGAAGCTGCTGCGCATCATCGACAAGAACAAGATGCTGGAGGAGAGCGTCGCGCGCATGAACGATTTGAAAGTCGGCATCCGCTCGATGACGCAGGCGGTCGAGACGCTGTCGGGCGGGCAGCGCCAGTGCGTCGCGGTGTCGCGCGCCGCGGCGTTCGCGCAGCACGTCGTGATCCTCGACGAGCCGACCGCGGCCCTCGGCGTCAAGGAGGGCAACATGGTCCTCGAGCTGATCCGCCGGGTGCGCGACAAGGGCCTGCCGGTGATCCTGATCAGCCACAACATGCCGCACGTCTTCGAGGTCGCCGACCGCATCCACATCGCCCGCCTCGGCCGGCGCGCGTGCGTCGTGAACCCGAAGGCGATCAGCATGAGCGACACGGTTGCGGTGATGACGGGCGCGAAACGTGCAGACGAGCTGCCGATGGAGTGCCTGGCTTGATGAACGCATCCGCCGAGCCGGAACAGCGGCTGCGGCCGCGCGGCTCGAACCATGTCGGGATGCGGCAGTTCAACGAGCGCGTCGTGCTGCAGGCGATCCGGCTGCACGGCCACATCGCGAAGGCCGAGATCGCGCGGCTGACCAAGCTGACGCCGCAGACGGTGCAGGTCATCATCGCGCGCCTGGAGGCCGACGACCTCGTGATCAAGCGCGAGCCGGTGCGCGGCAAGGTCGGCCAGCCCTCGGTGCCGATGGCGCTGAACCCCGACGGCGCGTTCTCGATCGGCATCAAGATCGGGCGCCGCGGGATGGACATGCTGCTGCTCGATTTCACCGGCGTGGTGCGCCAGCGCCTCTCGCTGGCCTATGACTTCCCCGATCCGGGCACGCTGTTCCCGGAGATCGAGGCGCGCCTGCAGCAGCTGACGCTGAGCCTGCCGGTGAAACTGCGGCCGCGCCTGCACGGCGTCGGCATCGCGGCGCCGCTCTCGCTCGAAGGCTGGCACGCGGTGCTCGGCATCGGCCGCCAGCAGGCCGCGAAGTGGGCCGGGATCGACATCCGAGAACGTGTCGCTTCGATGACGGAGCTGCCGGTCGAGTTCGTGAAGGACACCGCGGCCGCCTGCGTCGCCGAGCTCGTCGCGGGGCGCGGGCGCAGCATCGGCAGTTTTCTGTACGTGTTCTTCGACACCTTCGTCGGCGGCGGGCTGGTGATCGACAGCCAGCTGCGCTCGGGGCCCAGCGGCAACGCCGGCGCGATCGGCTCGTTGCCGCTGGGCCTGGCGGCCGGCGGGCGCGGCGCGGCGCCGGACCAGCTGCTGAGCCATGCCTCGCTGGTGAACCTCGAGGCGCGCTTCGGCGCGGCGGGGCTGGAGACCGGCGCCGCGCTCGACGTGCGGGCGATGCAAAAGCCCTGGTGGCCGCACACCGAGCAGTGGCTGCAGGAGGCCGCGCCGGCGGTCGCGTTCGCGGCGAACGCGGCGGCGTGTTTGCTGGACCTCGATGGCATCGTGATCGACGGCTCGTTCAGCCGCGAGCTGCTGCGCGCGACGCTGACGGCGGTGAACCATGCGCTGGATCAATACAGCTGGGAGGGGGTGGCGCGGCCGACGGTGTTCGAAGGGACGATCGGCTCGGACGCGCGGGCGATGGGCGGCGCGCTGCTGCCGCTGTATGCAAATT
Organism: Burkholderiaceae bacterium; assembly: GCA_036500445.1. Classification (GTDB taxonomy): domain Bacteria; phylum Pseudomonadota; class Gammaproteobacteria; order Burkholderiales; family Burkholderiaceae_C; genus LMDS01. The sequence goes on along the minus strand of DASYCA010000434.1, from coordinate 22,779 downwards.
TCGCGCCGGATCGGGAGCTGTTCTTGAAGTTGGGGGCTTGATCAAGGGTCATTGCCACGGGGCACAATGATTGCTCCAAGGAGCCTCGCATGAACACCCGAACCGTCGCCACCACCCCCGTCGCCGGCCAGCGCCCCGGCACCTCCGGCCTGCGCAAGAAGGTCACGGTGTTCCAGCAGCCCGGCTACCTCGAGAACTTCGTCCAGTCGATCTTCGATTCGCTCGAAGGCTTCAAGGGCGAAACGCTGGTGCTCGGCGGCGACGGCCGCTTCCACAACCTGGAGGCGATCCAGACCATCCTGCGCATGGCCGCGGCGAACGGCTTCGGCCGCGTGCTGGTCGGCCACGCCGGCATCCTGTCGACGCCGGCCGCGAGCTGCGTGATCCGCAAGCACCAGGCCTTCGGCGGCATCATCCTGTCCGCCAGCCACAACCCGGGCGGGCCCGAGGGCGATTTCGGCATCAAGTACAACACCGGCAACGGCGGCCCGGCGCCCGAGAAGATCACCGAGGCGATCTACGCGAACACGCAGAAGATCAGCCGCTACCTGACGCTCGACGCGGCAAGCGCGCCCGACGTGAATCTCGCCGTGCAGGGCAAGATGGTGATCGCCGGGATGACCGTGGAGGTCATCGACTCGGTCGCCGACCACGCCGACCTGCTCGCGACGCTGTTCGATTTCGACCGCATCGGCACGCTGCTCAAATCCGGCACGTTCAAGATGTGCTTCGACGCGATGCACGCGGTGACCGGCCCGTACGCGAACGAGATCTTCGTCAAGCGCCTGGGCGCGCCGGCCGGCAGCGTGATGAACGGCGTGCCGCTGCCCGACTTCGGCGGCGGCCACCCGGACCCGAACCCGACGTATGCGGAGGAATTGATCAAGGTGATGTTCGCCGACACGGCCCCCGATTTCGGCGCCGCGAGCGACGGCGACGGCGACCGCAACATGATCGTCGGCAGCCACTTCGTCGTGACGCCGAGCGACAGTTTGGCGGTGCTCGCCGCGAACGCGCAGCTGGTGCCGGGCTATGCGAGCGGGCTCAAGGGCATCGCCCGTTCGATGCCGACCAGCGCCGCGGCCGACCGGGTCGCCGAGAAGCTCGGGATCAAGTGCTTCGAGACGCCGACCGGGTGGAAGTTCTTCGGCAACCTGCTCGACGCCGGCGAGGTCACGCTGTGCGGCGAGGAGAGCTCGGGCACCGGCAGCGATCACCTGCGCGAGAAGGACGGGGTGTGGGCCGTGCTGTTCTGGCTCAACATCCTGGCGGTGCGGCGCGAGTCGGTGGAAGCGATCCTGCGCGGGCACTGGCAGCGCTTCGGCCGCAATTACTACTCGCGCCACGACTACGAGGGCGTCGACAGCAATGCCGCGAACGATCTGGTGGCCGATCTGCGCGCGTCGCTGAAGACGCTGCCGGGGCAGACGATCAACGGTTCGACGATCGCGAGTGCCGACGATTTCGCGTACACCGACCCGGTCGACGGGTCGGTCAGCACTGCGCAAGGCATTCGCATCGGCTTCAAGGACGGCTCGCGCATCGTGTTCCGCTTGTCGGGCACGGGGACCGAAGGCGCGACCTTGCGCGTGTACCTCGAACGCTACGAGCCCGATCCCGCCAAGCACGCGGTCGAGACGCAGCAAGCCCTCGCGCCACTGATCGCGCTCGCGGACCAACTCGCCGGCATCCGCACCCGCACCGGCCGCACCCAACCCACCGTGATCACCTGAGCGCTACTCCCTGTCCCAGAGGGAGAGGGGGAAGACACGCCCGGGTATGGCGGAAGTGGTCAAATGGGAAGGTGTCGACCCTGGACCCGATGGCTTTCCCCGATCTCGTCGCTTGCGAGCATTGCGACACCGTCTGCCGGCGCCTGCCGCTGGGCAGGCGCGAGGTCGCGTGCTGCGCGCGTTGCGGCGCGGTGCTGTACCGGGTCAACCGCCTGAGCATCGACGATTGGCTCGCGCTGACGCTCGCGGCTGCGTTCACGTTCGTGATCGCCAATTTCACGCCGATCGTGCGCATCAGCTTCGAAGGCCAGCACAACGAGGCGACGCTGTGGGGCGCGATCGGCGCGCTCGCGCACGGCACCGCCGCGCCGATCGCGATCCCGGCCGCGCTGGCGGTGATCGTGGTGCCGTTCCTGCAGATCGCCGCGCTGGCGTGGCTGCTCGGCTACGCCCGCCTCCGGCGGCGCGCGCCCGGCTTCGCGGCGCTGATGCGGCTGCTCGTCGCGCTGCGGCCGTGGAGCATGGTGGAGGTGCTGATGCTCGGGATCCTGGTCGCGATCGTCAAGCTGTCCAGCGACCTCGACGTGATCGCCGGGCCGGGGGTCTGGGCGACCGCGGTGCTGACGCTGCAGATCGCCGTGATCGCGGGCCGCGACGTGCACCAGCTGTGGGACGCCGTCGAGCCTTCGGGTTCGCGCCGCGCGCATGCCTGAGCAGGCCGTCGACGCGGGTCGCGGCGGCCCTCGGGCCGGGCAGCTCGGGCTGATCGGCTGCCACGAGTGCGGCCTCGTCTGCGACGATCGCGCGACCCGCGGTGCCGGGCTGCCCTGCCCGCGCTGCGGCGCGGCGCTGCAGCGGCGCAAGCCCAACAGCATCGCGCGCGCCTGGGCGACGCTGCTGGCGGGGCTGATCTTCTACGTGCCGGCCAACCTGCTGCCGGTGATGCACACGATCTACCTGGGCCAGGCTTCCGACAGCACCATCATGCAGGGCGTGATCCAGTTCTGGGGCTCCGGGGCGTGGGACGTCGCGCTGCTGATCTTCATCGCCAGCATCGCGGTGCCGTGCACCAAGTTCCTCGCGCTCGGCGTGCTGCTGGTGGCGGCGCAGCGGCACAGCCCCTGGGCGCTGCGCGAGCGGGCGCGGCTGTATCGCCTGGTCGAGCTGATCGGCTACTGGTCGATGCTGGACGTGCTGGTCGTCGCCATCGTCGTCGCGCTCGTGAAGTTCAAGGCGCTGAGCGACATCGAGCCGCGCGTCGGCATCCTCTTCTTCGGCATGGTGGTGATCCTCACGATGCTGTCCGCGATGAGCTTCGATCCGCGCCTGACCTGGGACACCGAGCATGACCCCCTCTCCGCCTGACGGCACCGGCGACCCCCGGCCCGGCGCGCCGCTGGTGCAGCGCCGGCACGGCATCTCGCTGGTCTGGATCCTGCCGATCGTGGCCGCGCTGATCGGCGCGGTGCTGCTGTTTCGCAACCTCTCGAGCGAAGGCCCGCGCCTGCGCATCACCTTCCTGACCGCGGCCGGCCTGGAGGCGGGCAAGACGCCGGTCAAGTACAAGGACGTCACGGTCGGCACCGTGCGCGCGGTCGAGCTCAGCGAGGACCGCTCGCACATCGTCGTCACGCTCACGCTGGTCAAGAGCGCCGCGAGCCTGGCCAACGCCGGCACGCGCTTCTGGGTCGTGCGCCCGCGCATCGGCGTCGGCGGCGTGTCGGGGGTCGACACCTTGTTGTCGGGCGCCTACATCGGCGTGGACACCGGGGCCTCGCACGAGGAGCGCAAGGACTTCACCGGCCTGGAAGAGCCGCCGCCGGTGATCAACGGCATGGCGGGCAAGACCTTCGTGCTGCGCGCGGCCGACCTGGGCTCGCTGGACATCGGCTCGCCGGTCTATTACAGGCGCATCCGCGTCGGGCAGGTGGCGTCCTACCGGCTCGACGACAGCGGGCGCACCGTCAATCTGCAGATCTTCGTCGAGGCGCCGTACGACCGCTTCGTGACCGGCGACACGCGCTTCTGGAACGCCAGCGGCGTGGACGTCTCGCTGGGCGCCGACGGCCTGAAGCTGAACACCCAGTCGATCGCGACGATCGTGGCCGGCGGGATCGCGTTCGGCGCGCCCGACGGCAGCCCGCCGTCGACCACGCCGGCGCGCAGCCAGTACCGGCTCGCCGCGGGCGAGCGCGCGGCGCTGGCGCCGCCGGACGGGCCGGCCCAGCGCATCGAGCTGCGCTTCGACCAATCGCTGCGCGGGCTGAGCATCGGCGCGCCGGTCGAATTCCTCGGCGTCAACTTCGGCAGCGTCACCTCGGTCGCGCTCGACTACGACCCGGCGAAGCGCCGTTTCTCGGTGATCGTCGGCGCCGACGTCTTCGTGGCGCGGCTGGGCAGCGTCGTGCAGCGCCTGCCGCTGGACGGCGACCACAAGGGCGTGCAGTTCGGGCGCAGCCTGGTCGCGCAGGGCCTGCGTGCGCAGGCGCGCAGCGGCAACCTGCTGACTGGCCAGCGCTACATCTCGCTGGACTTCGTGCCGAACGCGCCGAAGGTCGCGATGGATGCGAGCGACGCGAACGACCAGACCTTGCGGATCCCGACCGTCAACGGCGATTTCGACCAGCTCCAGGAAAAGTTCGCGCACATCCTGGACAAGGTCGACAAGATCCCGCTGGAGTCGATCGCCCGCCACCTGGACGCCGACCTCGCGCGCCTGGGCACGACGCTGGACGGCGCCAACAAGACCTTCGATTCGGTCAACCGGCAGTTGCTGCCGCAGGCGCGCCAGACCTTGCAGCAGGCCGGCCGGACCCTGAACGGCGTCGGCGCGCCGTTCGCGGACGACTCGCCGCTGCAGCAGAACCTCGGCCAGACCCTGGAGGAGGTCCAGCGCGCGGCGCGCTCGGTGCGCGAGCTGACGGACCTGCTCGGCCGCAACCCGGAAGCGCTGCTGCGCGGCCGCCCGGCCGATGCCGTGGCGCCCCCTGCCGTGCCGCCCGCGCCGACGGCGCCCTCTCCGGAAATCAAGAAATGAAAAACGTCCTGCTGCAAGCGCTGTGCGTCGCGATCTGCGGCCTCGCGGGCTGCGCGTCGCCGCCGTTGCGCTACCACACGCTGGTGGCGTCGAGCGTCGATGCACTCGCGCCGGCGGCGCCGGCCGCCGCGTTCGCGATCGACGTCCAGCCGGTCGGCGTGCCCGAGCAGCTCGACCAGCGCCGCCTCGTGATCCGCCAGGGCTCGGGCGGCCTGGCCGTGCTCGAGGGCGATCGCTGGGGCGGCTCGTTGGGCGACGAGCTCCGCAGCGCGCTGTCGCTCGCGCTCTCGCGCCGGCTCGGCGCGCTCGACGTCGCCGGGCTCTCGGCGCCGGCCGGCCGGCCGGTGATCCGGGTCAAGGTCCAGCTGCGGCGCTTGGACGCCTGGCCCGGCGACCGGGCGCAGCTCGAGGCCGATTGGGGCCTCGCGCCGAGCGGCGAGGCGGCACCGCGCAGCGTCTGCCACAGCGCGCTCGAGGAAGCGACGCCGGGCGGCCTGGACGAGACGGTGCGCGGTCAGCAGCGGCTCGTCGCGCGCCTGGCCGAGCAGATCGCGCAGGCCGCCGAGCGTGCGGACCACGCCTGCGGCGTGCCGGCCCCGGCGCGTTGACACGGCACCGGGGCCTTGACGCGGTGGTGCGTCAGGCGAGCCGCTGCGTCAGAACCTGCGCGAGCGCTTCGAGCTCTTCGCGCAGCACCGCGTAGCGTTCGCGCAGCCGCTCGATCTGGACCTGAGCGGTCGCCCCGGGCGCGGCCAGCAGGCATTCGACCTCGAAGGCCAGCTGCGAGACCTGGCGCGCGCCGAGCGTGGCGGTCATGCCTTTCAGCGAGTGGATCTTCGCGCGCGCCTCGGCGACGGTGTCGTTGCGCAGGATCAGCTCCAGGTCGTCGAGCGCGATCGGGCGCTCGATCGCGAACTGCCGCAGCAGCCGGACGTAGGTGGGCACCCGGCCGCCGACGAATTTAAGGCCGGCGTCGATGTCGAGGCCCTCGACGCCGGCCAGGCGTTGCACGAGCTCTTGCTTGTCGGTGATCGAGGACGCGGACGTGGGTGCGGAACCCGCCATCGCGCTCGTGGTCGCGCTCGCCGGCGGCCGGTCCGCGGCCGGCAGCCACCTCAGCAGCTTCGTGTACAGCAGCTCGGGGTCGACCGGCTTGGCGATGTGGTCGTTCATGCCGGCGTCCAGGCACGCATCGCGGTCCTGCGCGAACGCGTTGGCGGTCATCGCGATGATCGGCACGTTCGCGCCGTCGGCGCGCGCGCGGATGATGCGCGTCGCCTCCAGGCCGCTCATGCCCGGCATCTGCACGTCCATCAGGATCAGCTCGTAGGCGTGCTGCGCGGTCATCTGGACCGCCTGCGCGCCGCTCTCGGCCATGTCGACCTGCAGCCCCACCGCGCCGAGCAGCTCGACCGCCACCTGGCGGTTGACCGCGACGTCCTCCACCAGCAGCAGCCGGCCCCCGCTTGGCGTGCGCCGGATCAGCTCGAGCTCGGCATCGGTGGCGGTCTGCTGGCCGTCGGCCTCGGGCTCGCAGCCCAGGCCCAGGTGGGCCGTGAACCAGAACAGGCTGCCCTGGCCGGCCGTGCTGGTCGCGCCGGCGTCGCCGCCCATCAGGCGCGCCAGGCGGCGGGTCAGCGCCAGGCCGAGGCCGGTGCCGCCGTGGTTGCGCGCGATCGACGCATCGGCCTGCTTGAAATCCTCGAACAGCTGCGGCAGGACCTCGGGGTCGATGCCGATGCCCGAGTCCTGGACCTCGAAGCGAACCATCAGGCCGCGGGCGTCCTCGGAGACGGTGCGCGCCCGCACGTGGATGAAGCCGCGATCGGTGAACTTCATCGCGTTGCCGATGTAGTTCAGCAGCGCCTGGCGCAGGCGCATCGGGTCGCCGTGCAGCCATTCCGGAACGCCGGAGTAGTCGATCTTGAACTCGATCCCTTTTTGCGCGACCTGCTCGGCGATGAAGGAATGGGCCTGGTCGAGCACCGCGCCGAGCGCGAAATTCGTCGATTCGAGCTCGACCCGGCCCGAATCGATCTTCGACAGGTCGAGCACGTCGTTGATGATCGCGAGCAGGTGGCGCGCGGCCGCGTCGATGTTGTCCAGGCGCTCGGCCTGCTGCAGGGTCGGGGCGGCGCGCTTGAGCAGGTGGGTCAGGCCGAGGATCGCGTTCATCGGCGTGCGGATCTCGTGGCTGATGTTGGCGAGGAACTCGCTCTTGGCCAGGCTCGTCGCCTGCGCGCGCCGCAGCACGATGTCGGCCTCGGCGACGAGCGCGGCCTGCCGGGCGGCCTCCATCTGGCCGCGCAGCCGGCTCATCTCGATCCGCCCCTGCACGACCGAGATCAGCTCGCGGGCGCCGAAGGGCTTGACGAGGTAGTCGTCGGCGCCGGCCGCGCGCCCTTCGATGCGGGCCTCCTCGCCGGCGCGCGCAGAGAGCAGCACGATCGGGACGCCGCGCGTGTGCTCGTTCGCGCGCAGCGCGGCCAGCAGCGCGAAGCCGTCCAGCTTGGGCATCATCACGTCCGACAGCACCACGTCGGGCAATTCGCGCTGCACCGCGGCGAGCGCCTGCTCGCCGTCGGCCACCGCCTCGACCTCGAAGCCTTCGTCGGCCAGCAGCCGGCGCACGTACTCGCGCATGTCGGCGTTGTCGTCGGCCAGCACGACGCGCCCCGCGTGGCGGCGCGGCACGGCGTCGCGACCGGGCTGCGGCGAGGCGGCGTCGGCCGGCAGCCAGCGCAAGGCTTCGGCCACGTAGGCTTCGGCGCGTGCCGTCGAGGCCACGTGCGCGGTGGCCGCGGCGCGCCAGTCGGGCGGCAGGTGCGCGCTGCCGAACGGCAGCGAGACGGTGAAGCTCGTGCCCCGGCCGACGCTGCTCGCGACGCGGACGTCGCCGCCGTGCAGCCGGACTTGCTCGCGCACCAGCGACAGGCCGATGCCCGAGCCTTCGAACGAACGCCCCGTCGCACCCTCGATGCGGAAGAAGCGCTCGAACAGGCGCGGCAACGCGTTCGCGGGGATGCCGGTGCCGCTGTCGGCGACGATCAGCTCGACGTGGCGCGCGTCGCTCGCCTCGCGGATCGTCACGCGGATCTCGCCCGCGAACGTGAACTTGAACGCGTTGGACAGCAGGTTCAGCACGATCGTCTCCCACATCCCGCGATCGAGCAGGACGGGCTCGCGTTGCGGCGCCGCGTCGATCGTCAACGCCAGGCCTGCGCGCTCGGTGGCGGAGCGAAACGTGGACGCCAGCTCGCTCGTGTAGGCGGCGATGTCGGTCGGCTGGACCTCGGCGCGCGCGCGCCCGGCTTCGAGGCGCGAGAAGTCGAGCAGCGAATTCACCAGCTTCATCAGCCGCAGCGCGTTGCGGTGCGCCATCGCGAGCGGCTCGCGCGCTTCGTCCGGCAGCGCGGGCGAGCGCGCGGCGTCTTCGAGCGGGCCGAGGATCAGCGTCAGCGGGGTGCGGAATTCATGGCTGACGTTCGAGAAGAAATCGGTCTTGGCGCGATCGATCGCGGCCAGCGCCTCGGCGCGCAGGCGCTCGTCCTCGCGTGCGCGCACGGTCGCGAGCGCCGCGGAGAAGGCGGCGGCGATCAGCTCGAACAAGCCGCGGTAGTCGTCGCTCATCGGCAGGCGCGGGGACACGCCGGCGACGATCACGAACGGGTGCTGCTCGGCCCCGGGCTGCGTGATCGGCATCAGGTAGGCGAGGTCCGGGGCCTCGTCGTACGGGCCGCAGCGCGCGCTGCCGAGGATCTCGCGCAGCCCGGCCGAGAGCTGCAGCCCGGCCTTGCCGCGCAGCGAGGCCACGTCCCACAGCGCGGGCGCGTTCGCCGGCAGCGACGCCGGCGTCGCGCGCGAGCCGGCCTCGATGCCGTAGCGGGCCTGCAGTGCGTAGTGCGCGTCGCCCGGCGTCAGGCCGTAGAACAGCATGAAGGGCAGGTCCAGGTCGAAGCGCGACAGGGTCCGCACCGCGAGCTCGAGCAGCTTGGCGACGCTCGTCGCGGCGCTCGCGCTGGCGGTGAGGTCGCGCAGCGCGCGCGTGCGCCGCTCGGCCAGCATCGTGGCCGTCGTCTCGGTGACCGGGTGGAACAGCCCGCCGATGCCGCCGGATTCGTCGCGGATCGGCGAGAGCGAGAAGGTGAAGAAGGTCTCCTCCAGGTAGCCGTTGCGCATCAGGAACATGCGCTGGTTCTCGAGGAAGCTGGTGGTGCCCGCCCGCGCGCGTTCGAAGGGCTCGCCGATCACGGGCCAGGCGCTCGCCCAGGTGACGTGGTAGCCCTCGCCGAGCGCGCGCGGATGGGCCTCGCCGCAGACGACGCGGTAGCCGTCGTTGTAGATCTGGATGTGCTCCGGGCCCCAGATGATGTTGATCGGGAAATTGGACGCCAGGCACAGGCTGACGGTGGTGCGCAGGCTTTGCGGCCAGCGCTCGAACGGCCCGAGCGGCGTCGCGCTCCAGTCCTTGGCGCGCACGAGCGCGGCCATGTCCGAATCACCTGCGAGGAAGTCACCGTGCGAATCAGACGCTGCCATGCATTCTCGCCGTTGCCGTTGCGGGCGCATTATTGCGCCCCCGGGCAACTGGCGTGAACCGGGCGTCGTTTGCCGTGCTCGTCGTCCTGCTGACTATGCGCTGGAGACGACCAGCGCATCCCGGAAGTTCTGCCCCGAGAAGCGTCGAATCGCCTCGCGCCGCGCGGCGTCGCCGATCACGGCACGCAGCTCCGGCGAGTCGATCAGCATCGCGATGCGCGCGACCATCTCTTCCTCGTTCCTGCACAGGTAGCCGGTGCTCGCGTGCCGGATCAGATCGCGGTGATAGTCCGTGTCGATCGCCACGCAAGCGAGCCCGGCGGCCATCGCTTCGGCGAGGAACAACGGGAAGCCGTTCTTGCCCTGCGGGGCGACGTAGAGCCAGCCCGCGGCGAATCGCCGGGCCCGCTCGGCGTCGTCGGTGACGTCCGAGACCTTGACGTTCGCGGCCTTCAGCGCGCTCTCCGACAGCGGGTCGGAGCGGCCGATCCAGTCGAACCTGACACCCAGGCTTTCTTCGCTCAGCAGCACCGCGAGTTGAGCGAAGGTCGCCGCGCCGCGCATGTCGGGAATGCGGTTGCCCGTCACGACCAGCGGGTGCTCGGCTTCGGCGCGATCGACTCCGAAGAAGACCGGCGCCACGGCGCTCTCGACCAGCGTCACGCGCTGCTTCGAGCTCGCCTTCAGTGCACGCGCTTCGCTGGAGACGTTCGCGATATCGTGCGCGGCGGTCGCGCCGAACAGGTGGTTGCCCAGCCAGCGCAACAGCGCGAACGGGCCCCATCCCGAGGCGAGCGCCCTCGAACCGTGCGGCGAGTACAAGACCTTCGCCTGCGGCGTGAGCCGGCCCACCGCGCCCGCACGCAAAAGGTAAGGAATGAAGCCGTGAAGGTGCACGATCGACGGCGCGTCGGCGCGCAGTGCCGCGACGAAGGCGTCTCGCGCACGCTTCCAGCGCCGACAGCGACCCGCTGCGGCCGGTATCAGCACGAGCCGGATCGAAGGGTCGAAGCGCGACAGCAGATGCGCGTAGCGCGGCTCGTCGTTCAGCACGATCGTCTGCGCGACACCGGCGCGCGCCAGCGAGGACGAGATCGGCCCGAGAAAACTGAAGACTTCGTCGGTCACCAGACCGGCCCAATGCAGGACGACTTCCGGATTGCTGTCCGCACCTCTTGATGCATCGTTGGCGTTGTTCACATCAAACCTCCCCAGGTCATGCCGTGACATACGCCGGTGATTTAGCAAATCCCAGACCACGCAAACCCCTAAGACGTGGGGGCATGAATGCACCGGTGTAGGCCTTGCTGACTTCAGTTGCACTAGGTCATTTGCGCTGCATTGCACTGCGCGTGCACGAAATCGTGACCACCACTCGAACGAGTGGTTCGTTCCGGCGCATCGAGACAAGATCAGACACGGTTCTTGCTAGTCATGCGGCATGTCCCTCGCAATGGCCCCGACTCATGACGCCGGCAGGAAACACGGACGCTGAATTCGCCGGCTCCGCCATCCTTGCATCGCCAGGTGCAACGGAAGGCCGCGGCTTGAATTTCGCCGTGCTCAAGCGCAATGCCCTGCACATGCTGGGCGCGCAATTCTCGGCCGCCCTGTTTCAGGGCCTGCAATTCATCCTGATCGCGCGTGCGCTCGGTGCCCACGACTTCGGCCGCATGGCCGGGGTGCTGGCCATCACGTCGATCCTGCTGCCGTTCTCCGGACTGGGCTCGGGCAACGTGATGGTGATGCGGCTGGCGCGCCAGGAAGCCGCCGCGGCGCTGTGTTTCGGCAATGCCTTGCTGGTCGCGGCGGTGTCCGGCGGGCTGCTGGTGGCGCTCGCCGCGCTGCTCGCACCGCTCTTCCTGCGCGACCCGTCGCTGCTCGGCCTGGTGCTGCTGCTCGGCGTCTCCGAGGTGTTGATGACCAAGTTCATCGACATCGCCTCCCATGTCTTCTACGGGCTGGACCGCCACGCGTTGTCCGGCGCGTTCTATTGCATGCAGGCGGGTGCGCGCCTGTGCGCGGCGCTGCTGTTCCATACCTTCTTCGCGCATCGCGGCGTCGAGTTCTGGGCCGCGATGCACCTGGCCTCGGGCGTCGTCGTCGCATTGATCGTGTTGTGGATGACGACGGCCCGGATCGGGCGCCCGACGCTGGACGTCCGGCTCGCGCTGCGCGAGATCAAGGTCGGCGTGCTCTTTTCGATCGGCCTCTCCGCGAACAGCGTCTACACCGACATCGACAAGGCCGTGCTGGCGCGCTACGAGAACCCCCAGATCAACGGCCAGTACACCGCCGCCTACCGCCTGGTCTACATGGCCTTCACGCCGGTCATGGCGGTGCTGCTGGCGACGCAGGGCCTGTTCTTCCGGATCGGCTCGGAGAGCGGCGTCTCGGCGACCTTCAGGCTGGCCACGCGCGTGGCCTGGCTCGGCGCGGCCTACTGCATCGGCCTGGCCGTGCTGCTGTATGCCGCCTCGCCGCTCGTCGTCTGGGCGCTCGGTGCCCAGTACACGCTCTCGGTCGAGATCCTGCGCACGCTCGCGCTGTTGCCGCTCGCGCTGATGGCGCAGAGCGTGTTCTCCGAAGCATTGACCGGAGCCGACCGGCAACGTGCGCGCAGCTTCGCGCAGGTCACGGTCGCGCTGGCCTGCTTCGCGCTCAACATGGTGCTCGTTCCGCGCCTGGGCTGGCAGGGCGCGGTGATCGCGACGTATTGCAGCCAGATCGGGCTGGCCGCGCTCGTCATCGGGCTCATCTGGGTCTCGGTCCGGGGCAACGCATGAAGGTCCTCTACGTCAACACGCTGTATTCGCCGAATGTCGGCGGCGGCGCCGAGATCGCGCTGGCCGGCCTCGTCCAGGCCTTTCGCGGCCGCGGCCAGGACGCCGCGGTGCTGACGACGCACGCCGGCACGGGCGTGCTGCGCGAAGTCGTCGACGACGTGCCGGTCTACCGCGTGCCGAACAAGAACCTCTACTGGCACTTTCCGCAACGCGAACACGCGGCCGCGGCGCGCATGGCCTGGCATGCGATCGACAGCTACAACCTGTTCGAGGCGCGCCAGGTCGGGCGGCTGATCGACGAGATCGGGCCCGAGCTGATCGTCTGCCACAACCTGCCGGGCCTGTCGGTCGCCGTCTGGGGCCAGGCGGCGCGGCGCTCGATCCCGATCGTGCAGGTCCTGCACGACTACTACACGCTGTGCCCGAAGGTGACGATGTTTCGCGACGGCCAGCCCTGCGAGGAGCGCTGCGGCGGATGCGCCGTCCTGCGGCTCCCGCACCGGGAGGCCTCGCGCGCCGTCTCGGCGGTGGTCGGCGTCAGCCGCGCGATCCTGAACACGCACCTGTCCCACGGCATGTTCGCCGACGCCCACATCCAATCGGTGGTGCACAACGCGCGCGCGCTGCCGGAACCGGGCGACCGCGCGTCGGGCGAGCCGTTCACGTTCGGATTCATCGGCGGCCTGACGGCGGTCAAGGGCGTCGACCCGCTTGCCGAAGCGTTCGCGAGCGTGGCGCGCGACAGTTCCCGTCCGGTGCGGCTGCTGATCGCCGGTGCCGGCAAGGACGCCGACGTGGCCGAGCTGCGCCGCCGGCACGAGTCGGCGCAGATCTCGTTCGTCGGCCACGTGAACCCGATCGAGTTCTTCCAGCGCCTGGACGTCTGCGTCGTGCCGTCGCTGTGGCACGACCCGTTCCCCGGCGTCGTCTACGAAGCGCTCGGCCTGGGCGTGCCGGTGATCGGCGCGCGCCGCGGCGGGATCCCCGAGATGGTCCAGCACGGGCTCAACGGGCTGCTGTTCGAACCGCAGCAGCCGGGCGATCTCGAAGCCTGCCTGAAGCGCCTGATCGACGACCCCGGGCTGCTGCGTGCGATGCGGCTGGCGAGCCGGGGCTCGGTCGCGCCGCTGCTGGACCAGGAACGGGTCCTCGACGACTACGAAGCGATCTATGCCCGCACGCTGGCCGTTGCCGCCGGCGCCTTGCAACCCGCCGTCCCCGCGGAAAGTTCGGCCGCCATCGGCGCCCGAACCCCGCTTCGGGACTGAGCTCGACGAGCGAGGGACGCGCCCATGGACATCGCCGCGCCGCCGAAGGTCGAGGCCGCCGCCCCGGCGCTCGACGCGGGCGGCCGAGCCGTGCTGTGGATCTTCCTGTTCTGGCAGTCGACGATCGTGGTCGAAGGCCCGCTGCGCGGCGCCCTGGTGGAACTGGGTCAGCCCAATCTGCTCTACGCGCGCGACCTGCTGGTCGCCGGATCGGTCGCGCTGGCGCTGCTGACGCCGGCGTTCAGCCGCGCGAAGTTCCCGGCCGGGCTGGTGTTGATGGGCTGGCTGCTGGTCGTCCATTCCTGCCTGGGCCTGATGCTGAGCGGCACGCTGTTCCAGCGCCTGTTCGGCGTGAAGATCTTCATGCCGCTGCTGTTCGGGGTCGTCGTGTTCCCCGCGATCCAACGCAACATGGGCTTGTTCACGAAAGCGATGGCGGCGTTCTTCGCGGTCACCGTGGTGGGCGTGTTCGCGAACGAATTCGTCGGCCAGTGGCCGTGGGAAGGCCTCAGCTACGCGACCGCCTTCGGCACCGTGGACGCCACGCGCGAATGGTGGATGGCGGGCGGCGCGCGACGCCTGCCCGGCTTCGCGCGCGCGTCGTTCGACGCCGCGATGATCATCGGCCTGACCGGCGTCGTGCTGTTGACGAGGGTGCGTTCGTTCTGGCTCAAGGCCTTGATCGCGGGCGCGGGCTTCACCGCGATCGTGATGACGACGAGCAAGGGCATGGTGCTCGCGTTCGCGATCGCCTCGCCCTGGTTGACGCTGGGCAAGCGCTCGGACGGCAGCCTGCGGATCGGCAAGTCGCTGGCGCTGTCGCTGTTGCTGGTCACCTGCCTGGTCCCGACCGTGTTCATGGTCGTCAGCGTGCGCGAGGACGCCAGCGGCGTTCCGGAGATCCTGACCTCGCTGTGGGATCGGTTCTCGTGGATGTGGCCGAACGCCTATTCGCTGGTGCCGAACTATTTCGGGGCGCTCAGCGGGGTCGGGCCCGGCGGCATCGGCGGCGCGCTCGACTATCCGCAGGCCCTCGGGGTGCCGAATGCCGGCGACAGCATCTTCGTGTACTTCTACGTCACGTTCGGGCTGGCGGGCATCGTCTACCTCGCCTTTCCGCTCGTCGCGCTGCTGCAAAAGACGAAGGGCGAGCTCGAGGGCTCGTTCGCGTGGATCGGCTTGCTGATCATCGCCTACGGCTACGGCCTGTCGATCAACATGGTCGAGCAAGCCTTCTTCACGAGCATCTTCGGCCTGGTCTTCGGCGCGGCGTTCGCCGCCTTGCAGCCGCGCCCATCGGCCGCCGCGGACCGGGCCCTCGCCGAGAGCGCCTACTGGAGCACCCGGAAATGACGACGCTGGCACCGGCGCTCTACAACGGACGCTTTCTCGGGCGCGCGCCCACCGGCGTGGACCGCTTCGCGATCGAGCTGCTGGCGGCGACGAGCCGCCTGAAGGGCACGCCGCTGCGGATGGCGGTTCCGCCGAACGCCGGCATCGAGCTGCCCGCGCCGCTCGCCGGCGCGCAGCTGGAGGCGACCGGTACGCGCCAGGGGCAGGCGTGGGAGCAGCTCGACCTGCCGCGCGCGGCGCGGGAGCTGCCGCTGGTCAGCCTGTGCAACACCGCGCCGGCCTGGCGCGAGAACCAGCTGGTCGTGATCCACGACGCCGCGACCGCGGCCAACCCGGGCAATTTCAGCCTCGCATTTCGCAGCTGGTACCGCGTCCTGATCGCCACGCTGATGCGGCGCGCGCGCGTCGTCGCGAGCGTCTCCAAGTTCAGCGCCGACGAGCTCAAGCGCCACTTCGGGGCGCGCGCGCGCGGCATCGAGGTGATCCACGAGAGCGGCGAGCAGATCCTGCGCAGCGCCGCCGACACCTCGATCATCGAGCGCCTCGGGCTGAACGGGCGGCGCTTCGTGCTCGCCGTCGGCAACCGCTCGCCCAACAAGAACTTCGGCGCCGTGCTGAACGCGCTCGCGCTGCTCGACGACCCGGACCTGCTGCTGGTGTCCGCCGGCGGCGGCAACGGCCGGGTGTTCGCCGGCGCGGCGCTTTCCGACGCGCGGCTGGTGAACGCCGGCTTCGTCTCCGACGCCGAGTTGCGCGCGCTGTACGAGCACGCGCAATGCTTCGTGTTCCCCTCGCTGTACGAAGGCTTCGGCTTGCCGCCGCTCGAGGCGATGTGCTGCGCATGCCCGGTGATCGTCTCCGACACCAGCTCGCTGCCCGAGGTCTGCGGCGACGCGGCGCTGTACTGCGACCCCCGCGACCCCGCCAGCCTCGCCGCCCAATTGCGCCGCCTGCTCGAATCGCCCGCGCTGCGCGCGGAGATGCGCGAGGCGGGGGCCTGCCGCGCCGCGCAGTTCAGCTGGGAGCGCGCCGCGGCGCAGTTCAGCGCGCTGCTCGGAACCCATTTCTCATGACGTAAACCTCGACTCCATTGCGACCAGGGAGGTCACAAGATGTCCACTTCGAAGATCCTGCACGTTGCCGAAACGGCCAAGGGCGGCGTCGGCACCTACATCGACGAGGTCGCCGCGCTGCAGTTGGCCGGGCGCGCCGACCACGATGTTCGAGTCGTGCTGCCCGACGCGCACGCGGCTCAGTTCCAGCGCCTGCCGGCGACGGCGCAGCGCCACTTCAAGGCCGGGGTGAGCCGCTTCGTGAACACCTGGCGCATGGTGGGCGCCGCGTTCGAGCAGATTCGCGAGTGGCAGCCCGACGTGGTCCACCTGCACTCGACCTTCGCCGGCTTCGCACTGCGCCCGCTGATCGGCATGCTCGCGTCGCGCCCGCGCGTCGTCTACTGCGCGCACGGATGGGCGTTCGACCGCGAGGGCAGTGCGATCGCCAATCGGGTCTTCAAGTGGATCGAGCGCCTCTGGTCGCACTGGGGCGACCGGGTCGTCTGCGTCTCGGCCCACGAACTGGCCGCCGGCGCGCAGATCGGCATCGCGCGCGAGCGCCTCGTGCTCGTCAACAACGGGGTGCGCGACACGCTCGAGCCGATCGACGCGAGCGCGGCGATGAGCGCCTGGCCGCCGGGCCGGCGACGCGTCCTGTTCGTCGGGCGCCTCGACCGGCAAAAGGGCGTCGACGTGCTGTTCGAGGCCATGAACGGCCTGCAGGACCAGGCGTTTGCCGTGGTCATCGGCTCGGCCGTCGTCGCGAGCGACCGCCGCGTCGAACAGCCGGCCAACGTGCACGTGGCGGGCTGGCTGAGCCGCGACGAGATCAGCGCGTACTACGCGGCCGCCGAAGTGGTGGTGATCCCGTCGCGCTGGGAGGCCTTCTCGCTCGTCGCCGTCGAGGCGATGCGTGCCGGCCGTGCCGTGCTCGGGAGCTCGGTCGGCGGCTTGCGCGACGTCGTCGCCGACGGCCTCACCGGGCACCTGTTCGAACCCGGCGACGCCGCCGGATTGACCGCGCTGATCCGCTCGCTGAGCTCGGCCGACATCGCCGCGCTGGGCGCTGCGGGGCGCGAACGCTACGACAGGTATTTCCGGATCGAGCGCGTCGCCGAGGAGCTGGACGGCGTCTACCGCAGCGTGCTGGCCGAACGCGACGCACTGGCCTCGGGCCTGGCGACCGGCGCGTCGCTGGATGCGTAGGGCCACGTCATGAGTCACGCGAACGCCATGCGCCACTCCCGGGTCGCGGAGGATGACATGATCGATCCGACCACTGCCGAAGCCACGCCGGCGCCGCCGGTGTCGATCCATGCCCGCATCGCCGCACAGGCGCTCGCGCGGCCGCGCGACATCGCCGTGGTCTGCGAGGGCGTGTCGCTGACGTATGCGGAACTGAACTGGCGCGCCGAGTGCGTCGCGGTGTGCCTGCGCGCGCTGGGCGCCGGGCGCGACACGCTGGTGGCGATCGGCATGGAGCGGTCGGTCCAGATGATCGTCGGCCTGTTGGGCATCCTGAAATCGGGTGCGGCCTACCTCCCGCTGGACCCGGCCTATCCGAAGGAGCGCCTCGAGTTCATGCTCGCGGACGCGGCGCCGCTGGCCTTGATCACGTCGGCGGCCTCGCGGCCCGCACTGCCGGCCTTCGACGCGGCCGTCCTGCTGATCGAGGACGTGCTCGACGGCCCGGTCGAGTTGCCGGCCATGAGGAGCCCGGACGTCGACCCGGACGCGCTCGCCTACGTGATCTACACCTCCGGCTCGACCGGCAAACCCAAGGGCTGCCAGCTCACGCACGGCAACGTGATGCGGCTGTTCACGTCCACCGAGGCCTGGTTCGGATTCGATGCCAGCGATGTCTGGACCTTCTTCCATTCGCACGCGTTCGACTTCTCGGTCTGGGAGATCTGGGGCGCGCTGGTCTACGGGGGACGCGTCGTCGTCGTGCCCTACCTCGTCAGCCGCTCGCCGCGGGACTTCCATGCGTTGCTGGTGCGCGAACGCGTCACGGTGCTGAACCAGACGCCGTCGGCCTTTCGCCTGCTGATCGAGGCCGACGCGCACAGCGGCGCGGCGCCCGGCGCGCTCTCGCTTCGCTGTGTCATCTTCGGCGGCGAGGCCCTCGAATTGCAGATGCTCAAGGGCTGGGTCGAGCGGCACGGCGACGCGCGGCCGCGGCTGGTCAACATGTACGGCATCACCGAAACGACGGTGCACGTCAGCTACCGCCCGATCCGCCGTGCCGACATCGAAGCGCGCCGCGGCAGCGTGATCGGCGTGCCGATCCCCGACCTCGGGATCTGGATGCTCGATGCGGCGCTGGCGCCGGTCCGCCCGGGCGACGTCGGCGAGATGTACGTCAGCGGCGCCGGCGTGTGCCGCGGCTACCTGAACCGCCCCGAACTGACCGCCGAGCGCTTCCTCGACTGGACCGCGCCGGGCGCCGTCGCGCCGCTGCGCCTGTACAAGACCGGAGACCTCGCGCGCGAGTTGCCGGACGGCGATCTCGAGTACCTCGGCCGCATCGACCACCAGGTGAAGATCCGCGGCTTCCGGATCGAGACCGGCGAGATCGAAAGCCAGCTGAGCACGCACCCGCGCGTGCGCGGCTGCGCGGTGATCGCGCGCAGCGACGGCGCGGGCGACAAGCAGCTCGTCGCCTACGTCGTCGCGCCGGAGCGCGGCGGCGACCTGCTCGGCGAGCTGCGCGTGCGGCTGCGCGCGACGCTGCCCGAACACATGATCCCGGCCCACTTCGTCTTCGTCGATGCGTTGCCGCTGACGGCGAACGGCAAGCTGGACCGCGACGCGCTGCCGGCGCCGTCGGCCGCCGAGCGCGCGCGGGGGCCCGTGGTGGACCCGCGCAACGCGATGGAGCACCAGGTGTGGGCGATCTGGCGCGACGTGCTGCGAGGCTCGAGCTTCGGCGTCCTCGACAACTTCTTCGAAATCGGCGGCGATTCGTTGAAATCGGTCGAGCTGCAGATGCGGCTCGAGGAACAGTTCGGCGCCCGCTTGTCCTCCGGCCTGCTGCTGGAGGCGCCGACCATCGCGCAGCAGGCGGTGGCGATGCGCGACCAGTCTCCGAGCACCGACCCGCTGGTGCAGATCCGCGCCGGCGCACGCCCGCACGCCGTCTTCCTGGTCCACGACGGGTTCGGCGAGATCCTGGCCTATCGCAACCTCGCCCACCTGTTGCAGCCGGGCCTCCCGGTCTACGGGATGAGCCCGGTCTCGACCCACGGCATCGCGATGCCCTACACCCGCATCGGCGACATCGCGGCCAGCTATGTCGCCCGGATTCGGCAAGCCCAGCCGCACGGCCCCTACCTGCTCGGCGGGCTGTGTGCGGGCGGCGTCATCGCCCACGAGATGGCGCGCCAGCTGCAGCGCGACGGAGAAATCATCGGGCTGCTGGCGCTGATGGACGCGAGCGACGTCGCCGCCCACAAGCGGACCGGGCGATTCGCGCGCGACCGCCTCAAGCTGATGTCCGCGGCCCTGAGGCGCAAGCTGTCGCGTTCGGACCTCGGCGAATCGGTCGACGGCGTGCTCGAGTTCTCCGCCGCGGCGATCCGGCTGATGAGGCAGCAGATCGCGGTGCGCCTGGCTCATTTCCAGTCGCGCATGAAGGCCAGGCTGCTGCGCTTCTGCCTCGATCGAGGCCACGCGCCCCCCGGCTTCGTGCGCGACTTGTCGGTCGACCAGATCTACACGTTCGCCGAGGCCGGCCATCGGGTCGACGGCCCGGTCGAGGGCGACATGCTGCTGTTTCGCGCGAGCGCCGGCAATGGCGACATCGGCGACGAGCCGTTCAAGAACCTGTACACCGACCCGCTGCTGGGCTGGGGGCCGCGCGTGACCGGCAGCGTCGTCAGCTTCGACATCGGCGGCGGCCACTACAGCATGCTGCAGGAGCCCAACGTGCGCACGCTCGCCGCCCATGTGCAACGCCGCATCGACGCCGCGCTGTCCGACCCGCAGCCCGTGCCGTCGAACACCGCGTGATGACCGCGCCAGCTCCACCCGCTCGCGCCGCGCCGTCGGAGGGCGGGCGTCGGCCGCGCGAGATCCAGCTGAACCCGCGCTACGGGACCGGGCCGGCCGCCTCGGCCGGCGCGCCGCCGGCCATGTTCCTGGTGCACGACGGCTTCGGCGAGACGCTCCACTACCGCAACCTCGCCCGGCACCTGGACCGCGGGCAGGCGGTGTACGGCCTGTACCCGATGGCGAACGAGCGCGTCGTGATGATCCAGACCCGCATCAAGGACATCGCGGCGGCCTATGTCGCGCGGATTCGCCGCGTCCAGCCCGAAGGGCCGTACCTGCTCGGCGGCCTGTGCGCCGGCGGCGTGATCGCGAGCGAGATGGCGCGCCAGCTGCAGGCCGACGGCCTGAGCGTCGGGTTGCTCGCGCTGCTGGATTCCGCCGATCTGGCCGCGCACATGAAGATCGGCCGCTACACGCTCGGCAAATGGCAAGGCTTCAACCGAGAGCTGAAACAGCGGCTCTCGGGGTCGGGCCCTTGGGCCTCGCTGGCGGCGCTGTTCGCCCATGCCGGCAGCCTGATGGGCCTGACGCGGGAGCAGATCGGCGTCAAGTGCGGCTTGACGGTCGCCGCCTTCAAGGCCCGCGTGCTTCGCTTTTGCCTGGACACCGGGCGCACGCCGCCCGGCTTCGTCTGCGGCCTGTCCGTCAACCAGATCTACACGCTCGCCGAATCCAGCCCGGTCAGCGAGCAGCCGTTCATGGGCGACGTGCTGCTGTTTCGGGCCACCCGCGGCAATGGCGATTTCGCCGACGAGCCGTTCCGCAATCTGTTCAACGACCCGCTGCTCGGCTGGGCGGCACGGGTGACCGGGCAGGTGACCTGCGTGGACGTCGGCGGCGGGCACTACAGCATGCTGGACGAGCCCCATGTGCGCACGCTGGCCGCGAGGATCCAGTGCCACGTCGACGCACTGTCGCAGCCGCGACCGGCATCGACGCCGGCCGGGGCCGCCTTCACTTCGCGAGCGTGACCGTCTTCTCCGCGACGCCGCCCGGCAGCGTGCCCTGGTTGACCAGGGTCCAGGTCACGCCGTCCTGGCTCGTGTAGAAGGCGTAGTTCGCGATCTGGCCGTTCACGCTGCCGTCCTGGCGTGGCAGGTAGCGGAATGCGCCGAGCTGCACCGCGGCACCGAGGTTGACGGTGAAGGTGTGCGGCAGCGGCGGCGTGACGGTGCGCCACTGCGTGTGCCAGATCGTGGTCAGCCCGTCGATCGCGTACGCGACCGGCCCGTCCGTCTCGGCCGAATCGGCGCTGACCTGCCAGGCCGTGCGCGGCACCGTGGCACCGGTCGAATCCACCAGGTTGAATTCCGCCATCGAGGTCCACGGGTTGCCGTTGACTTCGGTCAGGGCGACGAGGCGCACGTACTTGACCGTGGTGACCGCCGTCGCCGCCGCGATGGTCCAGCTGAAGCCCTGGGTCGCGACGCCGCCGCGGCCGTCGCTGACCTGCGCCGTGACCGGGAACGTGCCCGCCGCGGTCGGCGTGCCGCCGATCACGCCGGTGGCGGCGTTGATGGCCATCCCCGCCGGCAGGCCGGTGGCGGAGAAGGTCAGCGCGTCGCCGTCCGGATCGGTCGCCGTCAACGCCAGCGTCGCCGCGGTGCCGACCATGCCGGCGGCGTTGGCCACCGCCGTCAAGGTCGGCGCGCGGTTGGCGATCGTCGCGATCGTCACCGTCTTCTCCGCGGTGCCGCCCGGCAGCGTGCCCTGGTTCGCCAGGGTCCAGGTCACGCCGTCCTGGCTCGTGTAGAAGGCGTAGTTCGCGATCTGGCCGTTCACGCTGCCGTCCTGGCGCGGCAGGTAGCGGAACGCGCCGAGCTGCACCGCGCCACCGAGGTTGACCGTGAACGTGTGCGGCAGCGGGGGCGTGACGGTGCGCCACTGCGTGTGCCAGATCGTGGGCAGCCCGTCGATCGCGTTCGCGACCGGCCCGTCCGTCTCGGCCGAATCGGCGCTGACCTGCCAGGCCGTGCGCGGCAGCGTGGCGCCGCTCGAGTCCACCAGGTTGAACTCCGCCATCGACGTCCACGGGTTGCCGTTGACCTCGCTGAGGGCGACCAGGCGCACGTACTTGACGGTCGTCGGCGCGGCGCCCGCGGCCACCACGGTCCAGCTGAAGGTCTGCGGCGAGACGCCGCCGCGGCCATCGCTGGCCTGCGCGGTCACGCTGCTGACGCCGATGGTCGTCGGCGTGCCGCTGATGACGCCGGTGCTCGAGTTCAGCGTGAGCCCTGCGGGCAGCCCGGTCGCGGTGAAGCTCGGCACGTCGCCGTCGGCATCGGTGGCCGACAACGCCAACGAGGACGCCGTCCCGACCATGCCGGTCTGGTTGGCCACGGCCGCGAGCGTCGGCGCGTGGTTGCCCGCGGTCGCCGGCGAGATCGTCCAGCTGAAGGCCTGCGTCGAGACGCCGCCGCGGCCGTCGCTCGCCTGGGCCGTGACGGGGTAGGTCGCGGCGGTCGTCGGCGTGCCGGCGATCGCGCCGGTGGCCGCGTTGATCGCGAGCCCCGCGGGCAGCCCGGTCGCGGCAAAGCTCAGCGCGTCGCCATCGGGGTCGGTGGCGATCAGCGCGAGCGTCGCGGCGGTGCCGACGAGCCCGGCCTGGTTCGCCACCGCGGCCAGGACCGGCGCATGGTTGGTCGCCGCCACCGCGGCGGCCGGAATCGTCACGAGCTTCTCGGCGATCGTGTTCGGGAAGGTTCCCTGCCACGCCATGTTCCAGGTCACGCCGTCCGGGCTGGTGTAGAAATTGAAGGTCGCGATCTGGCCGTTGGTGTTGCCCTGCCCGGGCAGGTACCGGAAGCCGCCCACCTGCACCGCGCGGCCCAGGTTGGCCGTCAGCGCGTGCGGCCCGGGCGGGTTGGCCGTCTTCCATGGCGTGAGCCAGATCGATGGGGTGCCGTCGATCGCGTTGGCGGCCGGCGAGTCGTTCTCCGCGGAATCGGCGCTGAC
>DASYCA010000433.1:0-2295 GCA_036500445.1 Burkholderiaceae bacterium | reverse complement strand
TTCCACAGGTCGAACGGGGCCTTCGCCGGCACATACAACAGCTGCGTGTACTCGCTGCGGCCCTCGACGCGGTTGTGCGTGAACGCGAGCGGGGCCTCGCTGTCGTAGCTGATCTGCTTGTAGAACTCGGTGTACTGCTCGGGCGTGATGTCGCTCTTGCTGCGCGTCCAGAGCGCGGCCGCCTTGTTGACCGGCGCCCATTCGTCGGTCATGACCTGCTTGGAGGTTTCGGCGTCCCACTCCTCCTTGCGCATCAGGATCGGCAGCGAGATGTGATCCGAATACTTGCCGACGACGGATTTCAACTTCCAGCCGTTCAGGAATTCGTCCTCGCCCTCGCGCAGGTGCAGCGTGACGGCGGTGCCGCGCGCGGCGCGCGTGATCGTCTCGACCTCGAAATCACCGCTGCCTTCCGAACTCCAGCGCACGCCCTGCTCCGGCGGCAGGCCGGCGCGGCGCGACTCGACCGTGATCCGGTCCGCCACGATGAAGCCGCTGTAGAAGCCGACGCCGAACTGCCCGATCAGCTGCGCGTCCTTCTTCTGGTCGCCCTCGAGCGCCGACATGAACTCGCGCGTGCCGCTCTTCGCGATCGTCCCGAGGTTGGCGACGGCCTCGTCCAGCGACAGGCCGATGCCGTTGTCGGTGATCGTGATCGTCTTGGCGTCGGCGTCGAACGCGATGCGCACCTCGAGGTTCGGCGCGTCCTCGAGCAGGCTCGCGTCGTTGAGCGCTTCGAAGCGCAGCTTGTCGCACGCGTCCGACGCGTTCGACACCAGTTCGCGCAGGAAGATCTCCTTGTTCGAGTACAGGGAGTGCGTGACGAGGTGCAGGATCTGCTTGACCTCGGCCTGGAATGAAAGCTTTTGTTTGTCCATGGTTCTTCGCTGGTGCTGTCCAGAGCGGCCCCGCGCCGCCGGAAAGGCGGGATTTTGGGCCAACGACGGCGGATTTCAAGACCGCCGGCGCGCTGCCGCAAAATGCGGGCATGTCCGACCGCCCGCTGCGCACGATCACCGCGACCCGCTACATCACCCCGCTGCGCGAGGGCGGCTCGCTGCCGGCCATCGTCGAAGCCGACGACGACGGCCTGTACGTGCTGAAGTTCGTCGGCGCCGGCCAGGGCCCGCGCGCGCTGATCGCCGAGCTGGTCGCCGGCGAGATCGCGCGCACGCTCGGGCTGCGGGTGCCGGAGATCGTGTTCGCGCGGGTCGATGCCGAGCTTGCGCGCACCGAGCCCGACCCGGAGATCCAGGACCTGATCCGCGCGAGCTCCGACCTGCCGCACGGCAGCGCCGGCCTGAACCTCGCGCTCGACTACCTGCCCGGCTCGGTGACCTTCG
Source organism: Burkholderiaceae bacterium (assembly GCA_036500445.1). Classification (GTDB taxonomy): domain Bacteria; phylum Pseudomonadota; class Gammaproteobacteria; order Burkholderiales; family Burkholderiaceae_C; genus LMDS01. The sequence goes on along the minus strand of DASYCA010000433.1, from coordinate 952 downwards.
ACCCGTTGATGCTGCCGGTCGAGCCCGATCTGGCCTCGCGCATCGTCTGGTTCGACGCCTTCGTGACGAACCTGGACCGCACGCCGCGCAACACCAACCTGCTGGTCTGGCACGGCAAGCTCTGGCTGATCGACCACGGCGCCGCGCTCTACTTCCAGCACGACTGGCGCGACTACGAGAGCCGCGCGACGAGCCCGTTCGCGCTCGTCAAGGACCACGTGCTGCTGCCGTTCGCGAGCGAGATCGAGCGCGTCGACGCGTGCCTGGCCGCGCTGCTGACCCCCGAGCGGCTCGCCGCGATCGTGGCGCTGATCCCCGACGCCTGGCTGCTCGACGAGCCCTCGTTCGCGAGCAAGGCAGAGCACCGCGACGCCTACCTGAACTACCTGACGCGGCGCCTCCAGGCACCGCGCGCATTCGTCACGGAGGCCGCCCGTGCCCACGCCGATGCCCACACTTCGCACGTATGACTACGCGGTGATCCGCGTCGTGCCGCGCGTCGAGCGCGGCGAGTTCATCAACGCCGGCGTGATCGTGTCGTGCGCGGCGACCGGCTTTCTGCAGGCGCGCATCGAGCTCGATGAGGCGCGGCTGCTCGCGCTGGACCCCGGCGCCGACCTGGCCGGCATCCGCGCCGGGCTCGCGGCGATCCCGGTCATCTGCGCCGGCGGCAAGGCGGCCGGCGCGCTCGGCGCGTTGTCGGTGCGCGAGCGCTTTCACTGGTTGGTCGCACCACGCAGCACCAGCATCCAGACCTCGCCGGTGCACACCGGCCGCTGCGATGCGCCCGAGCTTCAGCTCGAGCACCTCATGCGGCAGATGGTGCGTCCGCCATCGGCTCGCCCAGGCGCACCGGGCACGCCGGCGTCCAGGCCGGGTTGAAGGCCATCGGCTGGTTCGGGAACAGCAGCACGACGGTCGAGCCGAGCAGGAAGCGGCCCATCTCCTCGCC
>DASYCA010000432.1:0-7686 GCA_036500445.1 Burkholderiaceae bacterium | reverse complement strand
CCGTCTACGCTGAGCGTCGGGCGCTGCGTCGCGGCGCCCAGCGCCGCCGGGCCCACAGCACCAGCGCGATGCCGACCAGCCCGACCCAGTAGTCGACCGGCGCGCCCCACCACCAATGCTTGTGCCAGGCGACGTGGGCCGGGTCGAAGCGGGCCCAGCCGTAGGCCGGGTTGAAGACGAACCAGAGGAAATCCTCGCTGATCCAGAACAGCATCAGCCCGGCCAGCGCCTGCAGCGCGTCGCCGAGCGTGGCGCGGCCGTTGAACGCGAGCGGCGCGAAGAACACCAGCGCCATGAAGCTGAAGACCCAGGCGTGGTAGCCGGTCATCGGGCGGCCGCCCCAGAAGATGTCGAGCAGCCAGTGCGATTCGATGCGCCAGGTCGGCAGGTTCGCGGCCCAGCCGGCCGGCCCTTCGATCTGGATCTCGACGTGGGCGAAGAAGAACCCCATCAGCACGACCCACCCGAAGTAGATCGCGCCTCGCCGCAGGCTCATCGATCGCCACCCAGGACGAGCCGCAGCACCTCACGCGCCGCACCCGGCTTGCCCAGGCCGCGGCTGGCGCCGGCCATCGCGGCCAGCTTCGGCCGGTCGGCCATCAGGCGCGCGACCTTGTACTCGAGGCCGATCGCGTCGTAGGCGAGCCACGCGGCGCCGGCCTCCATCAGGAAGCCGGCGTTGTGCTCCTCCTGGCCGGGAATCGGCGAGATCAGCAGCATCGGCCGGCCCAGCGCCAGGCACTCCGAAATCGTCAGCCCGCCGGGCTTGGTGACGACCAGGTCGGCGGCGCCCATCAGGCGGTGCATCTCGTTCGTGAAGCCGACCACGAGCAGGCGCCCGGGATGGCGCAGCGCCATCCGGTCGAGCGCGGTCTTGGCCTCGGCGTTGCGGCCCGCGACCGCGACGACCTGGAAATCGCCCGCCAGCGCCAGCACGCGCTCGACCATGCTCGCCAGGTCGCCGACCCCGGCACCGCCCGAAACCATCAGCAGCACCGGAAGCGCCGGGTCGAGCCCCTCGATCGGTGCGGGCGCCTCGGCGAACGCCGGCATCACCGGGATGCCGGTGACGTGGATGCGGTCGGCCGGCATGCCGCGCGCGCGCAGCCGGAACGCGACCTCCTCGGTCGCCGCGAAGTAGCCGGCCATCCCGGGCACCAGCCACATGCTGTGCAGGTCGTAGTCGGTGACCTGCAGCCAGACCGGGACGTCGATGCGGCCGCGCAAACGCTCGCGCATCAGCAGCTCGGCCGGCAGGAAGTGGGTGCAGATCACCGCGTCCGGCCGCTCGCGCTGGATCTCGCGCAACAGCGCGCCGGCGCTCAGCCGCTCGATGCCGCGGCGCAGGCGCTGCGAGGTCGCCGTCGGCGGGGTCGAGTCGGTGAACTGGTGGATGTAGGACCAGACCTCCGGCGCGCGATTCACGAGCTTGATGTACCAGTCGGTGTAGACCTTGCGAAAGCCGCTCGAGACATGCGCCATCGCATCGATGTGCACGGCGGTGTGCGCTGCGAACGTCTGCGCCGCCGCGTCGAGCGCCTGCGCGGCGCGCACGTGGCCGTGGCCGGCGCTCACGCTGAGGATCAACAACTTGCTCACGATTCAGTACCCTCGAACCCGGTCGACCACCTGCGGGGGCGCCTCGCCGCGCTGCAGGCAGCGCAGCCCGGCGACGAACTGCGCCGCGATCGTCTCGGGCGAGGACTGCGCCGCGATGTGCGGCGTGATCGTGATGCCGGGCACGGCCCACAGCGGGTCCTCCGGCGGCATCGGCTCGACGCGCTGCACGTCCAGCGCCGCACCGGCCAGGTGGCCGCTCGTCACGGCAGCGATCAGCTCGGGTTCGACGACGTGCGCGCCGCGCGCGATGTTGATCAAATAGCTGCCGCGCGGCATCTGCGCGAACGCGCGTGCATCGAGCAGGCCGTCGGTCTGCGGCGTCAGCGGCAGCGCGCAGACGACGATGTCGGCCGTCGCGAGCACCTCGCCGAGCGCGCGCCCGCTGCGCCGGCTCCAGCCCTCGACTTCGAAGCCGACGACGCCGAGCAGCCGCGCGACGGCGCCGCCCATCGTCCCCATCCCGAGCACCGCGACGCGGCTGCGCACCGCCGCGACCGGCCGGCGCGTCCAGGCGCGCTCGCGCTGCAGCGCCTCGTAGCCGGCCAGCCCGCGCGCATGGCGCAAGGCCATCAGCGCGACGAACTGCGCGATGCCTTCGGATTGCTCGACGTCGACGATGCGCGAGACCGGCACGTGGGCCGCGAGCTCCGGCACCAGCAGCTTCTCGACGCCGGCCGCGACCGAGCAGACCCATTTGAGATTCGGCAGGCTGGCGGCCACGCCGTTCGGGAAGCGCCAGCCGAGCACGACCTCGACGCCGCTGCGCTCGGCCGCGCCGAGCCCGGGGTGGTACTCGATCAGCTCGGCATCGGGCGCGATCGCGTGGATCGCCTTCGTGAAGCGGCCCGGCGGGATCGGGTCGGTCAGCAGCAATGTTTTCATGCCCTCAGGCTATCAGGCCTTCGGAGACGGTGGAATACCGCAGCCGCAGGCGCAGCTCGCGCGTCAACCTTCGATGGCTCATCCGGCGCGATTCGCCCAAGAAACTGAGCTGCATCGGCGACAGCACGCCGCGCGCCTGCTCGAGGCCGATGCGCGGCGGCCGCGGCAACCCGGCGAGGTCGGCGGCGAGGTCGAAGTAGTCGCCCATGCGCAGCTCGGTGTCGTCGCAGACGTGCAGCACGCGCTGCGCCGCGCCGCGGTGCAACGCCGCGACGCAAGCGCGTGCGAGGTCGTCGGCGTGGATGTGGTTCGTGAACACGTCGTCCTCGCGCCGCAGCACCGGCGTGCCGCGCGCGAGGCGCTCGCGCGGGTGGCCGCCGGCCCGGTCGCCGGCATAGATGCCGGGGATGCGCAGCAGCGTCACGCGCACGCCGAAGACGCGGCCGTACCAGCGCAGGCGCCGTTCGGCATCGACGCGCCGCCGGGCCCGATCGGTCGCCGGGTCGACCGCGCGCGTCTCGTCGATGCGGGCACCGCCGCAGTCGCCATAGACGCCGCTGGTGCTGCCGTAGACGATGCGCCGCACGCGGCCCCGACGCGCCAGCGCGCGCAGCAGATGGACGGTGCGCGAATCGCGCTCGCCGTGGCCGGGCGGCGGCGCGAGGTGCAGCACCGCGTCGGCCAGGCCGGCCAGGCGTGCGAGGGTTCGCGGCTGGTCGAGATCGCCGAGCAGCGGCTCGATGCCGGCGGCCCTGAGCTCGCCGAGGCGCGCCGCGCTCGAGGTCAGCGCGATCAGGCGCCAGCGCCCGCGCAGCAACGCGGCCACGCGCAGCCCGATGTCGCCGCAGCCGACGATCAGCAAGGTCGGGCGCTTGAAATGAGTCGGTCGGTCGGTCACGGGGAGACTGAATGTGCAGGCAAAATCGGACCCGGAGAGATCAGCGTTCGAGTTTAAGAGGCCTTCACGACATGTCCTTCACCGTCACCGTTCAGCCAAGCGGCCGAACCTTCCAAGTCGACCGCGACGAGCCGATCCTGAGCGCCGCGATCCGCCAGGGCGTGGGCCTGCCCTATGGCTGCAAGGACGGCGCCTGCGGTTCGTGCAAGAGCAAGTTGCTCGAAGGCCGGGTGATCCACGGCGTGCACCAGAGCAAGGCGCTCAGCGCCGACGAAGAAGCCGCCGGCTGGATCCTGACCTGCCAGGCCGCGGCGCAGACCGACGTCGTCGTCGAGGCCCGCACCGTGCCCGGCGCCGGCGAGTTCCCGATCCGCAAGATGCCGACGCGCGTCACGACGATCACGAAGCCCGCCGCCGACGTCGCGATCCTGCAACTGCAGTTGCCGGCCAACGACCGGCTGCAGTACCACGCCGGCCAGTACGTCGAGTTCATCCTGCGCGACGGCTCGCGCCGCAGCTACTCGATGGCGAACGCGCCGCACATGCAGGAAACGAAACCCGGCATCGAGCTGCACCTGCGCCACCTGCCCGGCGGCAAGTTCACCGACCACGTCTTCGGCGCGATGAAGGAAAAAGACATCCTGCGCATGGAAGGCCCGTTCGGCAGCTTCTTCCTGCGCGAGGACACCGACAAGCCGATGATCCTGCTCGCCTCGGGCACCGGCTTCGCGCCGATCAAGGCGATCATCGAGCACCTGCAGCATGTGAAAAGCGAGCGCCACGCCGAGCTCTACTGGGGCTGCCGCAGCCGCGCCGATTTATATCTGCACGAGTGGGCGCAGCAGGCGGCCGAATCGATGCCGAACCTGCACTACATTCCGGTGCTCTCCGAGCCCAAGCCCGAAGACGCCTGGACCGGCCGCACCGGCTTCGTCCACCCGGCGGTGATGCACGACCATCCGAGCCTGATGAACCACCAGGTCTATGCCTGCGGCGTGCCGATCATGGTCGAGTCGGCGAAGCGCGATTTCGTCGCGAAGAGCGGCTTGCCGGACGACGAGTTCTACGCCGACGCGTTCACCTCCGAAGCCGACAAGCACGGCGCCTGACCATCATGACGATGCACTTCAAGACCCTCGCCCGCACCCTCCTCCTTCCCGCGCTGTTCGCCGCGGCCTCGCTGGCGAATGCGCAGACGAAACCGCTTCGCTTCATCGTCCCGTACCCGCCCGGCGGCCCGCTGGACATCGTCGCGCGGGCGCTGGCCGAGAAGGTCGCGCCCACGCTCGGCCCGGTCGTCGTCGACAACCGCCCCGGCGCCGGCGGCAACCTCGGCGCCGAGCTCGCCGCGCAGGCCGCGCCCGACGGCTCCACGATCGTGATGGGCGCGGTCGCGACGCACGCGATCAACCCCTGGCTGTTCGCGAAGCTCCCTTACGACCCGATCCGCGATTTCACGCCGATCACCGGCGTCGCGCAGGTCCCGAACGTGCTCGTGATGAACACGCAGAACGCCGACCGGCTGGGCATCCGCACGGTCGCCGATCTGGTCCGCTATGCGAAGGCGAACCCCGGCAAGCTGAACTACGGCTCGGGCGGCAACGGCAGCGCCGGCCACCTCGCCGGCGAGATGTTCAAGGCGCAGGCCGGCGTGTTCATGGTCCACATCCCGTATGCGGGCGGCAACCCGGCGCAGCTCGCACTGCTGTCGGGCCAGGTCGACCTGACCTTCGACAACCTCGCCTCGGCCTCGAGCAACATCAAGTCCGGCAAGCTGCGCGCGATCGCGGTGACGACGCGCACGCGCGCCTCGGCGATGCCCGAGGTGCCGACGATCGCCGAAAGCGGGCGCGCCGTCGGCCTGGGCAACTTCGACATCGACACCTGGTTCGGCCTGTTCGGGCCGGCGAAGATGTCGCCCGAGGTCACGCAGCGGCTGAACAAGGCCTTCGTCGAGGCGCTGAATTCGCCCGAGCTGAAGGCGCGGCTGGCCAGCCTGATGGCCGAGAACGCCGCGTCGACGCCGCAGCAATTCGCCGCCTTCGTGAAAAGCGAGCTCGCGAAGTACGAGAAAGTCGTCAAGGCGAGCGGCGCGACGGTCGAATGAGTTCCCACAACTTCAATCAACGAGCAGAGAAACGATGAACAACACGAATCGAATGGCTTGCCTGGCAGCCTTGGTGGCGTCGGTCGCGCTGGTGTCCGGCTGCGACACCGTGAAGAACATGACGGGCCAGGGCGGCTCGCCCGCCCCGGCACCGGCCGCGGCGGCACCCGCCCCCGCGGCGAAGGCACCCGCGCCGGCGCCGGCCGGCGACACGGTCCACGTCAAGGGCGTGGACAACTGGGAGGGCGACATCGTCGGCAAGCCCGCGCCCGGCAGCCGCTTCACGAAGCTCACGATCGGCATGGGCATGAAGCAGGTCACCGACCTGATCGGCCCGCCGACCGACCAGGGCTCCTACATCACCGGCAAGGCCTTCATTCCGTTCTTCTTCGGCAGCGACCGCTACCGCCACGAGATGGCCTACAAGGGCCAGGGCCGGCTCGTCTTCGCGGGCGGCTCGGCGGGCGATTATTCGTCCGGCCACCTGATCGAGATCACCCACAACGCTGCGGAATCCGGCTACCGCTGAGCCCGGGGGCGCGAGGGGCGCGTTTGCTAAACTCCCGTTCAAATGACCCTCGCCCAAACGCCCCTGCAGCGCGAAGTCGCTGGCCTGCTCGTCGAGGCCCTGAACCTCGACACCGCACCCGAGACCATCGATCCCCAAGCCCCGCTGTACGGCGAGGGCCTGGGGCTGGATTCGATCGACATCCTCGAAGTGGCGCTCGTCGTCTCGCAGCGCTACGGCTTTCAGCTGCGCTCGGACGATGAAGACAACATCCGCATCTTCACCTCGCTGGCCAGCCTGAGCGACCACATCGCGACCCACCGCGTCTAGGTCGGGGCTCGAATCATGCTGCTCCGCCGCACCGTGGCGATCCTGCTGGCGGGCCTGGCCTACGTGCTCGGCACCCATTGGCTGATGACGCGCCCGCCCTCGCCGTGGAACGTCGTCGGGGTGCTGTCGCCGATGCTGGCGGCGATCGCGGTCGGCGCCTGGCGCGGCGGCCAACGCGTGCCGGGCGCGCTCGCCGCGCTCGCGCTCGCGGCGCTGTGCGCGATGGCGCTGACCGGCACCGAGATCGCGCCGGCCATCCTGTACCTCGCCCAGCACGCCGGCGTCCACGCGTTTCTCGCGATCGGCTTCGGCAGCACGCTGCGCGCCGGCCACACGCCGCTGATCACGACGCTGGCCCGGCGCGTGCACGGCGGCACGCTGACGCCGGGCATGACGGCCTACACCCGCAGCGTGACGCTGGCCTGGGTGCTCTACTTCGTCGCGATGGTCGCGCTCTCGATCGGGTTGTTCGCTTTCGCGAGTTTTCAAACCTGGGCCGTGTTCGCGAACCTGCTGACGCCGATCGCGATGGTGCTGATGTTCGGCGGCGAGTACCTGCTGCGCTACCGGCTGCACCCCGAGTTCGAGCGCAGCAGCATCGCCGACGCGATCCGTTCCTACATGCGCGGCTCGGCCGCCTGAGCGCGCAGCGGCCATGACGACGCCCTCGACCTCCCCGCTGATCGCCGGCGCCGCGCTCGACGCGCCGCTCGCGTGGCGCCATGGCGAGCCGATCTCGCGCCGCCAGTACCTCGCCGATGTGCAGGCCCTCGCGGCGCGCCTGCCGGCTCGCGGGACCATGCTCAACGTCACCGGCGACCGCTACCGCTTCGCCGTCGGCCTGGGCGCGGCGCTGCTGCGCGGCCAGAGCAACCTGATGCCGCCGAACCACACGCCCGACACCGTCGCCCGGCTGCGCGCGCGCTTCCCCGAGACCTACGGCCTCACCGATCTCGCGGAGCCCGGGCTGGCCCTGCCGTTGATCCGGCACGAGCCTCCGTCGCCCGAGTCGCCGTACGACGCCGCGGTCGAGGTGCCGCAGCTCGCCGACGACGCGCTCGCCGCGCAGGTGCTGACCTCCGGCTCGACCGGCGCGCCGGTGCCGCATGCGAAGCACTGGGGGCTGCTGACCTTGAACACTCGCGGCGGCGCGCAGCGCCTCGCGCGCGAGATGGGGCGCGCCTCGCTGGAGGGCGTCACGCTGATCGCGACGGTCCCGCCGCAGCACATGTACGGCTTCGAATCGACGGTGCTGCTCGCGCTGCTCGGCGGGGCCTCGTTCGACGCCGAGCGCCCGTTCTATCCGGCCGACATCGCCCGCGCGCTCGAACGCGCGCCGCG
>DASYCA010000431.1:0-1816 GCA_036500445.1 Burkholderiaceae bacterium | reverse complement strand
GTGCCGTGCCGCCGGCCTCTCGCCCGACAGCGTGGGCGACCTTGCCGCGGCGCGCCGCTCGCTCGCCGCGCCGGCGGGCGCGGCGCCGTTTCGCCTCGTGCTGATGGACGCCAATCTGCCCGGCATCGATTGCGCCGCCTGGGTCGGCGAGATGCGCGCGGCGGATCTCGTCCCGGTCCTGAGCTGCACGACGCTCGGGCGCGATGCGCTGGTGCTGGGCCTGGCCGGCGCCGGGCTCGCGGAGGTCCCGCTGCTGGTCAAGCCGGTGCTGCCGGCCAGCGGCATCCCGACCCTGCTGCGGGCGCTCGGCCACGCCGTCGCGGCACCCGGCGCGGCGCACGTCGATGCCGCGCAGGCACCGGCCGGGGACCACTGGATGCCCGGGCTGCGCGTGCTGCTGGTCGATGACCACGAGATCAACCAGGAACTCGCGTGCGAGATCCTGCGCGCCGCCGGCATTCTCGTCAGCGTCGCCGACAACGGGCGCGAAGCGATCGAGCAGCTCAGGCGCGAGCCCTTCGACCTGGTGCTGATGGACTGCCAGATGCCGGTGATGGACGGCTACGAGGCGACGCTCGCGATCCGCGCGGACGCGTCGATCGCGCGCCTGCCGATCCTCGCGATGACCGCCAACGTGATGTCGGGCGACCGCGACCGCGCGCTGGCCAGCGGCATGAACGACCACATCGCGAAGCCGATCGACATCGACGCGATGTTCGAGACGCTGGCACGCTGGGCGCCGCGCCCGGGCTAGCTTCCCCAGACTTCGCGGGCGACGTCGACGACGAGTTTCAATTTGTCGCGCTGCGCCTGCACCGCGATGTTGTTGCCGTGCACCGTGCTGCTGAAGCCGCACTGCGGCGACAGGCACAGCTGCTCCAGCGGCGCGAACTTCGCGGCTTCGTCGATGCGGCGCTTCAAGACGTCCTTCGATTCCATCGCGCCGAACTTGGTCGTCACGAGGCCGAGCACGACGACCTTGCCCTTGGGCAGGAAGCGCAGCGGGCGGAAGTCGCCCGAGCGCTCGTCGTCGTACTCCATGAAGTAGGCGTCCAGGTTCATCTCCGCCAGCAGCGCCTCGGCGACCGGCTCGTAGTTGCCGGCGGCCGCGTGCGTGCTCTTGAAGTTGCCGCGGCACAGGTGCATCGCGAGCGTCATCCCGGCGGGCTTTTGCGCGACGACCTTGTTGATGAACTTCGCGTAGCGGTGCGGCAGCTCGTTCGGGTCGTCGCCGCGCTGGCGTGCCGCCTCGCGCATCTTGTCGTCGCACAGGTAGGCGAGGTTGGTGTCGTCCATCTGCACGTAGGTCGCGCCGGCCGCGGCGAGCGAGCGCAGCTCGTCGCCGTAGGCGGTGGCGACGTCGTCGTAGAACGCAGGATCGAGCTCCGGATAGGCGACCTTGTCGATGCCGGCCCGGCCACCGCGGAAGTGCAGCATCGTCGGCGACGGGATCGTGACCTTCGGCGTCCTGCCGGCGCTGACCTGGCTCTTCAGAAACTCGAAATCGGCGCGCTGGATGTCCTTCACGTGCTTCACCTTGCCGGTCACGCGCATCACCGGCGGGGCGAGCTCCTCGGTGCCGTCGGGCCGCACGATCGTGACCGGGATGTCGGTCTTCACGCCGCCGAGCTGCTCGAGGAAGTCGATGTGGAAATAGGTCCGGCGGAACTCGCCGTCGGTGATCGATTGCAGCCCGACGTCCTCCTGGAACTTGACGATCTCGGTGATCGCCTGGTCTTCGACGGCGCGCAGCTGCTCGGCGGTGATCTCGCCCTTCGCACGCTGCTCGCGCGCGTCCAGCAGGTATTTCGGGCGC
>DASYCA010000430.1:0-4868 GCA_036500445.1 Burkholderiaceae bacterium | reverse complement strand
GAACTGATCCCGCCACGCGACGTCAATTCGCCCAGCAGCCCCGACGACGCGGTGCTGCGCGCGGTGAAGCGCTTCTACAACCTCGGCTTCAAACCCGAGTGGTGGAAGCTCGCGCCGATGGCGAGCCCCTCATGGGCCCTGCTCGCGGCGCTGATCGCCGAGCGCGACCCGCCCTGCCGCGGCGTCGTGATCCTCGGGCTGAACCAGCCGCTGGACGTGCTGGTGCAAGGCTTCCAGCAGGCCACGCACCCGATCGTCAAGGGCTTCATGGTCGGCCGCACGCTGTGGGCCGGGCCCAGCCTGCGCTGGCTGAAGGGCGAGATCGACGACGACGCCTTGATCGACGAGGCGGCGCGCAATTTCGCGACGCTGGTCGAGGCCTGGCGAGCGAGCCGCCCGGCCGCCGCGCACGGCACCCGGAACGGCCCCGGGAACGACCCCGAAACGCGCCTGGAGCACATGGCATGAAGACCGTGAGACTGACGATGACGCAGGCGCTGGTGCGCCACCTCGCGGCGCTGCGCGTCGAGCTCGACGATGGCAGCGTGGTGCCGTACTGCGGCGGCGTCTGGGCGATCTTCGGCCACGGCAACGTCGCCGGGCTCGGCGAGGCGCTGTGGGAGCAGCGCACGCTGCTGACGACCTACCGCGCCCACAACGAGCAAGCGATGGCGCACGCCGCGATCGCGTATTCGAAGGCGAATTTCCGCCGCCGCATCATGGCCGTGACGAGCTCGATCGGCCCCGGCGCGACCAACCTGCTGACGGCCGCCGCGCTCGCGCACGTGAACCGCCTGCCGGTGCTGCTGCTGCCCGGCGACACCTTCGCGTCGCGCGCGCCCGACCCGGTGCTGCAGCAGCTCGAGGACTTCCACCACGGCGACGTTTCGGTCAACGACGCGTTCCGCCCGGTCACGCGCTACTTCGACCGGCTGATGCGGCCCGAACAGCTGCTCGTCGCGCTGCCGCGCGCGGTCCAGGTCATGATGGACCCGGCGTCCTGCGGGCCGGTCTGCCTCGCGCTGCCGCAGGACGTGCAGGCGCAGGCCTTCGATTGCCCCGAGGACTTTCTGCACCCCGGGACGATCCGCCTGCGCCGCCCCGAGCCCGACCGCGCCGAGCTCGAGCGCGCGATCGAGGCGCTGCGCGCGGCGCGCCGGCCCCTGATCGTCGCCGGCGGCGGCGTGCTGTACAGCGGCGCGGCCGCGGCCTTGAGCGCGCTGGCGCAGCGCGGCGGCATCCCGGTCGCGGAGACGCAAGCCGGCAAGAGCAGCCTCGCGTGGGACCACCCGATGAACCTCGGCGCAATCGGCGTGACCGGCTCGCCGGCCGCCAATGAACTCGCGCGCGACGCCGACCTGATCCTCGCGGTCGGCACCCGGCTGCAGGATTTCACCACCGGCTCGCACACGTTGTTCGGCGGCGCGACATTGATCGGCCTGAACGTCGCCGGCATCGATGCCGACAAGTGGCACGCGCAGCCGCTGGTCTGTGACGCGCGGGTCGGCTTGACGAAACTGGACGCTGCGGGCTGGTCCGCCGACGCCGCCTGGACCGATCGCGCCCGTGCCGCGGCCTCCGCCTGGCGCGGCCGCGTCGACGCGCTGACGACGAACACCCCGAGCGACACGCTGCCCTACGACGCCGAAGTCATCGGCGCGGTGCGCGACTCCGCCCCCGACTCGCCGCGGCGCGACATCGTCGTCTGCGCCGCCGGCACGCTACCGGCCGAGCTGCACAAGCTGTGGCGTGCCGCGCGCCCGGGCGGCTACCACATGGAGTACGGCTATTCGTGCATGGGCTACGAGATCGCCGGCGGCCTGGGCGTGAAGATCGCGCGGCCCGAGGCCGAGGTCATCGTGATGGTCGGCGACGGCTCCTACCTGATGCTGAACTCCGAGATCGCGAGCTCGGTGATGCTGGGCCGAAAATTGATCGTCGTCGTGCTCGACAACCGCGGCTACGGCTGCATCCAGCGCCTGCAGAACGACACCGGCGGCGCGAGCTTCAACAACCTGCTCGGTGACTGCGTGCCCGAAGGCGGCGTCGATGTGCGCATCGACTTCGCCGCGCACGCCGCGAGCCTGGGCGCCGAGGCGGTCCACGTCGAGGGCGTCACGGCCTTGAAGACGGCCCTGCAACGCGCCCGCGCCGCCACGCGCACGCAAGTCATCGTGATAGCCACCACGCACACCCGCACGACCGACGACGGCGGCTGCTGGTGGGAGGTCGCGGTGCCCGAGATCTCGCAGCGCAGCGAGGTCAAGGATTCGCACGATCGCTACCTCGCCGGCAAGCAGACCCAACGACTTTGACGACTCCACGAGACCCCATGACCTGGAACATCCGCATCGGCATCAACCCGATCTCCTGGAGCAACGACGACCTCCCGGCGCTCGGCGGCGAGACGCCGCTCGAGACCGCGCTGAGCGAAGGCGCGGAAATCGGCTATCAGGGCTTCGAGCTCGGCAACAAATTCCCGAGCGACCCGGCGGCGCTCGCCGCGAAGCTCGCCGAGTACCGCGTCGCCTGCGTCAGCGGCTGGTATTCGGGCCGGCTGGCCGAAGGCACGGTCGAGGCCGAGGTCGCGAACTGCGTCGCGCACATGAGCAAGCTGCGCCACAACGGCTGCAAGGTCGTCGTCTACGGCGAAGTGGCCGGCTCGATCCAGGGCCGGATCGACACCCCGCTCGCGAAGCGCCCGCGCTTCACGGCCGATGCGCAGTGGCAGGGCTACGCCGCGCGGCTGAACGCGTTCGGCGCCCACCTGCAAGCCGCCTACGGCATCACGCTCGCGTACCACCACCACATGGGCGCCTATGTCGAGGCGCCGGCCGACATCGACCGGCTGATGGCCGAGACCGACGCGCGCCATGTCGGCCTGCTGTTCGACACCGGCCACGCGTTCTACGGCGGCGCGACCGAGCCCGGCGCGGTCACGGCGCTGTTGAAGAAGCACGTCGCGCGCGTCGTCCACGTCCACTGCAAGGACGTGCGGCCGCAGGTCGTCGCGACGGCGCGCAACGACGGCTGGAGTTTTTTGACCGGCGTGATCAACGGCACGTTCACGGTGCCCGGCGACGGCGCGATCGATTTCGACGCGGTGCTCGCGACCTTGCGCGAGGCCGGCTACGAGGGCTGGCTCGTCGTCGAGGCCGAGCAGGACCCGGCCGTCGCGCCGAGCCGCGCCTGCGCGAAGAAGGGTTTCGAGACGCTGCGCCGCGGCGTCGACCGCCTCGATCGATCGGGCGCCGCCCGCGTGAAGGAGAAGCCCTGATGGTCAGCCCCCTGCTTGCGAAGGCGCGGCCCGACGGCCGCGAGATCGTCAACGTGACGCCGGAGCGCGCGGGCTGGACGCACGTCGGCTTCCGCGCGCTGCGCCTGGCCGACGGCGAACGCGAGGCGCTGGCCACCGGCACGCGCGAGCTGTGCATCGTCGTGCTCAGCGGCAAGGCCGACGTGAGCGTCGATGGCGTGACCTTCGACGCGCTGGGCACGCGCCGCAGCGTCTTCGACCCGATCCCGCCGGCCGCCGTCTACGTGCCGCCGGGCCATCAGATCGAGCTGCGTGCCCACGGCGCGGCCGAGATCGCGCTGTGCAGCGCACCCGGCGGCGACACGAAACGCGAGATCCGTGTGATCGACCCGGACCTGATGCGCCGCAGCGTGCGCGGCCAGGGCAGCAACACGCGCAGCATCTGCGACATCCTGCCGCACGACGACCCGACCGCCGCGCACCTGCTCGTCGTCGAGGTGATCACGCCGGCCGGTCATTCGTCGAGCTACCCGCCGCACAAGCACGACACCGAAGCGCCGCCGAGCGAGACGCAGCTCGAAGAAACCTACTACCACCGGCTGAACCCGCCGCAGGGCTTCGCGTTCCAGCGCGTCTACACCGACGACCGCAGCCTGGACGAGGCCTGTGCGGTCGAGGATCACGACGTCGTGATGGTGCCGCGCGGCTACCACCCGGTCGTCGCGCCGCACGGCTATGACCTGTACTACCTGAACGTGATGGCGGGGCCGAAGCGCTACTGGGTGTTTCGCAACGACCCGGCGCACGAGTGGATGCTGAAGACTTAGCGCACCGGCCTTACGCTTTTACAAACCCGCCGACTTTTGCCGGATGGGGGAGGTCCCAGCCGAAGTAGACCTCCACGGACGACAGCTTGCCGTCGCGCGAGGTGTCATTGTCGAGCGGGCTGGTGAAGCGGAAATCGGCCGCGATCAGCGACTCGGCGACGTCGCGCCTTGTCGACGTAGGCCTGCAGGCAGGCACGCGAGATCTCCGATGTCTTCATGATCACTCTATCCCGGCAGCTTGGCCGCCAGCAGATCGACTTTTTCGATCTTGGGCGGCGCGCTGAGCAAGGTCGCGGCGTGGGCCATCAACGCCGCGGCGATCGGGCCGTCCAGGTGGGCCTGACGGCCGGCCTCATTGGCGAAGGCGTCGAAAACGCCGAATGTCGACGGGCCGAATTTCAGCGCGAACCAGGCCGTGGTCCCTGCTTCGGCGTTGGCCAGCGCCAGCGCACCGGCGAGAAAGTCGCCCAGCGCGGCTTCCTTGCCGGGCTTGGCTTCCAGACGAACGAACAAGGCGAGCTTGACCATCGCGAGACTCCTTTGAGCGAAAAAAACGCGCCTGAACGGCGCGCTGCAAGTTTGCATCGTCTGGCGGCACCCGTGTCGAATAGCCACCTCGTCGCCATGGCAGAGGTCGCTCTTCCCTACGCCGGGGCGAGCCGATCCAGGAAGGCGTCGACCTGGCGTTCTTCGGTCGACCACGAGGTGACCAGGCGGATCACCGAACGATCGTGGTCCGATCGACCCCAGACATAGAACGCAAAAGACTTCTGCAGCGCGGCCAC
>DASYCA010000429.1:0-1692 GCA_036500445.1 Burkholderiaceae bacterium | reverse complement strand
TGAACAAGCGCTTGATGTCGGCCATCTCATCGCCCGCTTCGCGTGCATTCGTGAAACCGATCGTCGCCTTGTTCATCGTCTCCGCGCCGGCGTTCGTCGTCATGATGATGATGACGCTGCGGAAGTCGGCCTTGCGCCCGTTGTTGTCGGTCAAGGTGCCGTGGTCCATCACCTGCAGCAGCACGTTGAAGACATCCGGGTGCGCCTTCTCGATCTCGTCGAGCAGCAGCACCGCGTGCGGCTTCTTCGAGATCGCCTCGGTCAGCAGGCCGCCCTGGTCGAAGCCGACGTAGCCCGGCGGCGCGCCAATCAGCCGGCTGACCGCGTGGCGTTCCATGTACTCGCTCATGTCGAAGCGGATCAGCTCGATGCCCAGGATGTAGGCGAGCTGCTTCGCGACCTCGGTCTTGCCCACGCCGGTGGGCCCGCTGAACAGGAACGAACCGATCGGCTTGTCCGGACGGCCCAGGCCGGAGCGCGCCATCTTGATCGCCGACGCCAGCGCCTCGATCGCCGGCTCCTGGCCGAACACCACGCTGTTCAGGTCGCGGTCCAGCGTCTTCAGCTTGCCGCGGTCGTCGCTCGACACGCTGGCGGGCGGGATGCGCGCGATCTTCGCGACGATGTCCTCGACCTCGGCGCGCGTGATGGTCTTCTTCTGCTTGCTCTTGGGCAGGATGCGCTGCGCGGCGCCGGCCTCGTCGATCACGTCGATCGCCTTGTCGGGCAGGTGCCGGTCGTTGATGTACTTGGCCGACAGCTCGGCCGCGGCCTGCAGCGCGCCGACCGCGTACTTGACGCTGTGGTGCTCCTCGAAGCGCGATTTCAGGCCCTTCAGGATCTCGACCGTTTCTTCGACCGACGGCTCCACCACGTCGACCTTCTGGAAGCGCCGCGACAGCGCGGCATCCTTCTCGAAGATGCCGCGGTACTCGCTGAAGGTCGTCGCGCCGATGCACTTCATCGCGCCCGAGCTCAACGCCGGCTTCAGCAGGTTGCTGGCGTCCAGCGTGCCGCCCGACGCCGCGCCGGCGCCGATCAGCGTGTGGATCTCGTCGATGAACAGCACCGCGTTCGGCTGCTCCTTCAGGTGCTTCAACACACCCTTCAGGCGCTGCTCGAAATCGCCGCGGTACTTGGTGCCGGCCAGCAGCGCGCCCATGTCGAGCGAGTAGACGACCGAATCCGCGAGGATCTCGGGCACCTCGTTCTGCGTGATGCGCCAGGCCAGGCCCTCGGCGATCGCGGTCTTGCCGACGCCGGCCTCGCCGACCAGCAGCGGGTTGTTCTTGCGCCGGCGGCACAGGATCTGGATCACGCGCTCGACCTCGTGCTCGCGGCCGATCAGCGGATCGATCTTGCCGTCCTTCGCGAGCTGGTTCAGGTTCTGCGTGAACTGGTCCAGCGGCGAGCCCTTGCCGTCGCCCTCTTCCTTCTCGGCCTGCTCGCCGCCGTTGGCGCTGCCCTCGGCGGGCTTGGCCGGCTCCGGCGGATCGCTCTTCTTGATGCCGTGGGCGATGAAGTTGACGACGTCCAGACGCGTCACGCCCTGCTGGTGCAGGTAGTAGACGGCGTGCGAATCCTTCTCGCCGAAGATCGCGACCAGCACGTTGGCGCCGGTCACTTCCTTCTTGCCGCTGCCGGTCGACTGCACGTGCATGATCGCGCGCTGGATCACGCGCTGGAAGCCCA
>DASYCA010000428.1:0-4499 GCA_036500445.1 Burkholderiaceae bacterium | reverse complement strand
ACGTCGCTGATGTAGGTCGTGGTGCCGTTGCTGGTGCGCACCGGCAGGTCGTTCAGCCCGGCGATCAGGCTCGGCGAACCGTTCATGCCAACGTTGTATTCGGTGTCGCCGAACTTCGCGGTGCCCGAGGGCAGGATCAGGTTCTGAAGATTCAACGCGTTGACGACGTCGGCCGGCGCGAGGCCGCGCGCCTGCAGCGCGTTGGTGTCCAGGTCGACCGAGATCAGCCGGTTCTTGCCGCCGTACGGGAACGGTATCGCGACCCCCGGAATCGTGATCAGTTGCGGCCGCAGCGTGTTGATGGCGGCATCGAACAGCGCGTTCTCGGGCTGCGTCGGGCTGGACAGCCCGAGCTGGATCACCGGGATGCTGGAGGCCGAGTACTTGATGATCAGCGGCGGCGTGATGCCCGGCGGCAGCTGGCGCAACTGGGCCTGCTCGATCGCCACGACCTGCGCCAGCGCGGTCTGGATGTTCGCGTTGGGCTGGAAGAAGACCTTGATGACCGCGATGCCGGCGAGCGAGGTCGACTCGATGTGCTCGATGTCGCTGACCGTCGTCGTCAGGCTGCGCTCGTTCTGCGACGAGATGCGCTGGCCCATTTCCTGAGCCGATAGCCCGGTATAGCTCCAGACGATGCTGATGACCGGGATGTCGATCTCCGGGAAGATGTCGGTCGGCATCTTCAGCAACGCGAATGGCGTCGCCAGCACGATCAGCATCGCCATCACGATGAAGGTGTATGGGCGCCGCAGCGCGAGCTGAACCATGGACACGTTGAGCGATTCCCGGGCGGAAAAATTCGAATGATATGCACAAGCCTTCACCGAGGCTCGGTGAAGGGACGTAAAGCATTCGGCGTGCCTGCGTCGAGTGCGGATTGTCACATCGAATGATGTCGCCGATCGACCCTCCGGCACCGGGGGATCGCGAGGTCCGATTTCGGTCCGCATCGGTCGGATCGCGGTGCCGCGGCGCGCTGCGCGGCGGCGATCATGGCGCTTTGAATCACCGGAGCACCCCATGTCCACCGCCTTGCTGCTGATCGACGTCCAGGAGTCGTTTCGCCACCGCCCTTATTGGTCCGAATCCGAACTGCCGGGCTTTCTCGCGGCGAATGCAGCACTGATCGAGGGCTGCGCCCGCCAGGCGATTCCTGTCGTCCGCGTGTTCCACACCGACGGCCCGGACACCGCCGACAACGCGTTCGCGCAGGCCAGCGGCCTGATCCGCCCGCTGAGCGGGCTGGCACCGTTCGAGGCCGCGCTGACGGTCGAGAAGCACCGCCACAGCGCACTCGTCGGCACCGGCTTGCCCGTCTGGCTGCACCAGCGCGGCATCCGCCGGCTGATCGTCGCCGGGATCCGCACCGAGCAGTGCTGCGAAACGACGACGCGGCACGCGAGCGACGAAGGCTGGCAGGTCGACTACGTGAGCGATGCGACCTTGACCTTCGACATGCGGACGCCGGCCGGCGCGACGCTGAGCGCGGCCGCGATCCGCGAGCGCACCGAGACCGTGCTGGCCGGCCGCTTCGCGACGATCTGCAGCGCGGCGCAGGCGCTGGAACGCGCCCGGGCCGCGGCATGAGCGCCGCCCGGCCGCCCGAGGGGACGCGCCGCGTCGGCATCCTGATGTACGACGAGGTCGAGGCGCTCGATTTCGCCGGGCCCTATGAAGTCTTCACGACCGCGACGCGCATGCAGGCACGGCTCGCGCCGACGGCCGCCGCGCCGTTCGGCGTCCTCACCGTCTCGCGCCGGGGTGCCCGCGTGAAGGCGCGCGCCGGCATGGTCGTGCAGGTCGATCATTCGTTCGCCGACGCGCCGGCCTTCGACGTGCTGCTGGTGCCCGGAGGCGTCGTCGACGCCGCGCTCGCCTGCCCCGAGACCCTGGCCTGGATCGCGCGCGTCGCGCCCGGCTGCGAGATCGTCGCGTCGATCTGCACCGGCGCGTTCCTGCTCGCCGCGGCCGGCGTCACCGGCGGCGCGCCGCTGACGACGCACTGGGAAGACCTCGCCGACCTGCGCGCGGGGTGGCCGGCGCTCACGGTCGTCGACGGCGTTCGCTGGGTCGAGCACGGCCGCCTGATCAGCTCGGCCGGCATCGCCGCGGGGATCGACATGAGCCTGCACCTGGTCGAGCGCCTGATCGGCCGCGCGCTCGCCGAGCGCACTGCGCGCCAGATGGAGGTACGCTGGCTGGACACGCCCTGAGCGCGACCCGCGCCTTTTCACCCCGTTCCCGTGACGCTTGCATGATCGACGTCCTGTTCCTCGTCCTGCCCGACTCGCTGCTGCTCGACCTGGCCGGCCCGGCCGAGGCCTTTCGGCTTGCGAACCAGCGGCTGCGCCATGCCGGCCGGGCGCCAGCGTTCCGGATGCGCTTCGTCGGGCCGCTCGCCGAGGTCGAGTCGTCGGTCGGTCTCGGCCTCGCGAAGATCGAGCCGCTGCCGCCCGAGCTGCCGCCGCGCTGCTGGGTCGTCGTGCTCGGACGCCCCGGCAGTGCGCCCGAGGTCCTGCGCCGCCAGCGGCCGTGGCTCACGGCACGCGACTGGCTCGCCCGCGTCGTCGCACCGCGGCTCGATGCGGACGACACGCTGCTGCTGACGGTCTGCGTCGGCGCGCTGCTCGCCGCCGATGCCGGCCTGGTCGGCACGCGCTGCGTCACGACCCACCACGAGCTGCTCGACGAGCTCGCGCGGCTCGCGCCGGCCGCGAAGGTGCAGGCGAACCGCGTCTTCGTCGAGGACGGCCCGCTGCTGTCGAGCGCCGGCATCACGGCCGGCATCGACCTCGCGCTGCACCTCGTCACGCGCGAATGCGGGCCGGCGATCGCGTCGGCCGTCGCGCAGGTGATGGTCGCGTTCACGCGCCGCGGCCCGCACGACGAACAGCGTTCGCCGCTGCTCGCGCACCGCGACCACCTGCACCCGGCCGTGCACCGCGTGCAGGACGCCGTCTGCGCCGCGCCGAGCGCCGATTGGAGCGCCGAGCGCCTGGCCGAGACCGCGCACGTCACGCCGCGCCACCTCGCGCGGCTTTTTCACCGGCACGTGAAGCTGAGCCCGCGCGACTACGTCGAGCATGTGCGGCGCGGGCTCGCGCGGCACGCGCTGGCCGGCGGCGCGTCGAACGCCGATGCCGCCCGCCTCGCCGGCTTCGAGAGCCCGCGCCGGCTGCGTCAGGCGCTCAAGCGGCCGGGCGCGGCGCGAGCGGGTTGAGTTCCGGCGCGCCGATGCGCGACAGCGTGTTGCGGTCGGTGTGGTGGAACGGGGCCTCGCGGCCCTTGATCTGCATCACCGTGTCCTGGTCGTAGGACCAGGTGTCGTCCGGATTGACCGTCACCTTGATGCGGAACTCGGTGGTCTGGAACGCGTACTCGATGAACGGGTTAGAGCAGATGCCGTAGACCTCGGTGCCGCGCGTCGCGATCAGCTCGAAGCTGGTCGAATCCGAACTCGCGTGGCCGGCGGCCATCACGACCTGGCCGCGCGGGATCGACAGGGTGTGGATGATCGCGCCGGTCGCCGGCTCCCACAGCCAGTGGCCGACCTGGTCGTGGTACATCTTCGTGAGGCCGGGCTTCGTGATGAAGGTGTGATAGCGCAGGCCGTAGAACAGCTGCGGGCCGTTCGTCTGCGGATCGATCGGCTGCGCCGTGTAGTGCTCGACATAGGCCTGCGTGCGCGGGCCCTCGGCCTTGGGCTTCACGTCGACGCCGCGCGTGCCCTGCCAGACGCCGGCCAGGCCGCGCAGCGGACCGAGGTTCTTGAAGGTGTCGCCGTCCTGGTTCGAAGGCTCGGTGTAGATGTCGCTCGGGAAGTCTGGATTGGCCACGGCAGGAGTCCTCTCGGTGATCGCCGTTTATACCGCGGGCCGCCGCCCCGCCCCTCAGCTGCGCGCCAGCACCGGCTTCAGCGCCGCCCCCGTGTGGCTCGCGGCGTTGCGCACCAGCGCTTCCGGGGTGCTCTCGCCGACGATGGAGCCGCCCTTCACGCCGCCGTCCGGCCCGAGGTCGATGACCCAGTCGGCCTCGGCGATCACGTCGAGGTCGTGCTCGATCACGACGACGCTGTGGCCGCCGTCGACGAGCCGGTGCAGCACGCGGATCAGCCGCTCGACGTCGGCCATGTGCAGCCCGACGGTCGGCTCGTCCAGCACGTACAGCGTGTGCGGCACCTTGTTGCCGCGCCGCGTGACGTCGTCGCGCACCTTGCTGAGCTCGGTCACGAGCTTGATGCGCTGCGCCTCGCCGCCGGAGAGCGTCGGCGAGGGCTGGCCGAGCGTCAGGTAGCCCAGGCCGACGTCCTTCAGCAACTGCAGCGGGTGCGCGATGTTGGGCATGCTGGCGAAGAAGTCGACGGCCTCGTCCACCTCCATCTGCAGTACGTCGCCGATGCTCTTGCCGCGCCAGCTGACGGCCAGGGTCTCGGGGTTGAAGCGCGCACCGCGGCAGCTCTCGCACGGCACTTTCACATCGGGCAGGAAGCTCATCGC
>DASYCA010000427.1:0-16380 GCA_036500445.1 Burkholderiaceae bacterium | reverse complement strand
GCTTGCGCATCGTCGCTTCCGGGTTCAGCGACGCGTGGCGGCGGCAGGCCACGGCGACCTCGGCGAGCTGCCGGCTCGTCGTGCCATAGAGCGCCATGTGGCGCGACGCGGTGATCGCGCTGTTCGCCGCGGCGGCCATGTAGCCCCAGATGTCCCAGGAATCGCCCCAGCCCGAGACGCGGTCGAAGCGGAAGCCGCCGGTCGCGGCGGCGTCGCCGAACACGCAGGCGACGTGGGTCGCCAGGCCGTTCTGGATCGCCATCGCGGCCTGGTGCACCAGCGCGCCCGCGGTCGCGCCGCCCAGCATCAGCGTGCCGGTGAAGCGCGGGTTGATGCCCAGCGTCTCGCCCACGCGCAGGTAGTTCCAGGCGCCTTCGGGCGTGGTGACGCCGGGCATCGTCAGCAGCCCGTCGATGTCGGATTTCTTCAGGCCGCAATCGTCGAGCGCGCGCTTGAACGCTTCGACCGCGAGGGTCAGCGAGCTCGAACCCGGGACCTTGCCTTGCGGCGAGGCGCCGACGCCGGCGATGGCGGTCAGGTTCTGCAGGGGATGGGGCATGGGTGCAGTCTCTACAGGCGAGGTCTTGAGGGTCTAGGGGGCGATGTGGGCGTTCGTCGTGACGACTTTCCAGCGCGCATATTCGCGCTCGATCAGGCTGCCCAGCTCGGCCGGCGAGCCGGCCACCGGGTCCTGGCCCTCGGCGATCCAGAAGCGCTTGACGTCGGGCATCTGCACGACCGCGCGCAGCGCGGCGTTGAGCTTGTCGACGACGTCGGGCGCCATGCCGGCCGGCCCGACCAGGCCCCAGAACACCGAGGCGTCGAAGTCGGGCACGCCGAGCTCGCTCATCGTCGCGACCTGCGGCAGCGCGCCGGAGCGCACGCCGCCGGTCATCGCGATCGCGCGCAGCCGGCCGTCGTTGACCGACTCGATGGTGTTGCCGAGACCTGCGATCGCCATGTCGAGCCGGCCGCCGAGCAGGTCGATGTCCATCGGCCCCTGGCCGCGGTACGGCACGTGCTCGATCTGGATCCCGGTGCGGCTCTTCAGCAATTCGCCCGACAGGTGGCCGAGGCTGCCGACGCCCGGCGTGCCGTAGGTGAGCGCGCCGGGCTTGGCGCGCGCCGCCTTCAGCACGTCGTCCAGGTTCTTCAGCGGCGAGCGCGCCGGGACCACGAGGATGTACTCGGAGCGGGCCATCTGGCCGATCGGCGTGAAGCTCTTGACCGGGTCGTAGCGCAGGCCCTTGGTGACGAACGGGCCGGTCGACAACGCGCTGGTGGAGGCGAGCAGCAGCGTGTAGCCGTCGGGCGCGGCGACCGCGACCCGGGTCGCCGCGACCGTACCGCCGGCGCCGGCGGCGTAATCGGCCACCACGCTCTGGCCGAGCAGCTTCGTGAGCTTGTCGGTCAGCGGCCGCACCATCACGTCGCTGGTGCCGCCGGCCGCGAACGGCACGACCAGGCGGATCACCTTGTCGGGGTAGCCCTGCGCCGAGGCGAGGGCCGCGACGCCGGCCAGGCCGAGCGCGCACAGCCGCGCCGCGAGCCGATTCAACGCTGCCGGGCGCATCTCACTCGCCCTTTCCGACGAGGCTGCGCGCGATCACCATGCGCTGCACTTCCGAGGTGCCGTCGCCGACGCGGTAGTGGCGGATGTCGCGGTAGAAGCGCTCGACCGGGAAGCCCTTGACGATGCCCATGCCGCCATGGATCTGGACCGCGCGGTCGGCGATCCGCCCGACCATCTCGGAGCAGTGCAGCTTGGCCATGTTCGGGCGCACGCCGACGTCCTTGCCGGCTTCCAGATCCTGCAGCGTGCCGTAGGTCAGCGCGCGGGCGCAGGCGAGCTCGACCGCCGAGTCGGCGATCATCCACTGGATCGCCTGGCGCGCCGCGAGCGGCTTGCCGAAGGTGTGGCGGTTCTTCGCGTGCTCGACCGACATCTCGATCAGGCGGTCCGAGGTGCCGATGCAGGCCGCGGAGATGCACAACCGCCCCTCGCCGAGGTGCGACATCGCGACCTTGAAGCCGCCGCCGACCTCGCCCAGCACCGCGCTGTCGTCGAGCGTGCAGTCGTTGAACGTGAGCTCGGCGACCTTGATCACCGCCGAGCCCATCGTGCTCTCGACGCGCGAGACCTCGAAGCCGGGCGTGCCCTTTTCGACCACGAACGCGGTGATGCCGCCGCGCGAACGTTTGACCGGGTCGGTCACCGCGAGCACGACGATGAAGTCGGCGACGTGGCCGCCGCTGATGTAGTGCTTGCGGCCGTTGAGCACCCATTGGCCGTTGCGGCGCTCGGCGCGCGTGCGCATCGAGGCGGAGTCGGAGCCGGCCTCGGGCTCGGTCAGCGCGAACGCGCCGCGCCGCAGGCCGCGCGTGACACCGTTCAGGTAGCGGTCCTGCTGCTCGGGGGTGCCCAGGTGCGCGATCGCCGAGGGTGCGATGCCGCTGGAGGCCGAGACGATCAGGTTGAACACGCGGTGCACGCGGCTCAGTTCCTCGAGCACGAGGCAGTAGGTCGAGAGGTCGACATCCATCCCGCCGTTCTTCGCCGGCAGGCGCATGCCGAGGTAGCCGGCGTCGGCCAGCAGCGGGACGACTTCGGGCGGGAGTTCATCGGTCGCGTCGATGCGGCGGGCGAGCGGTTCGAGCTGTTCGGTGCAGAACTTGCGCAACGAGGCGCGCATCTCTTCGAGTTCGGGGCGGAGGGTGATCGTCATGGTGGGGCGTCGTCTTGAAGGGTCACTGCGCGGTGTAGACCGGCTTGCGTTTTTCGGTGAAGGCCTTGCGGCCCTCGATGCGGTCGGCGCTGGCATAGAGCAGGCCGAAGACCTGGCGCTCCATCGCGAGGCCGTGCTGCAGCGGGACGTCCAGGCCCTGGTAGGCGACGCGCTTGACCGCGCGCACCGACAGCGGCGCGTTCGCGGTGATGCGCTCGGCGAGGGCGGTCGCCTCCGCCATCAACTGGTCGCGCGGGGTCACGCGGCTGACCAAGCCGATGCGGTGGGCCTCGGTCGCGTCGACGCGGTCGCCCGAGAGCAGCATCAGCATCGCGTCGGACATGCCGATCGCGCGCACCAGCCGCTGCGTGCCGCCGCCGCCCGGCAGGCTGCCGATCTTGACCTCCGACAGCGCGAAGCTCGCGTTGTCGGAGCACAGCCGGATGTCGCAGGCGAGCGCCAGCTCCAGGCCGCCGCCGATTGCGTAGCCGTTGATCGCGGCGATCACCGGCTTGTCGACCAAGTGCAGGTCGCCGAGGAAGGTCGGCACCGGCTCGCCGCCGTACTGCTGGCTCGCGAAGCTGCGCTCCGAGGGCAGCGAGTTCTTCAGGTCCGAGCCGGTGCTGAAGGATTTGTCGCCGGCGCCGGTGATGATCGCGGCCCAGATCTCGTCGTCGCTGCGCAGGCGCTGCCAGGCGGCATGCATCTGGCGGCGCATCTCCAGGTCGAAGGCGTTGAGGGCTTCGGGCCGATCGAGCACGATGGTCGCGATGCGGTTCTTGACGGTCAGGGTGAGTCCCATGGTGATTCCTGGTTGGTTTCCGGCGAGTGCCTATTTCAGAACTTCATCGGCGATCAGCGCGTCGATCCGCGCGTCGTCGAGCTGCAGCCATTCGCGGCAGACCTCGCGCGTGTGTTCGCCGAGCAGCGGCGCGGCGCGGCGCGGCCAGGCCGGCGTGGCCGAGAAGTGCAGCGGCGGCGCGTTGTAGAGCGTCTCGCCCATCTCGGGGTGCTGCAGCCGGACCCAGTGCTCGCGGTGCTTGAGCTGCGGGTCGTTGATCACTTCCAGGCTGTCCTGCACGACGCCGGCCGGCACGCCGCGCGCCTGCAGCGCACGCATCAGCACCGGGCCGTCGCAGCCGCGCGTCGCGGTGCCGATCGCCGCATCGAGCGCGTCGGCGTCGTCGCGCCGGCCCGCCGGCGTGGCCCAGCGCGCCTCGCGCAGCCAGCCCGGCTGGTCCAGGGTCTCGGCGAGCGCGGCCCACTGCGCGTCGTCGGTCACCGCGATCGCGATCCAGCGGTCGTCGCCGGCGACCGGGTAGACGCCGTGCGGCGCCGACTCGTCGTGGCGGTTGCCGACGCGCCGGCGATCGACGCCGTTGACGGTCCATTCGAGCACGGTCGGCCCGAGCAGCGCGACCGCGGGCTCGAGCTGCGCGACGTCGACGAACTGGCCTTCGCCGGTGCGCCGCAGGTGGCGCAGCGCGGCCAGCAGCGCGACCACGGCATGGGTCGGGTTCGGGATGTGGTCGGGGTAGTTGGTGCCGGTGCCGGTCGGCTCGCGCCCGGGGTGGCCCGACAGTCGCAGCAGCCCGCTCATCGCGTTGATCATGTGGCCGTAGCCGAGGTACTTGTGCTCCGGGCCGGTCGCGCCGAGCAGCGACATCGCGACGTAGACGATGTCGGGCTTGAACTGCCGCACGTCCTCGTAGCCGAGGCCGAACTTGCCCATCACCTCGGGCGTGAAGTTGTTGATCACGACATGCGACTGCTCGATCATCCGGCGCGCGAGCGCGCGCGCCTCCGGGCGCTTCATGTTGAGCGCCAGGCTGCGCTTGCTGGTGTTGCGGTCGGCGAAGTAGCCGCTGCGGTTGATGCCGACGATCTTGTCCTTGAAGGGCGGCATCAGGCGCAGCGTGTCCGGGCGTGTCGCCGTTTCCAGCTTCACGACGTCGGCGCCCATGTCGGCGAGCAGCTTGGTCGTGAAGGAGCCGGCGCCGATCCAGGTGAAGTCGGTGACCTTGACGCCGTCCAGCGGGCCTTTTTTCATCGCAGCGCTCACAGCACCTCCTCGGCGCGCAGCGCCTTGATTTCGCCGGCGTCGAAGCCGGCCGCCGCGAGCACCGCGTCGGTGTGCTCGCCGCGTCGCGGCGCGCGGCCGCTGTGCGCCGGCGTCTGCGACATCGCATACGGCGCTCCGGGCATCAGCGCGCCGGGCGGCGCCGACGGATGCTCGAACGGCGTGAAGTGGCCGCGCGCGTTCAATTGGTCGTTTCGCACCAAGTCCGACGGCGAGGACATCGGCGCGATCGGCACCCCGCGGCGCTGGCCTTCGTGGTACAGGTATTTCAAGCTGCGGGTCGCCGCGAACGGCGCGAAGATGCGGTTGAAAACCGCCTTCGCCGGGTCGGTCGCAAGGAAGCGGAAGTCGCGCCATTTGTCGTCGGCGATCTCTTCGACCGCCGCGACGCCTTCGCTGCGCAGCCACGCGACCGTGTTCTGCCAGAAGCGCGGTTCACCGACGCCGGCGGCCATCACGAAGACCTCGCCGTCGGTGCAGGGGAAGATGCCGGTGCCGGCGTAGCGCACCGCACCGCCCGCGCGCTTGCGCACGGTGCCTTCCAGGTCGGCGAACTGGGCCGCGTTCTCGAGCGCCATCACGACGCATTGCTGCGCGGCGACATCGACCAGCTGGCCCTCGCCATGCGCCTCGGCGTGCAGCAGCGCGGCGAGCGCGCCGACGGCCGCGAACTGCGCCGCCGCGAGCACCGCCTGGTTGCCCCAGACGCGCGTCGGCGCGCTGTCGATGAAGCCGGCCAGGCTCAGCAGACCGCCGAGCGCGAGCAGCACGATGTCCTCGCCTTCGTAGTCCGCGTACGGGCCGCTCGCGCCGAACGGGGTGACGCTCACGGACACCAGCGCCGGCGCCGAGGCCGCGAGCGCCGCGTGGTCGAGGCCGCGCCGGCGCATCGTGCCGGGGCGTTCGCTTTCCAGCACCAGCGATGCGGTCGCGGCGAGCCGGCGAAACACCTGCTGGCCGCGCGGGTGATCGAGATCGAGCGTGATCGACTGCTTGCTGGTGTTGTAGTAGCCGAACGCGAGGCTCGCGTCGCCGTCGCGGTCGTCGGCGCCCCGGATCAGCGGCGGCGCCCAGCGCCCCCGTGTGCCGGCGCGCGGTTCGACCAGGATCACGCGGGCCCCCAGGTCGGCGAGCAGCTTGCCGGTGTAGGCCGACAAGGTCCCCGGGACCTCGAGCACCGTCACCCCCTCGAGGGCGGCGGTCGGCTTTCTCGTCGAACCATCGGTCATTTCGGCCTCTTTCAAAAACATCCAATATATGGAATAATGTGGAACAGTTGGGTCATCATAGCAAATGATCGGCATCGCTCGAGAGTCGCAGCGCGGCGCTCGGTCATGTGCCGGTTCGTCCTCGAAGAAGGAAAAGTGGATGGAAGAACTCGCGGCCCCGGCGCCGGGCACCCAGGTGCTGCGGCGCGCGCACGACATCCTGCGGCTGCTCGCGCGCCATCAGCGCGACGGCGTTCGCGTCACCGACATCGCGACCGCGCTCGGCCTGGAGCCGCCGACCGCGCACCGGCTGGTCCAGGGCCTCGTGCAGGAGCGCATGGCGGTGCAGGACAAATCGCTGCGGCGCTACTTCCTCGGCCCGGCGCTGTACGAGCTCGGCATCTCGGCCGGCGCGCGTTTTCCGCTGCGCGACTTCGTGCAGCCGTCGGTCGATCGGCTCGCGCGCGCCACCGGCGACTCCGCCGTCGTGACGATTCGCAGCGGGCTCGATGGCGTCTGCCTGGAGCACCGCAGCGGCGAGTTTCCGATCCGCACCTCGTTCGTGACCGTCGGCACGCGCCGGCCGCTGGCCGCCGGGGCGGGCGGCCTGGCGATCCTGTCGTGCCTGGCCGACGACGAGCGGCGCCGCCTCGTCGCGGCCAACGCCGTGCAGATGGAGGTCGACGCCGGCGAATTGGCGGCGCGCGTCGACGAGGCGCGCCGCGTCGGCCATGCGCTCAACATCTACCGCCGGACGACGCCGCCGATCTCGGCGATCGGGGTTCCGATCATGGGCGCCTTCGGACAGTGCGTGGTCGGCATCTCGGTCGTCGCGCTGTCGATGCGGCTGTCGGGCAAGCGGCGCAGCGACGTGCTCGGGATGCTGCGCGACGAGGCGCAGGAGATCGGCCGCCAGGTGTCGGTGGAAACCCTTCCTGCGGCCTGAATCCATCGGGATCGATACATCCAATATGTGGAATAAGATTGACCCGCGGTTTGACTCGGCCATCCCGCTCGCCTAAGCTGGGCGATCCCACACCAGGCCGGCACACCGGGTGCCTGCGGTCACGGAGAGGCATCGATGCACAAGCTGAGGGTTCTGGTCTTGATGACGCTGGCGATGGCGTTCGGCGGCGCGGCGCGGGCGCAGGCGCCCTATCCGGATCGATCGGTGCGGGTCGTGGTCGGGTTCGCGGCCGGCGGCGGCGCCGATGCGTCGGCTCGCCTCGTGATGGCCAAGGTCGGCGAGCTGCTGAAGACCGACTTCATCATTGACAACCGGGGCGGCGCGGGCGGGATGCCGGCGACGGCGCTGGTGGCCGAGAGCAAGCCGGACGGCTACACGCTGTTGTGGGGCAGCGTCGGTGCGTTTGCGCTGAGCCCCGCGCTGGGCTTGAAATCCAGCTACGACCCGCTGCACAGCTTCGCGCCGATCTCGATGACCGCGGTGCTGCCGAACGTGATGGTCGTCAGCGCCTCGTCGCCGATCAAGTCGGTGCAGCAGCTGATCGCACAGGCGCACGCGGCACCGGGCCGGCTCAGCTACGGGACCCCCGGCATCGGGTCGGCCGGCCACACGAGCGGCCAGTTGCTGCTCGACCTGGCCAAGATCGACATGACGCACGTGCCCTACCGGGGCGGCAGCCAGTTGGTCACCGACGTGATCAACGGGCAGTTGACGGTCGGTTTCGTCACGGTCTCGACGGTGGAGACGCTGGGCCGCGATCGCGTGCGGCCGCTGGCGGTCACGAGCGCGCAGCGCAACCCGGTGCTGCCCGACGTGCCGACCTTCGCCGAGGCCGGCGTGCCGGGCTACGAAGCCGACTTCTGGTTCGGGCTGCTGGCGCCGAAGGGGACGCCGCCGGAGATCGTCGCCAAGCTCAATGCCGCGGTGCGCACGGCCCTGGCCGATCCGCAGGTCAACAAGGGCCACCTCGCGCTCGGCTTCCTCAGCGCCGCGTCCACGCCGGAGGAGTTTGCCCAGGTGATCGCGCGCGACCATGAAAAATGGGGCAAGGTCCTGACGAAACTGCATTGAGGCCGCGTTCAGCTTCAGAGGCGGCCGCCGCGCCGTCCTGGCCGCTGACGTAAAATGCCGCCACCATGGCGAACCCCACCCCCGACGACATCCAGCGCTTCATCGCGCAAGGGCTCGTCTGCGACCACATCGGGGTCGAAGGCGATGGCCAGCATTTCTTTGCGACGATCGTCTCGGCCGCGTTCGAAGGCCTGAGCCGCATCGCCCGCCAGCGCCGGGTTTATGAGGCGCTGGGCGATAGAATGCGCGAGCAAATCCACGCCCTGTCGATGAAGACGCTGACCCCGGCCGAGTGGGCTGCCAGCCCGCAAACGGCCGCCACCCACCACCACTGAAACCCGCCGCAGTGTCCACTGCGGCTGGTGAATCCGCGCCGGCGGGTTCCCGGGCCGCGTTGGGCATTGGGGCCGAAAGCCTGAGCTCATGGACAAACTCATCATTCGCGGCGGCCGGGCTCTGAAGGGCACGGTCACGATCTCGGGGGCGAAGAACGCCGCGCTGCCCGAACTCTGCGCCGCGCTGCTGACGGCCGAGCCGGTCACGCTGCGCAACGTGCCGCGCCTGCAGGACGTCAGCACCGCGCTGAAGCTGCTGCGCAACCTCGGTGTCGCGATCGACCGTTCCGACGCGACGCCCGACGTGATCGGGCTGAATGCCGGCCAGCTGAGCTCGCGCGAGGCGCCTTACGAGCTCGTGAAGACGATGCGCGCCTCGATCCTCGTGCTCGGGCCGCTGCTGGCCCGTTTCGGCGAGGCGCGCGTGTCCTTGCCGGGCGGCTGCGCGATCGGCTCGCGCCCGGTCGACCAGCACATCAAGGGCCTGCAGGCGATGGGCGCCGAGATCAGCGTCGAGCACGGCTACATCGTCGCGAAGGCCAAGCGCCTGCAGGGCACGCGCATCACGACCGACATGGTCACCGTCACCGGCACCGAGAACCTGCTGATGGCCGCCGCCCTCGCGAACGGCGAGACGGTGCTCGAGAACGCCGCGCAGGAGCCCGAGATCCCCGATCTGGCCGAGATGCTGATCGCGATGGGTGCGAAGATCGAAGGCCACGGCACCAGCCGGATCCACATCCAGGGCGTCGAGCGGCTGCACGGCGCCACCCACACGGTGATCCCCGACCGCATCGAGACCGGCACCTTCCTGTGCGCCGTCGCGGCGGCGGGCGGCGACGTCCGGCTGGCGCACGCGAATGCGCGCCACCTGGACACCGTGATCGAGAAGCTGCGCGAGGCCGGCGCGAAGATCGAGGCCGGCAGCGACTGGATTCAGGTGTCGGCAAGCGGCCGGCCGCGCGCGGTGAGCTTTCGCACCAGCGAGTACCCGGCGTTCCCGACCGACATGCAGGCCCAGTTCATGACGCTGAACTGCATCGCCGAGGGCACGGCCGTCGTGACCGAGACGATCTTCGAGAACCGCTTCATGCACGTCAACGAGCTCGTCCGCCTGGGCGCGAAGATCGACATCGACGGCCACACCGCGGTCGTGCAGGGCGTGGAGAAGCTGTCGGGCGCGAGCGTGATGGCGACCGACCTGCGCGCCTCGGCCAGCCTGGTGATCGCCGGCCTGGTGGCCGACGGCGACACGGTCGTCGACCGCATCTACCACCTGGACCGCGGCTACGACCAGATGGAGTCGAAGCTGCGCGGCATCGGCGCCGACATCGAACGGACCAAGTAATCACATGATCACGTTCGCGCTGCCCAAGGGCCGCATCTTCGACGAGATCGTCCCGCTGCTCGAGGCCGCGGGGATTCGGGTCGCCGAAGATCCCGAGAAGACGCGCAAGCTGATCATCGGCACCAGCCGGCCCGACGTGCGGCTGGTGCTGGTGCGCGCCTCCGACGTGCCGACCTACGTCCAGCACGGCGGCGCCGACCTCGGCGTCGTCGGCAAGGACACGCTGCTCGAGCACGGCGGCGACGGCCTGTATCAGCCGCTGGACCTCAACATCGCGAAATGCCGCATGAGCGTCGCGGTGCGTGCCGACTACGACTACGCCGGCGCCGTGAAACAGGGCTCGCGGATCCGCGTCGCGACCAAGTACATGCAGACGGCGCGCGACCACTTCGCGAACAAGGGCGTGCACGTCGACCTGATCAAGCTCTACGGCTCGATGGAGCTCGCGCCGCTGACCGGCCTGGCGGATGCGATCGTCGACCTGGTCTCGACCGGCAACACGCTGCGCGCCAATCAGCTCGTCGAGGTCGAGGAGATCATGAAGATCTCGTCGCGATTGATCGTGAACCAGGCGGCATTGAAACTCAAGCGCGAGGCGCTGCGCGGGATCATCGACGCGTTCGAGCGCGCGGTGGGGCCGCTGCCGTGAACGACGCCGTGAACGTCGCCCCGGGGAGCGTCGACATCCGCCAGCTCGCCACGACCGCCGCCGATTTCGAGGCCGCGTTCCAGCGCGTGCTGCACTGGTCCGAAGCCGCCGACCA
Source organism: Burkholderiaceae bacterium (assembly GCA_036500445.1). GTDB lineage: Bacteria > Pseudomonadota > Gammaproteobacteria > Burkholderiales > Burkholderiaceae_C > LMDS01. Next base: position 5,881 of record DASYCA010000427.1, on the reverse strand, counting down.
GGCGATCGAGGCGCGCGTCACCGAGATCCTCGCCGACGTGCGCGCGCGCGGCGATGCCGCGGTGCTCGAGTACACGCGCCGCTTCGATGGCGTGAACGCCGCGTCGATGGCCGAGCTCGAGATCCCGCGCCGCGAGCTGCTGGCCGCACTCGATGCGATCCCGGCCGCGCAGAGAACGGCACTCGAGGCCGCCGCGAAGCGCGTGCGCAGCTACCACGAGCGCCAGCTCGAGGCCAGCGGCCGCTCGTGGAGCTACCGCGACGCCGACGGCACCCTGCTCGGCCAGAAGGTCACGCCGCTGGACCGCGTCGGCATCTACGTGCCGGGCGGCAAGGCGACGTACCCGTCCAGCGTGCTGATGAACGCGCTGCCCGCCAAGGTCGCCGGCGTCGGCGAGATCGTGATGGTCGTGCCGACGCCGCAGGGCGTGCGCAACCCGATGGTGCTCGCGGCCGCGGCGATCGCCGGCGTCGACCGTGCGTTCGCGATCGGCGGCGCCCAGGCGGTCGGCGCGCTCGCCTACGGCACCGCGACGATTCCCGCCGTCCACAAGGTCACCGGCCCCGGCAACGCCTACGTCGCGAGCGCGAAGCGGCGTGTGTTCGGGCGCGTCGGCATCGACATGATCGCCGGCCCGAGCGAGATCCTGGTGCTCGCCGACGGCTCGACGAATCCCGACTGGGTCGCGATGGACCTGTTCAGCCAGGCCGAGCACGACGAACTGGCCCAGAGCATCCTGCTGTGCCCCGACGCCGCCTACATCGCGGACGTAAAAACCGCGATCGACCGGCTGCTGCCCGGGATGCCGCGCCGTGACGTGATCCGCGCCTCGCTCGAGGGCCGCGGTGCGCTGATCCACACCCGCAGCATGGAAGAGGCCTGCGAGATCAGCAACCGGATCGCGCCCGAGCACCTCGAGGTCAGCTCGCGCGAGCCGCAAGCCTGGGAGCCGCTGCTGCGCCACGCCGGCGCGATCTTCCTCGGCGCGTTCACGAGCGAGAGCCTGGGCGACTACTGCGCCGGCCCGAACCACGTGCTGCCGACCTCCGGCACCGCGCGTTTCTCGTCGCCGCTGGGGGTCTACGATTTTCAAAAGCGCAGCAGCCTGATCGAGGTCAGCGAGGCCGGCGCGCAGCGACTCGGGCCGATCGCGGCCGAGTTGGCCTATGGCGAAGGCCTGCAGGCCCACGCCCGGGCGGCCGAAATGCGGCTGAAGAAATTGACACGAAGTTCGTGATACACGAAAATAGTGTGATGAAAAACGTCACCGTCACGATGGAAGACAGCGTCGCCGACTGGGCGCGCATCGAGGCTGCGAAGCGAAACACCAGCGTGTCGCGCCTCGTGGGCGAAATGCTGGCCGAGAAGATGCTGCATGACGACGCCTACGAACGCGCGATGAAAGAAGCCCTGAAATTCGAAAGCATCCCCTTCGAAGGCCGCTACCTGACCCGAGACGAAATCTATGCCGAGCGCCTCGACCGTTTTCGTTGACACCAACGTCCTGCTCTATGCACAGGACCCGCGCGACGCCGCGAAACGCGGCGCCGCGCAGCGTTGGCTGTCATGGTGCTGGGACGGGCAGCGGGCCCGGATCAGCACGCAGGTGCTCAACGAGTTGTACGTGAACCTGCGGCGTGTCGCGCCGCGCCTGCCGGTCGACGCCGCGCGCGCCCTGGTCCGGCGCTACCGCTTGTGGAACCCGTGGCTCGTCGACGAATCGACGGTCGACATCGCCTGGCAACTCCAGGATCACGCCAGCGTGAGTTATTGGGATGCCTTGATCATCGCTGCCGCGCGGCAGCAAGGCTGCGCCTACCTGTTGACCGAAGACCTGCAGCACGAACAGACCATCGACGGCGTGCACATTCTCAACCCTTTTCTGGTCGGGCCTGAACGGCTCGAACCGACCGCGCCATGACCGCACTTCAAGACCGGATGAAACGATACGTGCGTCAAGACGTGCAGGGCATGCACGGCTACGCCGTCCAGCCCTCCGCCGGCATGGTCAAGGTCGACACGATGGAGAACCCGTTCACGCTGCCCGCGCCGCTGCGCCGCGCGCTCGGCGAGCGGCTCGCCGAGGTCGCGCTGAACCGCTACCCGGCCGAGCGCGGCGACGTGCTGCGCGAGGCCCTGGCCGCCCACGCCGGCCTACCCGGCGACTGCGACATCATGCTCGGCAACGGCTCCGACGAACTGATCTCGCTGCTGACGCTCGCCTGCGACGTGCCCGGCAACGCCGTGCTCGCGCCGCTGCCCGGCTTCGTGATGTACGAGATGTCGGCCAAGCTGCAAGGCCTGAAATTCATCGGCGTGCCGACGACACCCGATTTCGAATTGGACCTGCCGGCGATGCTCGCTGCGGTGCGCGAGCACCGGCCGGCGCTCGTGTACCTGGCCTACCCGAACAACCCGACCGCCAACCTCTGGAACGACGCCGCGATCGACGCGATCATCGAGGCTGCCCCCGGCCTGGTCGTGATGGACGAGGCCTATCAGCCGTTCGCGGCGCGCGATTCGATGGCGCGCCTGAAGCGGCACGAGCACGTGCTGGTGATGCGCACGATGAGCAAGTTCGGCCTGGCCGGCGTGCGCATCGGCTACCTGATGGGCCGGCGCGCGCTGATTCATGAGGTGGATAAACTGCGCCCGCCGTTCAACATCAGCGTGCTGAACTGCGAGGCCGCGCTGTTCGCGCTCGAGCACGCCGACGAGTACGCGCGCCAGGCCGCATTGATCCGCGCCGAGCGCGACGCGCTGCAGCCGACGCTGCGCGCGCTGCCCGGCGTCCAGGTCTGGCCCAGCGATGCGAACATGATCCTGGTCCGCGTGCCGGACGCGAAGCGCACGTTCGAGGGCATGAAGGCACGCCGCGTGCTCGTGAAAAACATCTCGGCGATGCACCCGCTGCTGAACGACTGCCTGCGCATCACGGTCGGCACGCCCGAGGAGAATGTGCTGATGCTGGCCGCGCTGAAGGAGAGCCTGTGATGACCCTCGATGCGAGCCTGCAGCGGCGGGCCGAAGTCGTCCGCCACACCAACGAGACGCAGATCCGCGTCGCGCTGAACCTGGACGGCAGCGGCGCCGCGACGCTGGCGACCGGGATCGGCTTCTTCGACCACATGCTGGACCAGATCGCGCGCCACGGCCTGATCGACCTGGACATCGACGCCAAGGGCGACCTGCACATCGACGGCCACCACACCGTCGAGGACGTCGGCATCACGCTCGGCCAGGCGATGGCCAAGGCGGTCGGCGACAAGAAGGGCCTGCGCCGCTACGGCCACGCCTACGTGCCGCTGGACGAGGCGCTGTCGCGCGTCGTGATCGATTTCTCCGGCCGGCCGGGGCTGCACATGCGGGTCGATTTCAAGAGCGGGATGATCGGCGCGCTCGACACCCAGCTGGTCTACGAATTCTTCCAGGGCTTCTCGAACCACGCCGGCGTGACCCTGCACATCGACAACCTGCAGGGCGACAACGCGCACCACCAGTGCGAGACGATTTTCAAGGCTTTTGCCCGCGCGCTGCGGATGGCGCTCGAGATCGACCCGCGCGCCGCCGGCGTGATCCCGTCGACCAAGGGAAGCCTGTGACATGACCCGCATCGTGGCCGTCGTCGACTACGGCATGGGCAACCTGCGCTCGGTCTCGCAGGCGGTGATGCATGTCGCCGCGCGCGAATCCGGCGTTCGGGTGATCGTCACCTCCCAACCCGACGAGGTCCGTGCCGCCGAGCGCGTCGTGCTGCCCGGCCAGGGGGCGATGCCCGACTGCATGCGCGAGCTGCGCGACTCCGGCCTGCAGGAGGCCGTGCTGCACGCGGCCGCCAACAAGCCGCTGATGGGCGTGTGCGTCGGCATGCAGATGCTGTTGACGCGCAGCGAGGAAGGGCCGCCCGGCGCCGGCACGCCCGGGCTGGACCTGATCCCCGGCGAGGTGCGCAAATTCCGGCTCGAAGGCCAACTGCAGCCCGACGGCAGCCGTTTCAAGGTGCCTCAAATGGGCTGGAACCAGGTTTTCCAGGCCCGGCCGCACCCGATCTGGGCGGGCGTGCCGGATGCCGCGTACTTCTACTTCGTCCACAGCTTCTACGCCATCCCTCATGATCCGCGCCACAGCGTCGGTGAAACTGATTACGGCGCGCGCTTTACCTGCGCGCTGGGGCAGGATAATATTTTCGCCACCCAGTTCCACCCCGAGAAGAGCGCCGAACACGGGTTGACGCTCTACAAGAACTTCCTCCACTGGACTCCCTGATCCTTCTCACGCCTCACGGCCATGCTGCTGATTCCTGCGATCGACCTGAAAGACGGTCACTGTGTGCGCCTCAAGCAAGGCGACATGAATGCCTCCACGATCTTCGGTGAGGACCCTGCGGTGATGGCGCGCCGCTGGGTCGACGCCGGCGCGCGGCGCCTGCACCTCGTCGACCTGAACGGCGCGTTCGCCGGCAAGCCGGTCAACGAGGGCGCGATCAAGGCGATCCTCGCCGAGGTCGGCGACGAGATCCCGGTCCAGCTCGGCGGCGGCATCCGCGACCTCGACACGATCGAGCGCTACCTGGACGACGGGCTGAGCTTCATCATCATCGGCACCGCGGCGGTCAAGAACCCCGGCTTCCTGCGCGACGCCTGCTCGGCCTTCGGCGGCCACATCATCGTCGGGCTGGACGCGAAGGACGGCAAGGTCGCCACCGATGGCTGGAGCAAGCTGACCGGCCACGAGGTCATCGACCTGGCCAGGAAGTTCCAGGACTACGGCGTCGAGGGCGTGATCTACACCGACATCGGCCGCGACGGCATGCTGAGCGGCATCAACATCGACGCCACGGTGAAACTCGCGCAGGCGCTGAGCATCCCGGTGATCGCCTCCGGCGGCCTGAGCAACATGGCCGACATCGACCGCCTGTGCGCGGTGCAGGACCAGGGCATCGAGGGCGTGATCTGCGGCCGCGCGATCTACAGCGGCGACCTCGATTTCGCGTTGGCGCAGACGCGCGCCGACGAGCTCGACGCCGCCGGCTGATCCGCGCCTGCCTGCCCGATGCTCGCCAAGCGAATCATCCCCTGCCTGGACGTCACCGGCGGCCGCGTCGTCAAGGGCGTCAACTTCGTCGAACTGCGCGACGCCGGGGATCCGGTCGAGATCGCCGCGCGCTACAACGAGCAGGGTGCCGACGAACTCACCTTCCTCGACATCACCGCGACCAGCGACGGCCGCGACCTGATCCTGCACATCATCGAGGCGGTCGCGTCGCAGGTCTTCATCCCGCTGACGGTCGGCGGCGGCGTGCGCACGGTCGAGGACGTGCGGCGGCTGCTGAACGCCGGCGCCGACAAGGTCAGCTTCAATTCGGCCGCGATCGCGAACCCGCAGGTGATCCGCGATGCGTCGGCGAAGTACGGGGCGCAGTGCATCGTCGTGGCCATCGACGCGAAACGTCGCGTCAATTCCGATCCTCACGCGAAGGCGGGCGTGGACCACAGCGGTTGGGACGTCTACTCGCACGGCGGGCGCAAGAACACCGGCCTGGACGCGGTCGCCTGGGCGCGCCAGATGACGGAGCACGGCGCCGGCGAGATCCTGCTGACCAGCATGGATCGTGATGGCACCAAGATCGGCTTCGACCTGGCGCTGACGCGCGCGGTCAGCGACGCGGTGAACGTCCCGGTGATCGCCTCCGGCGGCGTCGGCGCGCTCGAGCATCTCTCCGACGGCATCCGCATCGGCGGCGCCGACGCCGTGCTGGCGGCGAGCATCTTTCATTTCGGCGAGTTCTCGGTCCGCGAGGCGAAAGCGCTGCTCGCTCGCGACGGCATCGCGGTCCGGCTGTGAAGTCGCGCGCCGCGGCGGGGCCGCACGACGCCAGGGT
>DASYCA010000426.1:0-11475 GCA_036500445.1 Burkholderiaceae bacterium | reverse complement strand
CGATCGTGCCCAGCTGACAGAAATCGTCCAGCGGGTGCGGGACGGACGACTGCGGACGAACATCGGCACCGTCTCGACCCTCGACGACGCCATCGCCACCTTCAACTCGACCCAGCGGCGCGCGGGGAAGACGGTCATCCGTGTTCGTCCGTGAGGCTCCGGCTTTTGCCTGGACGGCCAGACCCTGGATTAAGGAAGACGACGATGCCAAGAACTGCTGCTCCAAAGCCGGAACAGGTGCCGGCTGATTCGAAAGCGACTCTCGATGCATTCAGCAAGAATCTCGGGTTCACCACAAATATGCTGGCAGCCTTTGCACAGAGCCCGATCGCGTTCAACGCATGGGCCGTCTTCCGCAGCGCCTTGAACAAGGCGCTCGACATGAAGACGCGTGAAGCCATCAGTCTCATTGTCTCCGAGGTGAATGGCTGCAACTACTGTTTGGCGGTTCACACCTATGCGGCCAATATGGCCAAGCTGCCAGCCGACGAAATCATTCTCGCTCGGAAGGGGCATTCCAGTGACCCGAAGCGTGACGCCGCAGTCCAGTTTGCGCGCAAAGTCATCGAGGCCCGTGGCCAGGTCAATGACGCCGACGTGAAAGCCGTCCGTGACGCCGGCTACACGGATGCGAACCTCATGGAGATTGTCGCGCTGGTGGCTATGTTCTCTTTGACGAACTTTTTCAATAACGTGTTTGATCCCGAGAAGGACTATCCACCCGTTCCGCCGGCTGGCTCGATCTGAATGTCGACAAGAACAGGCATCGCCCAGGCGTCAGGTTGCGGCATCCTCGCGGACTGCTAACGTGAAGCACCACAGGGGCTTGCGCAGCCCGCCAACATTTCGTCGCGCGCCCTACGGAGGACTAGGCAATTGAGCCGTCAACCGATCCGGAGAGAGGCCAGCCCCACATCAGCCCGCTCCAGCTACGACAACCCGACGATGCGCCCTTCGTCATCCAGATCGATGCGCTCGGACGCCGGCACCTTCGGCAGCCCCGGCATCGTCATGATGTCTCCGCACACCATGACCACGAATTCGGCCCCCGCCGCCAACCGCACCTCGCGCACCTGCAGCACGTGGCCGCTGGGCGCGCCGCGCAGCGCCGCATCGCTCGAGAAGCTGTACTGCGTCTTCGCGACGCAGACCGGCAGCCTGCCGTAGCCGCCGGTCTGCAGCCGCTCGATCTGCTTGCGCACCGCCGCGCTGGCCTCGATGCGGGCGGCGCCGTAGGTGCGGGTGGCAAGCTGGTGCAGCTTCTGCCACAGCGGCTCGTCGTCTTCGTAGGCGAAGCGCAAGGTCGACGGCTCGGCGGCCAGGCGCACCACGTCGCGCGCCAGATCGACGGCGCCGCGCCCGCCCTCGGCCCAGTGGCGGGCCGTGTGCGCGGTGACGCCCAGCGCGCCGATGCGCTCGCGCAGCAGCACGTGTTCGGCCTCGGTGTCGCTGGCGAAGTGGTTGATCGAGACGATGCACGGCAGGCCGAAGACCTCGCGCAGGTTGTGCAGATGGCGCTCGAGGTTGGCCATCCCGCGCTCCAGCGCCGGCAGGTCTTCGGCCGCGAGCTGGGACAGGTCGGTTCCGCCGTGGTACTTGAGCGCCCGCACCGTGGCCACGACCACCGCGAGCGCCGGGCGCAGGCCCGACTTGCGGCACTTGATGTCGATGAACTTCTCCGCGCCCAGGTCGGCGCCGAAGCCGGCTTCGGTGACCACGTAGTCCGCCAGACGCAGCGCGGTGCGCGTGGCGATGACGGAGTTGCAGCCGTGCGCGATGTTGGCGAACGGCCCGCCGTGCAGCAGCGCCGGGGTGTTCTCCAGCGTCTGCACGAGGTTCGGCGCGAGCGCGTCCTTCAGCAGCACGGCCATCGCGCCGTGCACCTTCAGGTCAGCGACGCGCACCGGCTGGCCGGTGCGCGTCTCGGCGACGACGATGCGGGCCAGGCGCGCCTTCAGGTCGTCCAGCGAGGTCGCCAGGCACAGGATCGCCATCACTTCGGAGGCCACGACGATGTCGAAGCCGTCCTGCCGCGGGAAGCCGTTGGCCGAGCCGCCCAGGCCGACGGCGATCTCGCGCAGGGCCCGGTCGTTCATGTCGACGACGCGGCGCCAGCTGATGCGGCGCACGTCGATGTCGAGCGCGTTGCCGTGGTGCACGTGGTTGTCGATGGCCGCCGCCAGCAGGTTGTTGGCCGACGCGATGGCGTGGAAGTCGCCGGTGAAATGCAGGTTGATGTCGTCCATCGGCACGACCTGGGCGCGCCCGCCGCCGGTCGCCCCGCCCTTCAGGCCGAACACCGGGCCGAGCGACGGCTCGCGCAGCGCGATCATCGCGTTGGCGCCGATGTGGTTGAGCGCATCGGCCAGGCCGACGGTCGTCGTCGTCTTGCCCTCGCCGGCGGGCGTCGGGCTGATGGCGGTGACGAGGATGAGCTTGCCCTCGGGCCGGTGGGCCAGGCTCGCGACGAAGGGCAGCGACAGCTTGGCCTTGTCGTGGCCGTAGGGCACGAGATGCTCGCTCGCGATGCCCAGGCGCTCGCGCGCCAGGTCGGCGATCGGGCGCATCGTGGCGCCGCGGGCGATCTCGATGTTGCTCGCCGGCGCGGCGCCCGCCGCTCCCGTCGCGCCCCTCACGCTGCCGCGCGCGGCGCCGCCCCGGCGTCGAGGATGCGCGTCAGCGCGGCATCGAGGCTGCGCACCGTGCGGTCGACGTGCTCCAGCTTGTCCAGGCCGAACAGCCCGATGCGGAAGGTCTTGTAGTCGGCCGGCTCGTCGCACATCAGCGGCACGCCCGCGGCAGTCTGCAGCCCGGCGCCCAGGAAGGCCTTGCCGGTGTGCAGGCCGTCGTCGCTGGTGTAGCTGACGACGACGCCGGGCGCCTCGAAGCCGCTCGCCGCGACGCTGCGCAGGCCCTTGGACGCCATCAGCGCGCGCACCTTGCGGCCGAGCTCGAGCTGCTGGCTTCGCAGCGTCTGCAGGCCGCGCGCGCGCGTTTGCAGCATCTGGTCGCGGGTCAGCGTGAGCGCATCGGTCGGCAGCGTGGCGTGATAGGCGTGGCCGCCGTTTTCATAGGCTTCCATGATCTGCAGCCACTTCTTCAGGTCGGCGGAGAAGCTGGTGCTGGTGGTCTGTTCGATCGCGGCGCGGGCGCGTTCGGAGAGCATCACGAAGGCGCAGCAGGGCGAGCCGCTCCAGCCCTTTTGCGGCGCGCTGATGAGCACGTCGACGCCGGTTTCCTGCATGTCGACCCACACGGCGCCCGAGGCGATGCAGTCGAGCACGAACAGGCCGCCCACGGCGTGCACCGCGTCGGCCACGGCACGCAGGTAGCCGTCCGGCAGCATCAGCCCGGCGGCGGTTTCGACGTGCGGCGCGAACACCACGGCCGGCCGCTGCGCGGCGATCGCGGCAACCACGTCCTCGATCGGCGCCGGCGCGAACGCGGCTTGCGAGCCGGCCGCGACCGGACGCGCCCTCAGCACCGTGTGCGCCGAAGCGACCGCGCCCATCTCGATGATCTGCGTCCAGCGGTAGCTGAACCAGCCGTTGCGGATCACCAGCGCCGGTTTGCCCGTCGCGAACTGGCGCGCCACCGATTCCATCCCGAACGTGCCGCTGCCGGGGACGACGACGGCCGAGCGCGCGCGGTAGGTCTCCTTCAGCACCTCGGAGATGTCGCGCATGACGCGCTGGAACCGCTGCGACATGTGATTGAGCGCGCGGTCGGTGAAGACGACCGAATACTCGAGCAGGCCATCGGGATCGATATTGGGCAAGAGGCCGGGCATGGTTCGCCATCCTGAAAAGTGGTACGTCGGCTCGGGAGCTTAGCACCAGCACCGGTGCGCCGCTCGCGCTACACGATGCGGATCGACAGCTCCGGCAACCCGTCGATGTGCCCGACCAGCAGGTCTCCCTTCACGACCGGCCCGACGTTCTCCGGCGTGCCCGAATAGATCAGGTCTCCGGCCTTCAGCTCGAAGGCCTGGCTGAGCTGCGAGATCTGCTCGGCGACGCTCCACATCATGTAGCTCAGGTCGGCCTCCTGCTTGATCTGGCCGTTGACCTTCAGCTCGATGCGCCCCTTCGTGAAATGGCCGGTCTGCGCGACCGGGTGGATCGGCCCCATCGGCGCGGCGTGATCGAAGCTCTTGCCGATCTCCCACGGCTTCTTCTGGTCGCCCATGAAGCGCTGCAGGTCGCGGCGCGTCATGTCCAGCCCGATGGTGTAACCGTAGACGTGCTGCAGCGCGTCGCCGATCGCGATGTGGGTGCCGCCGCTCTTCAGCGCCGCGACGAGTTCGAGCTCGTAGTGGTAGTTCTTCGTCAGCGACGGATACGCGTGGTCGCCGACGCTGCCGATCGCCACGTGCTGGACCGCGTCGGTCGGCTTCTGGAAGAAGAACGGCGGCTCGCGCGTCGGGTCCGACCCCATCTCGCGGGCGTGCGCGGCGTAGTTGCGGCCGATGCAGTAGATGCGGCGCACCGGGAACACCTCGGTCGAGCCGACGATCGGCAGGGTCACGGCCTCGACCTTGAACGGGCTGCGCGGCGCGGCATCGGGCGCGGCGCTGGCGCAACCTGCTGCGGCGAGCGCACCGCCGACGGCGGCACCACTGGATTTCAGAATCGAACGACGGTCCATCGACTACTCCCTGGTTGTTCAATCGAATTCGAAGCCGCCCTGGACGCGCAGTTCGCGCGACGCAGGCCCGGTCAGCAGCTCGATCAGCCGTTGCGCGAGCACCGGCTGCTCCGCCGCGGCCGCGACGGCGGCGGTGTAGACGGTCGCCAGTTCGAATTCGGGCGGCAGCGGGCCGACCAGCACGATGCCGGGCGTGTAGAGGATCTCGGTGATCTGGGTGCAGCCGATCGCGCCCGGCCGCGTGTCGGCCGCGAGCTCGCGCATCGCGGTCGCGCCGTTCGGAAACGTGCGCAGCCGCGTGCCCAGCGACTCGAGCAGGCCGAGCCGGCTCAGCACCGATTCGAAATGGATGCCCGCCGTCGAACGTTGCGCATCGGGAAAGTAGATCGCGCGTGCCGACAGCAGGCTGCTCCGCAGGGCCTCGGCCGTCACCACCGGGATGCGCGGCGTGCCGTCGGGCACCGCCAGCCCGGTGCGCACGCGGCCCAGCGGGGCGCGCGGCACCGGGCTCAGCACGCCCTCGCCTTGCAGGCCGACGACCATCGCGTCGGTCACGATCATCACGTCGCAGGGCGCACCGCCGGCGAGCGCCTCGCGCATCGCGCCGACGGCGCCAAAGCGCGCGTTCACGCTGGCGCCGGTCTCGGCCTCGAAGCGCGGCAGCAAGGCCTTCACCAGGCCCTGGACGGCGCCCGCGCACAGCAAGTTCAGCGACACGCTCATTGATCCGCCTTCGCACCGGAGAGTTTGACGATACGCGCCCATTTCGCGATATCCGCCGCGACGTAGCGCGCGAATTCGTCGACGCCCATGACCATCGGCTGTGCGCCCTGGGCCGTCCAGGCCTTGACGACCTCGGGGTTCGCGGCGACCCTGCCGAGCTCGGCGTTCAGGCGCTGCACGATCGCGGCCGGCGTTGCCTTCGGCGCCATCAGGCCGAGCCAGATCGTCGCCTCGTAATTCGGCACGCCGGCCTCGGCGACGGTCGGCAGCTCGGGCATCACGGCCGAACGCTTCAGGCCGGTCGTCGCGAGCGCCTTGACCTTGCCGCTGCGCGCGAACTCGCTCATCGTCGTGACCGCGTCGAACATCATGTCGACCTGGCCGCCGAGCAGGTCGGTGCGCGCGCCGGAGCTGCCCTTGTACGGGATGTGCAGGATAGCGACGCCGGCCATCGCCTTGAACAACTCGCCGGCCATGTGGTACGGCGTGCCCGGCCCCGAGGACGCGTAGGTCAGGCCGCCGGGGCGGCTTTTCGCGAGCGCAATCAGATCGGCCAGCGTGGCCACCGGCAGGTCCGCGCGCGTCACGAGCACGAGATCCGAGGCGTTGATCGGCGCGACCGGTGCGAAATCGCGCAGCAGCGCGAAGGGCTTGTTCGGGATCAGCGATTCGTTGACGGTGTGCGCGTTCGACATCAGCAACAGCGTGTAGCCGTCCGGCGCGCTCTTCGCGACCGCGTCGGTGCCGATGATCGAACCGGCGCCAGGGCGGTTGTCGACGATCACGCTCTGCCCCAGCGCGTCCTGCAGCCGCGTCGCGATGAAGCGTGCGTAGACGTCCGCCGAACCGCCGGGGGCGAACGGGACGACCAGGCGCAGCGAGTGCGACGGGAAGGTGGGCGCCGACGCGGAAGACGGCGCTTGTGCGCGTGCCGCGAAGGCGTTCGACGACAACCACGCGGCGCCCAGCGCCCGGATCACGTGGCGCCGCGGGGGGCCTGGAAGATCGTCGGTTGCCATGATTGGGCTCGATTGGTTTCGACGCACTCAGAAGCCGAGCATGCTGCGGCGCACGTGCGCCAGGTGCGCGAGGCACAGCTCGGTCGCACGGGCGCCGTCGCGGTCTTGCAGCGCGGCCACCAGCGCGCGGTGCTCCTGCTCGTAGTCGCGCCGCCGCTCCGGCGTCGCGCTGCGGCGCTTCAGCGCGCCCCATTCGCCTTGCGCGCGCACCTGGTTCATCAGCCGGAAGACCTTCGCGATGAAACTGTTGTGGGCTGCGTCGGCGATCGCCTCGTGCAGCAGACCGTCCCAGTGCTCGAACTGCTCCAGCGTGCGCGCGGCCTCGCCCTTCTCGCAGCATTCGCGCATGCGCTGGAAGTCCAGCGTGGTGGCGTTGCCGACGACCATCGCGACGATCGCCGGCTCCAGCACGAAACGGGCGCTCATCAGCTCGGCCGGGCTGGTCGGCAAGGTACCGGCGCTGTTCGAGGCCGCGGCGAGCGCCTCGTTGACGTGGTCGCTGACGTAGGTGCCGCTGCCCACCGTCTGCGTGATCAGGCGGCGCTCCTTCATGTCGGCCAGCACGCGGCGCACGACCGCGCGGCTCAGCCCGTACTGCTCGCCGAGCTCGCGCTCGGGCGGGATGCGGTGGCCCGCGCGCCAGCGGCGCGACTGCAGGTTCTCGAGAATCGCTTCGCGCAAGACCTGGGCGGAATCCGGGGCGGTGTCCATGGGCGGATGATGGCTCGCGTGTTCGCGCCGATTATTGCACCGCGCTGCCGCATTCACGCCAGGCGGGATCTCCCCGGCTTGTCCGATTGGTCTCTCTTTGGTAGCCTTTGGGCGATTGCCATTCTGCAGCTTCCGGAGACCGTTTTGCGCATCGCCACCTTTCGCCGAAAGACCCCTGTCAACGCCCCGCGCGAAGTCGGCCTCGTGTCGGACGACGGCCGCTCGCTGCGGCCCCTGGCGCTGCCGCCCGCCGCGGCGCAGCGTGGCGCGCTCGCGCTGATCGAGGCGCAGGCGCGCGGCGACGCCGCTCCCGTGCCGAGCGGCGAGACGCTGCCGCTGGCCGACGTCGTGCTCGACGCCCCGCTGCCGCTGCCGCGCCGCAACCTGTTCTGCGTCGGCCGCAACTATCACTCGCACGCGAGGGAGCTGCAGGCCTCGGTCTTCAAGAACAACGCGCCCGACCCCGAGTCCTGGCCGATCGTGTTCACGAAGGTGCCGGAATGCGTGGTCGGCCCGCATGACGAGGTGCAATTGCCCGGCGCGGCGGTCTCGACCCAGATCGACTACGAGGCCGAGCTGGCCATCGTGATCGGCACGGGCGGCAAGAACATCGCGCGTGCCGACGCGATGAAGCACGTGTTCGGCTACACCATCGTCAACGACGTCACCGCACGCGACGTGCAGATGCGCCACCAGCAGTGGGATCTGGGCAAGAGCTTCGACACCTTCTGCCCGATGGGCCCGTGGCTCGTCACGGCCGACGCGCTCGACGCCACGCGCACGCAGGTGCGCTGCTGGGTCAACGGCGAGCTGCGCCAGGACGCCAACACCGCCGACCTGATCTTCGACCTGCCGACGCTGATCGAGACCTGTTCGCGCGGCATCACGCTGCGGCCGGGCGACGTGATCGCGACCGGCACGCCGGCCGGCGTCGGCCTCGGCATGAAGCCACCGAGCTTCCTGCGCGAAGGCGACGTGGTGCGGATCGAGATCGACGGCCTCGGCGTGATCGAGAACCGGTTCGCCTGATGCGCGCCGCTGCCTTTTTCATGCTGGCCGGCGCGCTGCTGGCCGGCGGTGTCGCGCACGCGCAAGCGCCGACGTATCCCGACAAGACCATCACGATGCTGGTGCCGTTCCCGCCCGGCGGCGTCGCCGACACGGTCGCGCGCCCGGTCGCGGAGGCGCTCAGCCGCGAGCTGGGCCAGAGCGTGGTGGTCGAGAACCGGGTCGGCGCCGGCGGCGCGGTCGGCATCGGCCAGGCCGCGCGCGCCGCACCGGACGGCTACACGGTGCTGATGAGCCTGTCGTCGATCTCGATCCTGCCCGAGGCCGATCGGCTGCTGGCCCGCAAGCCGGCGTATCAACTCGACCAGTTGAAACCGATCGCGCGCTTCACCGCCGACCCGACGGTGCTCGTCGTGCGCGCCGATTCGCCTTGGCACACGCTGGCCGAGTTCGTCGCCGACGCGCGCCGCAATCCGGGCCGCTACAACTACGGCAGCTCGGGCAACTACGGCACGATGCACGTGCCGATGGAGATGCTGAAGTCGGCCGCGGGCTTTCGGATGACGCACATCCCGTACACCGGCGCCGGGCCGGCGCTGGTCGCGCTGCTCTCGGGCCAGGTCGACGCGATCGCGACGGGCCCGTCGACGGTCGCGCAGCAAATCCAGTCGGGCCGGCTGCGTGCGCTCGCGCACTGGGGCGACAAGCCGCTGGCGTCGCTGCCCGGCGTGCCGAGCCTGAGCGCCGCCGGCTATCCGGTGCACTTCGCGCAGTGGTGCGGGCTGTTCGTGCCGAGCAAGACGCCAGACGAGATCGTGCAGCGCCTGCGCCTGGCCGCCGCGAAGGTCGCGGCCGACCCGACCGTGCGCCAGGTGGTCAACAAGGCCGGCAGCCCGATCGAGTATCTGGACGCGCCGGAGTTCCAGACCTACTGGGACACCGACGCGGCCGCGATGACGCAGGCGGTGAAGCGCATCGGCCGGCTCGAATAGCGCCGCCCGGGTTCAGGCGAAGCCGGTGACGGCGTGCGGGATGTAGGGCGCTTCCAGCGCCTTGATCTCGTCCGGCGTCAGCTTGATCGACAGCGCGGCGACCGCGTCGTCGAGCTGGCCCAGCTTGGTCGCGCCGACGATCGGCGCGGTGATCCCCGGCTTTTGTAGCACCCACGCGAGCGCGACCTGCGCGCGCGGCACGCCGCGGGCGGCCGCGACCGCGGTCACCGCCTCGACGACCTTGCGATCGGCATCGGCCGTCTTGCCGTACAGCGTGCGGGCGAAGTTGTCGTTCTCGGCGCGGGTGCTGGCCGAATCCCAGTCGCGCGTCAGCCGGCCGCGCGCCAGCGGGCTCCACGGGATGACGCCGATGCCTTCGGCCTGGCACAGCGGCAGCATCTCGCGCTCTTCCTCGCGGTAGAGCAGGTTCACGTACGGCTGCATCGTCGAGAAGCGCGTCCAGCCGTGCCGCTCGGAGACCGCCAGCGCCTGCGCGAACTGCCACGCGAACATCGACGACGCGCCGATGTAGCGCGCCTTGCCGGCCTTCACGACGTCGTGCAGCGCCTCCAGCGTCTCCTCGATCGGCGTCTCGTGGTCATAGCGGTGGATCTGGTACAGGTCGACGTAGTCGGTGCCCAGGCGCTTCAGGCTGTGGTCGATCTCGGCCAGGATAGCCTTGCGCGAGAGGCCCTCGCCGTGCGGCCCCGGGCGCACCCGGCTGCGCACCTTGGTCGCGAGCACGACGTCGTCGCGCTTGGCGTAATCCAGCAGCGCGCGGCCGACGATCTCCTCGCTGCTGCCGTCGGAATAGACGTTCGCGGTGTCGAAGAAATTGATGCCGAGGTCCAGCGCCTTCTTGACGAACGGCCGGCTCTGCGACTCGCCCAGCGTCCACAGGTGGTTGCCGCGCTCGGGCTCGCCGTAGCTCATGCAGCCCAGGCAGATTCGCGAGACCTTCAGGCCGGTGCGGCCGAGATTGACGTAATCCATTGTTGTTCGTTCCTCGAATCGGTGAGATGAGGCCGCGATGATCGCGCGCTTTGCTTATCCCTCACCCCATGATGCCCACATTCAGCTGCCTCAGCCGCGCCATTGCGATGCCCGCGGCCGCGGTGCGCGTCTCGACGCCGAGCTTCACGTAGACCCGCTCCAGGTGCTTCTTCACCGTCGCCGGGCTGGAGCCGAGGATGTCGCCGATGTCGCGATTCGTTTTGCCCTTGACGACCCAGTACAGCACCTCGGCCTCGCGCAGGGTCAGCTTCAGCGCCTGCACCAGCGCTTGCACGACGGCGGCGTCCGAGACCTCGCGCATCACGATCAACAAATCGTCGTCGCCGGTGCGCTGCTGCAGCGCGAGCACGAGTTGGCGCTCGCCCTTCTCGACGCTCATCGTGCGCGGCTCGCGCCCCTCGGAGGCGACCTGCGCCTCGCTCAGCAACCACTCCAGCACCGCGTCGGGCACGATGCCGGGGCCGGCCTCGAAATAACCGTGCATCAGGTCGCGCGCGAGCGGCGTCTGCCAGACCGCGCGCGCCGGGCCGCCGCCGGATTCGTCGACGTGGATCGCCATCGTCGCGTGGCCGAAGGCGTCCAGCGCGTTGCGCGCCTGCGTCGCCTGGATCGCCTGGCGCGCGCTGCGCATGTGCACCGCCATGCGCGCGAGCACCTCCTGCGCGCGGATCGGCTTGGTCACGTAGTCGACGCCGCCGGCGCCGAAGGCCTTGATCACGTGCTCGGTCTCGGTCAGGCCGGTCATGAAGATGATCGGGATGTGCGTCGTCTCCGGGTGCGCCTTGAGCCGGCGCGCGACCTCGAAGCCGTCCATCCCCGGCATCACCGCGTCGAGCAGCACGATGTCGGGCAGCGCCTGCGCGGCGCGCTGCAGCGCGCTCTCGCCGTCGGTCGCGACGAGCACGATGTAGCCGGATTCGTCCAGCGCGTCGTGCAGCACCGAGAGGTTGTCGGGGATGTCGTCGACGATCAGCACGATGTGCGCGCTGCTGCGATCGGGCAGGGGCTGGATCATCAGGAGGCCTGCTGTGCGCCGAGCGCCTGGCGGATCACGCGCGTCATCGCGTCGAGCTGGAAGTGCTGGGCCATCGCGCGCATCTTGCCGACGAACGCGGCCTGCGACGCATCGCCGGCCTCGATCTCGTCGAGCTTGCGCACGATGCCACGGTAGTAGCCGAGGCTCACGAGCTCATCCAGCGCCCGCAGCTGCGCGGCGTCCGGCAGCGCGCCGGCGATCGGGTGCGCCGGATCGACCTGCGCCAGCGCTGGCGGCGCCGCATTCAGCCATTCGAGCTGCAGCCGCGCGCCCAGCCAGTCGAGCAGCTCGTTGATGCGCACCGGCTTCAGGATGAAATCCTCGA
>DASYCA010000425.1:0-7474 GCA_036500445.1 Burkholderiaceae bacterium | reverse complement strand
TGGAAGCGATCTACGAGTTCGACGTCACCGACATGCCCGTCACGGTCGCGGTCGATTCGAACGGCGTCTCGGTGCACACCACCGGGCCGAAGGAATGGGAAGCGAAGATCAAGTCCAGCATCGGCAAGATCCCGGTCTCGGTGGTCTGAGTTCAGGGCTTCGCGATCTCGCTCAGCAGCCGCGTCAGCAGGTACAGGCGCGGCACGATCGAGTCGAGCTCGATGTACTCGTCGCGCGCATGGAAGCCCCAGCCCGCGAGGCCGAAGCTCTCGAGCACCACCGGCTTGCCCGAACTGGCGGCAAAGCCGGCGTCGGTCGCGGCGCCGGTCATCGGCGCGAGCGCCAGGTCTCGATCGAGCTCCTTGTAGATCGCCTGCGCGCGCTCGCCCAGCGCCTTGCCGCGCGGCCCGGCCAGGAAGGCCGGGCGGCCGACGACGAGCTTGAGCGTCGTCGTCGTGTCCGGGATCAGCGGGCTGGAGGCGATCCGGGCCTGCAGCGCCTCGTTCAGCTTTTGCTCGGCGCCGGGGATCGTGATGCGCACGTCGCCGACCGCGTTCGCGAGTTCGGGGATCTGGTTCGTCGCCTTGTTCGAGACCACGTTCGTCCAGTTCAACGTGACGCCGGGGATGTCCTTGGGCAGGTCGCGCGTCTGCAGCATCTGATGTGAGATCTCGAGGATCGCGTTGCGCCCGAGTTCGGGCGCGGCGCCGGCGTGCGCGGCGCGGCCCTTGACCTCCAGGAACGCGGTCGCGGTGCCGGCCGCGCCGAGCAGCAGCGCCTCGGTCTTCACGACCGCCTTCGCGGCGGTCGGCTCGAACGAGAGCACGTAGTCCTGCTGCGCGGCCAGCGTCGCGATGAGTTCGCCCGAGCCGCCGGAGCCGACCTCTTCGTCGGGGTCGATCAGCACGGTCAGCGTGGCGTAGTCCTTCCAGCCGGCGTCCTTCAGGATCTGCAGGCCGTGCAGGATCACCGCCAGGCCGCCCTTGTCGTCGGCGATGCCGGGGCCGTAGAGCTTGTTGCCGTCCTGGTGGATCGGCTCCGATTGCAGGATGCCGCGCCGGTAGACGGTGTCCATGTGGCCCTGCAGCATCAAGTGCTTCGTGCCGGTGCCGCTCAGCGTCGCGACGATCGTGTCGGCATGCGCACCGATCGGGCTCGGGTGGCGCTCGGTCTTGAAGCCGAGCGCCTTCAGCCGGTCATCGAGCAGCTTCGCGATCTTCGCCAGGCCTTCGGCGTCGGCGCTGCCGGTTTCGATCGACACGAGGCTCTTCAGCGTGTCGACGAGCGCGGTTTGTGCGGCCGTCGCGGCATCGAGCAGTTTGGCGTCGGGGGCGGCATGAGCCGCGGGGCCGGCCAGGGCGAGCATGGCAGCAAGGGCGAGCAGCGTGCGGGAGGTCATCGGCGACGGTCGGAGTGAGGGTCGGTCATGGTAGAACCGCGCACCATGCCGCGCATCAGTGCCTCACCCGATGGCCCGCCCTTTTTTCGCGACCACCGCGGCCACGCCCGGGTCACGAACGAAGAGCTGTTCTTCGACCTGATCTACGCGTTCGCGATCACGCAGCTCTCGCATCGCCTGCTGGGAGACCTGACGCTGCTCGGGGCGCTGCAGACGCTGGTGCTGTGGTTCGCGGTCTGGCTCGGCTGGCAGTACACCTGCTGGGTCACGAACTGGTTCAACCCCGAGAACCTGCGCATGCGGCTGATGCTGTTCGCGCTGATGCTGGTCGGCCTGGCGATGTCGGCGACGATTCCCGCCGCGTTCGCCGAGGCCGGGCTTGCGTTCGCCCTCTGCTACGCCACGATCCAGGTCGGCCGCACGCTGTTCGTGCTGGCCAACTTGCCGCGCGGCCACGCGCTGGTGCCGAACTTCCGCCGCATCCTCGGCTGGGCGCTGACCTCGGCCGCGCTGTGGATCGCCGGTGGCCTGAGCGAGGGTCCCTGGCGGCTCGGCTTCTGGGCCGCCGGCGTCGCGAGCGAATACATCGCGCCGATGATCGGCTTCGCGCTGCCACGGCTCGGCCGCTCGTCGACGGCCGAGTGGACGATCGAAGGCGGCCACCTCGCCGAGCGCAACCAGCTGTTCGTGATGATCGCGCTCGGCGAATCGGTGCTGGCGACCGGCGGCTCGTTCAGCCAGTCGCCGCACCTGGATGCACCGACGCTGATCGCGCTGTTCGTCGCGTTCGCCGGCAGCGTCGCGATGTGGTGGATCTACTTCGACACCGCGAGCGAGCGCGGCACCCATGCGATCACGCATTCGGACGATCCGGGCCGCATGGGCGCGTATTTCCACTACGCCCACGTCACGCTGATCGCCGGCATCATCGTCGCCGCGGTCGCCGACGAGCTCGTGATCGACCACCCCGATCATCACGTCGACCTGGCCTCGGCGCTGGTGCTGATCGGCGGCCCGCTGCTGTACCTGGGCGGTAACGCGTTCTACAAGCGCATCGTCTACGGCTGGGTCCCGCCGTCGCACATCGCCGGCGTCGTGATGCTGTTGCTGCTGGCGCCGCTCGCGTTCGCGACCGACCGGCTCGCCATCGGCGGCGTGACGAGCCTGATCCTGGTCATCGTCGCGGCCTGGCAGACCCGGCACGCGCCGGCGCCGGCGCCGGCGGCCGCGGATTGATCCGTGGGTCGCGGCCTGCGCAGGTCAGCCGCGCCGGTGGTCAAGAGCGAAGCGGCCGGGAATCGTGCAGACGGCATCCGGCGGCAGCGGCGGCAACAATGGCGCCGCGCCGCAGCCCTCGTCGTCGGGCATCAGCAGCGCGGCATCGGCACCCGCCCTGTCGGAGCTGCGCGGCGGGCTGCTCCACGCCGCGAAGCTCGCGGCCAGAATGCAGGCCGCCAGCGTGGCCATCGTTTGCTGTTTCATCACGTCACCGCCTGTTGTCGATCGGACATCCCACGCGGTTCTTCGGCCGATGGCCGCCCCTGCATATCCCGAAAAAGGGGGAATCGAGCGCCGGAACGCGCTCACGAGGCGTTCGTGGCGGCAGCCCCGGGCCGGCGCGCGTAGCTGAGCGTCAACGCCTCCCAGACGTGCCCGTCGGGCTCGCTCCAATAGACAAGGCGCCCACCCTGGTGAACGTTGATCGCCATGTCGACCGGCCCGTGCGGCATGCTGCGGTAGGCGATGCCCCGCTCGCGAAGGCGCCGGACCAGCGCATCGAACTCGGCATCGTCCATGCGGAAGCAGTAGTGCAGGACCGGCAACACGCCGCCCTCGACCTGGTCGATGTCGAGCGTGAGCTCCTCGTTGACGTAGACCGGGCAGAAC
Source organism: Burkholderiaceae bacterium (assembly GCA_036500445.1). Lineage (GTDB taxonomy): Bacteria > Pseudomonadota > Gammaproteobacteria > Burkholderiales > Burkholderiaceae_C > LMDS01. Next base: position 4,188 of record DASYCA010000425.1, on the reverse strand, counting down.
GGACCGATGCCCGCTTCGGACCAGGGCACATCGAGGATGAAGGCGATCCGTGCCGCCGCGGCGCGCCGGTCTCGGGACGGCACGATCAAATGATCCAGGGCAATGCTCATGACAAGCACGAGCATGCCACCGCCGCGACGGCGGCGCCACTGCGTCGCCCTGTCAGCCGCGCGGATGATGCGCGGCGTGCAGCTGCTTCAGCCGCTCGCGCGCGATGTGGGTGTAGATCGTCGTGGTCGAGATGTCGGCGTGCCCGAGCAGCATCTGCACCGCGCGCAGGTCCGCGCCGTGGTTCAGCAGGTGGGTCGCGAACGCGTGGCGCAGCGTGTGCGGCGACAGCGGCACGTGCACGCCGCCGCGCAGCGCGTGGGCCTTGATCAGCTTCCAGAACATCTGGCGCGTCATCGGGCCGCCGCGCGCGGTGACGAACAGCGCGTCGCTCGTCTGGCGGCCAAGGATCGCGCCGCGCCCCTCGGCCAGGTAGCGCGTGATCCAGGCGTGCGCCTCGTCGCCGAAGGGCACGAGGCGCTCCTTCGAGCCCTTGCCGGTGACGCGCAGCGCGCCGTCGCTCAGGCTCAGGTGCACGCTTTTCAGCGTCACCAGTTCGCTGACGCGCAGGCCGCTCGCGTACATCAGCTCGAGCATCGTGCGGTCGCGCAGCCCGAGCGGCGTCGCGACGTCGGGCGCGCCGAGCAGCGCCTCGACCTGCGCCTCGCTGAGCGTCTTGGGCACCCGCATCGGCTGCTTCGCGCTGGCCAGGCGCAGCGTCGGGTCCGTCTCGATCGCGCGCTCGCGCAGGGCCCAGCGAAAGTAGCGCTTGAACACCGTCAGGCGCCGGTTGTCGCTGGTCGCCTTGCTGCCCGCGTGGCGCGCGACGCGGTACGCGAGCAGGTCGGATTCGCTCGTCGTGTTCAGCGCGCGCTGGTGGGCGCCGGCGAGCCAGCCGGCGAACAGCGTCAGGTCGCGCCGGTAGGCCGCGAGCGTGTTCGACGCCAGGCCGTCCTCGATCCACAGGGCGCCGACGAAATCGTCGATCGCCCGCACGCTGGCCGCGTCGGCGGCCTCCTCTGCGCTCACTCCAGCGTCAGCTTCTGCGCCTTCACGACCTTCTTGTAGACCTCGAACTCGGCCGCGATCTGGGCCGCGAACTCGGACGGCGAGTTGCCGATCACGATCGAGCCGGTGTCTTCGATGCGCTTTTTCACGGCCGGGTCGGCGATCGTCGCCTTCACCGCCGCGCTGACCTTGTCGACGACCTCCTTGGGCAGCGCCTTGGGCCCGTAGATGCCGTAGAACGCCATCCGGTTGACCGGCTCGAAGCCGACGTCCTTGAAGGTCGGGATGTTCGGCAGCACCGCCAGGCGCTGCGGCGCGGCGACCACGATCGCGACCAGGCGGCCGGTCTGGATGAAGGGCAGCGCGGACGGCAGGTTGTCGAACATGATCGGCACCTGACCGGCGACGACGTCGTTCAGCGCCGGGCCGGCGCCGCGGTACGGGATGTGCGTCACGAAGGTGCCCGACAGGCTCTTGAACAGCTCCATCTGCAGGTGGCCGATGCCGCCGGTGCCCGAGCTCGCGAAGCTGTACTTGCCCGGGTGCGCCTTCAGCTCGGCCAGGAAGCCCTTGAAGTCGCGCGCCGGGAAGCTCGGGTGCACCGCGATCACGTTCGGCGTCGCCGCGACGTTCACGATCGGCGTGAAGTCGGTCACCGGGTTGTACGGCGTCTTCGGGTTGATGGCCGGGTTCGCGGCCACGGTGGAGACCGTCGCGACGCCGAGCAGGTAGCCGTCCGGCGTCGCACGCGCGATGTCGGTCGCGCCGAGCACGCCGCCCCCGCCGGCGCGGTTCTCGACCACCATCTGCTGCCCCAGCGGGCCGCCGATCTTCTCGGCCAGCACGCGCGCGACGATGTCGGTCGTGCCGCCGGCCGCGAACGGCACCACCAGCCGGACCGACTTGTTCGGGTACGACTGGGCCCACGCGCCGCCGGGCGCGGCAAGCAGGGACGTGGCAGAGGCGATGATCAGCTGGCGACGTTGCATGCGTTGGTTCTCCATCCGGATGAGATGTTGGCAGGACGAGGCGAGTTTAGGGCCTGCGTCGGCGCTGGCACACTCGGGGCGATGTCGACCGCCCTGCTGCTGCTCCCCGATTTCCTGCTGATCGCGCTCGGCTTCGTGCTGTGCCGCTACACCGCGCTGAACCGCGGCGTGTGGGACGGCGTCGAGCGGCTCGTCTACTACCTGCTGTTCCCGGTCCTGCTGTTCAACTCGATCCTGAAAAGCCCGCTGCAGCCCGCGCAGACGCTGGGCCTGGCGGCCTCGAGCGTCGGCACCACCGTCTGCGGGATCGCGCTGGCGCTGGCGCTCGGGCGCTGGCCCGGCGTCGACCGGCGCCTGCACGCCTCGGGCGCGCAGACGGCGTTTCGCTTCAACTCCTACATCGCGCTCGCGCTCGCCGAGCGCCTGGTCGGCGCGAACGGCCTGGCGTGGATGGCGCTGAGCATTGCGCTGTGCGTGCCGCTCGCGAACGTCGGCGCGGTCTGGCCGCTCGCGCGCCATGGCGGGCAGTCGTACGGGCGCGAGCTGCTGCGCAACCCGCTGATCCTCGCGACGCTCGGCGGGCTGCTCGCGAACCTCGCGGGGCTGCGCCTGCCGGAGCCGATGTCGGTCGTGCTGCAGCGCATCGGCGTCTCGGCGCTGCCGCTCGGGTTGATGGGCGCCGGCGCGAGCCTGCGGCTCGGCGGCCTGGCGGCCTCGCCGGGGCTGGCCGCGTCGTTCATGACGATCCGCCACGCGCTGCTGCCGATGATCGCGCTCGGCCTGACGGCTGCGTTCGGCGTCGCCCCGGCGCAGCGCGCGATCGTCGTGCTGTTCGCGGCGCTGCCGACCTCCTCGGCCTGCTACGTGCTGGCCGCGCGCATGGGCGGCGACGGCGCCTATGCCGCCGGGCTGGTGACCTTGTCGACGCTGCTCGGGATGATCAGCATCCCGGTCTGGCTCGCGGTGGCCACGGCCCTCGGCGCCGGATAGGAGTAGCGTTCGCGCTGCAGCCACCCACAAGGAGAACCATCATGGCAGGAGCATTGGACGGCAAGGTGGCCGTCGTCACCGGGGCGGCGTCGGGCATCGGGCTGGCCAGCAGCGAGGCGATGCTGGCCGCGGGCGCACGCGTCGTGATGGTCGACCGCGACGAGGCCGCGCTGAACGCGCTGCACCGCCGGCACGGCGACGCGGTGATCCCGCTGCGCATCGACCTGCTCGACGCAACGGACTGCGCAAGCCTGGTGCCGCGCGCGCTGGCGCTGGCCGGCCGGCTCGACGTCCTGCATGCGAATGCCGGCTCGTACGTCGGCGGCGACCTGGTCGACAACGACACCGGCGCGATCGACCGGATGCTGAACCTGAACGTCAACGTCGTGATGAAGAACGTGCACGACGTGCTGCCGCACATGATCGCGCGCGGCAGCGGCGACATCATCGTCACGAGCTCGCTCGCGGCGCACTTCCCGACCCCGTGGGAGCCCGTCTATGCGTCCTCCAAGTGGGCGATCCACTGCTTCGTCCAGACGGTGCGGCGCCAGGTCTTCAAGCACGGCATCCGCGTCGGCTCGATCTCGCCCGGCCCGGTCGTCAGCGCGCTGCTCGCCGACTGGCCGCCGGAAAAGCTGAAGGAGGCGCGCGACGCCGGCAGCCTGCTGGAGGCCAGCGAAGTGGCCGAGGTGGTGAGCTTCATGCTGACGCGCCCGCGCGGCATGACGATTCGCGACGTCGTGATGATGCCGACCAATTTCGACCTGTAGTTTTCGCGAAAGCGCTTGACATGGGATCGGCACGCGACAATACTTAATAATTTACTTAAGTATTGAGGTCCACGATGTCCTTGACCCTGTATTACCACCCGCTCTCCTCGTTCTGCTGGAAGGCGCTGGTCGCGCTCTACGAGTCCGGCGTCGCGTTCGAGCCGCGCCTCGTGAACCTCGGCGACCCGGCCGACCGCGCGGCCTTCGAGGCGGTCTGGCCGCTGGCCCGCTTCCCGGTGCTGCGCGACGACGCGCGTGGCAAGACGATCCCGGAGTCGAGCCTGATCATCGAGTACCTGGCGCGCACCGAGCCCGCCGCGGCCACGCTGATGCCGGACGAACCGGAGGCCGCGCTGCAGGCCCGTTTGCTCGACCGCCTGATC
>DASYCA010000424.1:0-5933 GCA_036500445.1 Burkholderiaceae bacterium | reverse complement strand
AGGTTCACGTCGAGCCCGGCCTGCGCCAGCGCCGCGCGGATCGCGTCGAGCTGCTCCGTCGTCGCATGGTTCAGGTACCAGCTCGACTTGAACGCCGTCAGGAACTCGGCCGGTTGCGGCTGCACTTTCTCGAAGGCCTTGAGCACGCGGTGGATCTTGCGCAGGTCCCAGCCTTCGTTCAGGCGCCGCGTGAACTCCTTCAGCTCGCTGCGGCGGTGGAAGTCGTGCACCTGCGTGCCGACGCCGGCGATCAGGCAGGCCGGCGCCGGCAGCTCGGCGGCGTCGACGAGGCGGCGGATGTCGTCCTCCAGGCGGCCGGAGGCGTAGACCAGCAGCGGCCGGCCGCGGCGCGGCAGCGCCTCCCACGCTTCCTTGAAACGCTGGGCCGCCTCCGGGTTGCCGAGCAGCGTGCCGTCCAGGTCGCTGCAGAACAGCAGGATCGGCTGGGCCTTGGGGGCCGCGTCAGTCACCGTCATTCCATGGTTCGTCCCATTCGAAGTCGACCAGGCCCTCGAGCGCGGGCCGGCCTTCGACGATGCCGAGCAGTTGCTGCGCGATGCCGGTCCAGGTGAACAGGCTGCGCGCCTTGTGAGCGCCCATGCGCGACAGGCGCCCCCACAGGCGGTGGTGCCTGAGCGGCTTGTACATCATGATGCCCAGGTCGTCGCGATCGAGCGGGTCGGCGTACAGGCCGTGGCGACCGAAGGTGATCGCGGGGTTCAGGCCGCCGTGCAGCGTCACGACGGTCGGCGTGCCGCAGGCCATCGCCTCGATCGCGGTCATCCCGAAAGGCTCGTAGCGGCTGCTCAGCACGAAGACGTCGGCGGCGCGGTAGTGGTCGGCGAGGTCCTCGTCCGCAATGAAGCCGCCGAAGTGCACCGCCTCGCCGAGCCCGAGCTCGCGGGCGCGCTGCTGGAGCTCGTCCAGCAGCGCTTGCTCCTGCGCGTTGATGTTTTCGCCGCCGATCGCCAGGTGCAGCTTCGCGTCGGGCAGACGCCGGGCCACGTGCGTGAAGGCGTCGATCAGCAGGTCGTAGCCCTTGTTGGTGGCCAGGCGGCCGAGCGCGAGCACCGTCGGGCCGCTGAACCCCAGCCGCTGGCGAATGTACTGGCGCGACGCCGCGCTGACGGGGTAGAAGCGGTTGTCGTCGTAGCCGGGCGGGATCATGTGGACCTTGGCCGCCTCGATGCCGTAGTCGGCGGTGATCATCTCGACCTGCGGGGGCGTCGTCGCGACGAGCAGCTCGCACGCTTGGTACAGCGCCGTCTCGCAGCGGATCCGCTCGGCGAAGTTGAATTCGGCCTCGAGCGCTTGCGTGCGCTGCGGGTCGGCCGTTTCCATGTCTCGCCGCTTCCACAGGCCGAGCGAATGCGGCGTATGCACGTGCGGGATGCCCAGCGCCTGTGCGAGCGCCTGGCCCGCGATGCCGCCGTCCCAGTAGTGGGAGTCGATGAACTGATAGCGCAGATCGTCGCGCCGGATCACGGCCAACGCGTTCGCGCGCCAGGTCGCGAGCTCGCGATGGAGGTGCTCCTTCGGGATGAAATCGGGCCCGCCGCAGGGTACGCGCACGACCCGCACGCGGTCGTCGACGACATCCAGTTCAGGCTGGTCCTCGAATTGTCGGGTCCAGATGTCGACATCGAAGCCGAGCCGCCCGAGCTTCTTCGACAGCTCCAGCACGTAGACCACCTGGCCGCCGGTGTCCGCCGCGCCGAGCGGTGGGTGGGCGGCCACATAGCCGTGGGTCGAGACCATCGCGATGCGCGGCCGGTTGGCCATCGGGTGCTTCTCCGCGTTGGTTCAGGAGGCCCGACTATTCAACAGACCCGAGAGTTGCGCCACCTTCCTGTTACAAGTCCGACCCGAGAGCTGGGGTATGCCCCGGGCCAGGACCGGCCGCGCATGCCGCGCGCAGGTCAGCGCAATTCGGCGCCTTCGCTCTTCGAGAGCGTGGTGAACCACGCCACCGAGACGATCATCATCGCGCCGACCACGACGAACGCGGGGCTGAAGTCCTGCGCCGTCAGGTGCTCGGCGCTGCCGCCGCGCCACCACGCGGCGAGCGAGATCAGGCCGGCGCCGAGTGTCACCCCGACGCTGAGCCAGAGCTGCTGGGACATGCTGTTGAGCGTCGTCGCGTGGCTCATGCGCGGCTTCGGGATCTGCGAGAAGCCCAAGGTCTGCAGCAGCACCATCACCGAGGACTGGACCAGCCCGCCGAGCAGCAGTGCGCCGAAGACCGCCGCGTGCGGCGTCTGCGGCCGCAGCAGCGCGCAGCCGGCGCAGTACACGCCGGTCAGCGCGGTGCCGCCGACCAGCAGCGCGCGAAAGCCGAACGCGCGGATGGCGCCTGCGAGCAGCGGCCGCGCGGCGAGCGAGCCGAGCGCGGTGGCCAGGGTCAGCGTGCCGGAGGCCAGCGGCGACAGGCCGAAGCCGAGCTGCAGCAGCAGCGGCAGCAGGAAGGGCATCGCGCCGATCCCGATGCGCAGCGGGATCGCGCCGACGATCGAGGCGCGGTAGGTCGAGTGGCGCAGGATGCCGAGGTCGATCAACGGCTCGGCCTTGCGGCGGCTGCGCAGGTGGTAAGCGAGCGTGAGCAGCGCGCCGGCGCCGCCGGCCGCGCCGACGACCGTGATCGGCACCAGCGCCTTGCCCACCATGTCCAGGCTGCCGAGCAGCAGGCTCAGGCCGAGCGCGAGCAGCACGAAGCCCACGGCGTCGAACGGAGCGGGCCGCTGCCCCTCGTGCAGGTCCTCGATGAAGATCATCGCGCCGGCGATGGCCAGCAGCCCGAACGGCACGTTGACGAGGAAGATCCAGCGCCACGAGGTGAAGGTCGCGATCGCGCCGCCGAACAGCGGCCCGGCCAGGCGGCCGAACGCGGGCGGCACGGTGTACCAGACCATCGCCGAGAGCATCAGCTCGGTCGGCACGCTGCGCAGCAGGATCAGCCGGCCCACCGGCAGCATCATCGCGCCGCCCAGGCCCTGCAGGACGCGGAACGCGACCAGCTGCGGCAGTGTTTGCGCCATGCCGCACAGCGCCGAGCCGAGCGAGAAGAACGCGACCGCGAGACAGAAGATGCGCCGCGCCCCGTAGCGCTCCGAGAGCCAGCCGCAGGCCGGCAGGAAGACCGCGAGGCTGAGCAGGTAGGTCGTGATCGCCAGGTTCAGGTGCAGCACGCTGACATCGAGCGCCTGGGCGATGGTCGGCAGCGCGGTGGCCATCACCGAGGTGTCCAGGTTCTGCAGGAAGAGCGGCGCGGCGACGATCAGGGGGACGATACGGCGGTAACCAGGCATGCGGCGGAAATCGATGGAGGCGGGCAGGGGGCCGGATCGCCGGCCGCGATCAGGGTCAACCCGGATATATAGCACCAGTCCATCGCCGCCGCTCGCGCGGCCCGGGCGGGGTCGGCCGCGCTCAGGCGGCGACGCGCGGCGCGGCGTCGATCTTGAAGGTCCCGACGACCTCGGCCAGGCGCTGGGTCTGCTCCTTCAGGCTCTCGGCCGCGGCGGCGGACTCCTCGACCAGCGCGGCGTTCTGCTGCGTCATCTTGTCCAGCTCGGAGACCGAGCCGTTGATCTGGCCGATGCCCTCGCTCTGCTCGGAAGACGCGGTCGTGATCTCGCCGATGATGTCGGAGACGCGCTGCACCGATCCGACGATCTCCTGCATCGTCTTGCCCGCGTCGGCGACCAGCCGCGAGCCGTTCTCGACCTTCGAGACGCTCGCGTCGATCAGGCCCTTGATCTCCTTGGCCGCGCTGGCCGAGCGCTGCGCCAGGCTGCGCACCTCGGAGGCGACGACCGCGAAGCCGCGGCCCTGCTCGCCGGCGCGGGCCGCTTCGACGGCCGCGTTCAGCGCGAGGATGTTGGTCTGGAACGCGATGCCGTCGATCACGCCGATGATGTCGGCGATCTTGTGCGAGGAGGAGTTGATGTCCTGCATCGTCGCGACGACTTCGGCCACCACCTTGCCGCCGCGGCCCGCGACCTCGGCGGCCGACGAGGCGAGCTGGTTCGCCTGGCGCGCCGAAGCGGCCGACTGCATCACCGTGCCGGTGAGCTCCTCCATCGACGAGGCGGCCTGCTGCAGGTTGGCGGCCGTCTGCTCGGTGCGAGCGCTCAGGTCCTGGTTGCCGGTCGCGATCTCAGAGCCGGCGGTGCCGATGCTGTCGGTCGAGTTGCGGACCTGGCGCACCATGTCGCGCAGGCTGGCGTTCATGCGGCCCAGCGAGTGCATCAGGCCGGCGATCTCGTCGCGGCCCTGGATGGCGATGTCCTGCGAGAGATCGCCCCGCGCCACGGCGTCGGCCAGGCGCGAGGCCTCGGCCACCGGCCGCGTGATCGAACGCGTCAGCGTCCAGGCGAACCCGACGCCCAGCAGCAGCGCCAGGCCCCCGATCATGCTCAGCACCGCCTTGCTGCGGCTCGCCTCGGCATCGATCCCGGCCGCGGCGATGTCGATCGCCTTGCGCTGGTAGTCCAGGTAGGCCTGCATCGCGGCGACGTAAAGCGGCGCGGCCTTGGTGAAGTCGGTGTCGTAGATCCGGTTCGCCTCGTCGGCATGGCCGGCGCGCTTGGCCTTCATCATCGTATCGCGGGAATCGATGTAGGCCTTGCGCGTGCTGTTGACCGTGTCGAGCAGCGCCTGTTCCTGCGCCCCGGTCGGCAGCGCCTGCAGCGCCTGGGTGATCTCGTTGCCGCGCGCGGTGGCGTTTTTGACCTCGCTGGAGAAAAGGTCCTCCAGGCTCGGGTCCGAACTCTTGGCAATCGCCTTGCCGCGCGTGACGCCGACCGCCACGCTGCGAAACCACTCCTCGGTCAGGCGCTCCTTGGTCAGCGGCACCTGCATCATCGAGCGCGTCTCCGCGGCGTTGCTGGAAAAGCGCCAGACACTGATCAGCAACATCAGCACGAGCAGGCCGAGAATGACCGCAAAGCCGCCGCCGAGGCGGGCTCCGACACGCAGGTTGTTCAGTTTCATAGGGGTGGGCGAAAGGCGGGCCGCGAAAGCGTCGGCCGTCACGCAATGGAGATGCATGGACTTCGGCCACGATCAGTTAACCTTGAGACACATTTACGCCGGCCGTCGGCCCCACGATCGGGCGTCGACGGCCCCGCGGGCGGTCTGAGCCCGGGAGCCCCATGCGCCGTTACGCGTTCTTCATCCGCATCCTCTGCATCGGCGTCTTGCTGCATGGCTACATCGGTGCGCGGCTGATCCCGGCCGCGCCGGTCGGCGCGCCGTTCAAGTGGTTCGCGGCGCTGCTGCTCGTCGCCTCCGTGCTGCTGATCCCGCTCGGAATGGCCGCGCGCGGCATCCGCCGGCAGCCGTTGGCGGACCGGCTCGCGTGGGTCGGCCTGTCGGCGATGGGGTTCTTCTCGTCGCTGCTGACCCTGACGGTGCTTCGCGATGTCGTGCTGGCGGTGCTGGACCTCGTGGGCCGCCTCCCGGGCATGGGCATCGCGGCGCCGGGCTTCGCCGCGTCGAGCGCGCTGGGCGTGCCGGTGCTGGCGCTGCTGCTGACCGCGCTGGGGGTCTACAACGCCCGGCGCAACGCGGCGGTGAAGCGCGTCGACGTGCCGGTCGCCGGATTGGCGGCGGCGCTGAACGGTTTCACGATCGTGCAGATCAGCGACATCCACATCGGCCCGACGATCAAGCGCGAGTACGTCGAGAAGATCGTCGCGGCCGTGAACGCGCTCGAGCCGGACCTGATCGCGGTAACCGGCGACGTCGTCGACGGCTCCGTGCCGCAGCTCGCGGCCCATGCGCGGCCGCTGGGCGCGCTGGCGGCGCGGCACGGCGCGTTCCTCGTCACCGGCAACCACGAATACTATGCCGGCGCGGATCAATGGGTCGCCGAGTTCCGCCGGCTCGGCCTCACGGTGCTGATGAACGAGCACGTGGTCGTCGACCACGAC
>DASYCA010000423.1:0-3092 GCA_036500445.1 Burkholderiaceae bacterium | reverse complement strand
GGCCGAGCGCGGTCTTCAGGACAAGGTGTTTCGTGGTCATGGAATCTCCGGTATGCATTTTGAATTCTGGCCGACTGCAAATGTAGCCGGCCTGCTCAATCGGGCCGATAAGCAGAATCCAGCACCAGCCCGCCGCCGCTGACGCGCGAGACGCAGGCGCACAGCCGGGTGCCGGCCTGCTTCTCGGGGGCGCTGAAGAAGACATCGCGGTGGTCGATGCGGCCGTGCGCCTCGACCACGTCGACCGCGCACAGCCCGCATTCGCCGCGGCGGCAGTCGAACAGCGTGTCGACGCCGGCGTCGTTCAGCACCTCGAGCAGCGTGCGGTCGGCCGGCACCTGCAGCTCCAGGCCATGGCGCGGCAGGCGGACCCAGAAGGCCTCGTTGGCGGACGCACCGCTGTTGCCGAAGGTCTCGAAGCGCAGGTTCGCCGCCGGCCGGCCGCTGTCGGCCCAGGCCGCGCGGACGGCGTTCAGCATCGGCAGCGGGCCGCACATCAGCAGCAGCGCGGCCGGCCGCAGCGCGGCGATCGCCTCGGCGAATGCGATGCGCTCGTCGGCATCGTCGGCGAACGTGCGCAGGCGCTCGCCGAGTGCGGTGCAGAGCTCGTCACGCAGCGCGAACTCGGCCGCGCTGCGCGCCGCGTAGAGCAACCGCACGTCGGCGCCGCGCGCGCTCAGCAGCTGCGCCATGCCGACGATCGGCGTGATGCCGATGCCGCCGGCCACCAGCAGGTATTGGGGCGCGTTCAGCGGCAGCTCGAAGTGATTGTTCGGCTCGCCGACCAGCAGCTCGGCGCCGGTCTCCAGCGACCACAGGTGGCTCGACCCGCCGCGGCTGGGCGCCGCGCGCTTGACGGCGATGCGGTAGACCGCGTCGGCGCCGGGCCGGCCCGGCAGACCGACGAGCGAGTACGAGCGCGTCTCGTCGCGGCCATGGATCGGCACGCGCAGGTTCAGGTGGCTGCCGACCGTCCACGGCCGCACGCCGCCTTCGGGGCGGAGCTCGAACTCGCGTACCGTCGGCGTCAGGTCGCGGTGGGCCCGCACCGTTGCCGGGTGCCATTGGTCGGGATTGCGCATCGTCGGGAGCGTCGCGAAAGAAGTGAGCGCGAGATGTCAGCGCGCCGCGCCGCGCCGGATCAGGTTGGCGCCCGGCACGAGGCGCAGCGTGCGCTGGCCTTGCAGCACCTGCTGCAGGTTGCGCCGCGCGATGCGGGCGTGCTCGCGCATCAGCGCCTCGGCGCGTGCGCCCTCGCGCTGCGCGATCGCCTCGAGCACCATGCCGTGCTGGGCCTGCGCGACGACGAGCAGGTCGCGCGCGTCCGGCCCGTCGGCCTGCGCCATCACGAAGCCGTTCGGCGACGCGAACGGCAGCGCCTTGGCCTTCTCGAGTTGGCGCGCGACCAGCGCGCTGCCGGCCATCTCGGCGAGCAGCACGTGAAAACGCGCGTTCTCGCGCTCGTAGACCGCGAAGGTCGCCGGCGTCAGCGCCGGCATCGCGAGCGCGACGTCGATGCGCGCGAGCACCGCACGCGCCTCGGCCATCAGCGCCGGGCTCGCGCCGCGCTCGGCGGCGAGCCGCGCGGCCAGGCCCTCGAGCGTGCCGCGCAGCTCGATCGCATCGATGATGTCGCTCTCGGAGAAATCCTTGGCCGCGTAGCCGCCCGAGGGCAGCGCGTCCAGCAGCCCTTCCTCGGCGAGCCGCACCAGCGCGAGCCGGACCGGGGTGCGCGAGACGCCGAGCCGCTCGACCAGCCAGAGCTCGGCGATGCGCGTGCCGGCGCTCAGCTCGCCGCCGAGGATCAGCTCGCGCAGCGCGAGCTGGGCCCGCGCGGTCTGCGAGGGCGCGGCCTCGTCGGCCAGCGGGGTCGCCGCGCTCATCACGCGACCGAGCGCAGCGGGATCGTGCGCGCCGCGGCGGGGTCGCCGTGCTCGGCCGCGATCATCTTGTCGATCAGCCGGCGCATCCACATCGAGCCGGCGTCGATGTTCAGGTTGTAGAAGCTGTAGCCGGGGTGGTCGTCGATCGCCTGCTGCTGCGCCTCGAGGATCAGCTCATCCTCGCGGAAGATGCTGGCGACGCCCTCGCGCAGCTCGTGCGTGAGGCGCTGCTCGCCGAGCGCGTAGTTGCGCGCGAAGGCCCAGAAGTAGAGGCAGGTCTTGTCGGTCTCGGGCGTGACCGTGTTCAGCACGTAGCCGTTGACGCCGCGGCTGCGGTCGCCCTGCGGCGCACCGCTGCCGGCCGGTGCGACGCCGACGTCGATGTTGATCGTCGCCGGCGCCTCGAAGCGGATGATCTGCCAGCGGTCGACCGGGCCTTCATAGCCGGTCGCATGGCGAATTTGCGCGGCCCAGAACGGCGGCGCGGCGATGGCTTCCATCCAGCGCGTGACGGTGGCCGTGCGGTCGCCATGGGTCGCGACGAACGGCGCCTCGGCGACCGCCGCCTGGCCGATGCTGGAGCCGTGCACGAAGGTCTCGTGCGTCAGGTCCATCAGGTTGTCGAGCACGAGCCGGTAGTCGCAGGCGACGCGGATCATCTTGCCGTCGCCGGCCCAGGCCGGGTCGTCGTTCCAGTGCAGATCGGGGATCAGCGCGGTGTCGGCGCGCGCCGGCTCGCCCGGCCAGACCCAGACGAAGCGGTGCTTCTCGGCCGCCGGGTAGCTGCGCACGCAGGCCGATGGGTTGATCGTCTCCTGCGACGGCATGCCGACGCAGCGGCCGTCGGCGTCGTAGACCAGGCCGTGGTAGCCGCAGGTCAGCGTGTCGCCATTCAGCCGGCCCTTGGAGAGCGGCAACAGGCGGTGCCAGCAGGCGTCCTCCAGGATCGCGACGCGGCCATCGAGCCTGCGGTACATCACCAGCTTCTGGTTGCAGACGGTGCGCGCAAGCAGTTGCTTGCCGACCTCGACGTCGTAGGCGCAGGCGTACCAGGCGTTCAGGGGAAAGGTCGCGCTCACGGCTGGCTCTCGGCTCGATGTATACAGAGGCTGGAGTTTCAGGCCAATGTTTGGCCCGAAAAAGCGGGTTATCCCTGATCAAATCGCCTGGCGCTGTATCCAACAATGCAAGCCGAACCTATCGGAGACC
>DASYCA010000422.1:0-10317 GCA_036500445.1 Burkholderiaceae bacterium | reverse complement strand
AAACCTCCGGCGCCGCGGCTCATGCGGCCTCGGCCATCGAAACGGCCGACTCCATGTCCACGGCCACGATGCGCGAGACGCCTTGCTCCTGCATGGTGACGCCAATCAGCTGTTCGGCCATTTCCATCGCGATCTTGTTGTGGCTGATGAACAGGAACTGGGTCCCTTCGGACATCTGCTTCACGAGCTTCGCATAGCGCTCGGTGTTCGCGTCGTCCAGCGGCGCGTCGACCTCGTCCAGCAGGCAGAACGGCGCCGGGTTCAGCTGGAAGATCGCGAACACCAGCGCGATCGCGGTCAGCGCCTTCTCGCCGCCCGAGAGCAGGTGGATCGTGCTGTTCTTCTTGCCCGGCGGCTGCGCCATCACCTGCACGCCGGCGTCCAGGATCTCGTCGCCGGTCATCACGAGCTTCGCGTTGCCACCGCCGAACAGCTCGGGGAACATCCGCCCGAAGTGGCCGTTGACCTGCTCGAAGGTGCTCGCGAGCAGATCGCGGGTCTCGAGGTCGATCTTGTGGATCGCGTCCTCCAGCGTCGTCATCGCCTCGATCAGGTCGGCGTTCTGCGCGTCGAGGAAGGTCTTTCGCTCGCGCGACGCGGTCAGTTCGTCGAGCGCGGCGAGGTTCACCGCGCCGAGCGCGTTGATCTCACGGGTGATGCGGTCGATCTCGCTTTGCAGCCCGCTCAGCTTGACGCCGTCCTGTTCGATGCCGGCCGCGAGCGCTTCGAAGTCGACCGCGGCGGCGACGAGCTGATCCAGGTACTGCGCGCCGCCGAGCTGCGCCGCCTGCTCCTCGAGCTGCAGCTTGGTGATGCGGTCGCGCAGCGGCTGCAGGCTTTGCTCGTGCTGCAGCCGCTGCTCGTCGGCGCGGCGCAGGCGCTGCGAGAGGTCGTCGTATTCGCTGCGTTTCGCGCCGAGCGCGCCCTCGCGCTCCAGGCGCAGCGCGAGCGCGGTCTGCAACCCCGCTTGCGCGGACGCGTCGGTCAGCCGCGCGAGCTCTTCGGTCGCCTGCGCATGCGATTGATCGTGCGTCGCGAGTTGTTGCACCGCGGTCTCGATGCCGCGCTGCAGCTCGCCGCGGCGCGCGACCAGCGCGCGCGACGCGAACTGCGCCTCCTGGGCCTGGCGCTCGAGCGAGCTCATCAGCTGGCGCGCGTCGGCGAGCCTGCGCTCGGCATTGATCACGCCTTCGTCGAGCTCCGCATGCCGCTCCTGCGTGACGCCGAGTTGCATGTCCAGCTCCTCGAAGCGCGCCTCGCCGGTCGCGCCGCGCTCGGCCAGGTCGTCCAGGCTCGCCGCCAGCTCATGCAGCTCCTCGTCGAGCTGCGCGCGCCGGGTGCTCGTCGCCTCGGCCTGCTGCGACAGCCGGAGCCACTCGACCTGCTGCTGGTGGGCGCGCGTCTGCGTCTCGGCCGCGTCGCGGCGTGCGACGACGAGGCGCTGCGAGGCCTCGGTGTAGGCGGCCTCGGCGCGGATCAGCCCGCTGCGCGCTTCCTCGGCGATCAGCACCTGCGCGCGCAGCTGGCGCTCCAGGTTCTCGATCTCCTGGGCCCGCGCCAGCATGCCGGCCTGCTCCGAATCGGGCGCATAGAAACTGACCGCGAAGGGGCTGACCGAATGGCCCTCGCGCGTCATGATGACTTCGCCGTGCGTCAGCTTGTCGCGCGCGGCCAGCGCGGCGTCGAGGTCGGCGGCGGTGTAGACGCCTTCGAGCCAGTCGTTCAGCAGCGCCTTCATGCCGGCGTCGTTCAGGCGCAGCAGCTCGGACAGGCGCGGCAGCGTCTGGTGCGTGTTCGCGATCGCGGCCTGCGGCGGCGAATAGAACGCGAGCCGCGCCGGCGGCGCGTCGCCGGCGAATGCGCGCACGGTCTCCAGGCGGCCGACTTCGAGCGCGCCCATGCGCTCGCGCAGCGCGGCCTCCAGCGCCGGCTCCCAGCCGGCCTCGATGTGGATCTTGGTCCACAGGCCCTTGATGCCGTCCAGCCCGTGCTTCGCGAGCCAGGGTTTCAGTTTTCCTTCGGTCTGGACCTTCTCCTGCAACGCACGCAGCGCGTCCAGGCGCGCGCTCAGGTCGGCCTGCTTCGCGCCTTCGGTGTTGACCGCGTCCTGCTGCAGCCGGCGCGCGTCATCGAGCGCGGGCACCTGGTCGCCGACCTCGTGCAACCGCGCGTCGGCGACCTGCTGGGCCTCCTCGGCCGCGTCCAGGCGCTGCTTCAGCTCGGCCAGCGCGCTCGCCTCGGGGGCGGCGAGCTGGTTTTTTTCGCTCGAGAGCTTGTCGTGGCGGGCGCCGAACTGGCGGCGTTGTTCGTCCAGGCTGCGGCTCTCGGCGGCCAGCACCTGGATCTGCTGCTGCATCGCGGCGACCTTGGTGCGTTGCTCGTTGCTGAGGTTCTGCGCCGCACGGACCGCGTCCTCGAAGGTCGGCAGGTTGCCGGCGTGCTCCTCGGCCTGCGCGGCCAGGATCTCGCCCTGCTCGTCGGCCGCCGCGGTCTGCTCGGCGACGGCGTCGAGCTCGGATTGCGCATCGGCCTGGCGCTGGGCCCACTGCTCGTTCTGAACCTTGAGTTCGACCAGCCGCTGCTCGACCCGTGCCCGCCCTTCGACGACGTAGCGGATGCGCTCCTCGAGCCGGCTGACCTCGAGCGCCGCCTCGGCCACCCGCCCTTGATGCGCGTGCAGGTCGTCGCTCGCCGCGTAGTGCGCCTGGCGGATCGTCTCGAGCTCGGCCTCGCCGTGGCGCAGCTCGGCGGTGCGGGCTTCGAGCGCGTTGACGGCCTCGGCCGAGGCCTTTTTCACGCGCGCTTCTTCGCTCGCGGCGTCGCGGTGCTTCAGGAACCAGAGCTGATGCAGCTTCAGTTCGCCGGCGCTTTGCAGCGAGCGGTAGTGCGAGGCGACCTCGGCCTGCTTCTCGAGCTTGTCCAGGTTCGCGTTGAGCTCGCGCAGGATGTCCTCGACGCGGGTCAGGTTCTCGCGGGTGTCCTTCAGCCGGTTCTCGGTCTCGCGCCGGCGCTCCTTGTACTTCGAGACGCCGGCCGCCTCTTCGAGGAACAGCCGCAGTTCCTCGGGCTTGCTCTCGATGATCCGGCTGATCGTGCCCTGGCCGATGATCGCGTAGGCGCGCGGACCGAGGCCGGTGCCGAGGAACACGTCCTGCACGTCGCGGCGGCGCACCGGCTGGCTGTTGATGTAGTAGCTGCTGGTGCCGTCGCGCGTCAGCACGCGCTTCACGGCGATCTCGGTGAAGCGGTTCCACTGGCCGCCGGCGCGGCCGTCCTCGTTGCTGAACACGAGCTCGACGCTGGCGCGGCTGGCCGGCTTGCGCAGGCCCGAGCCGTTGAAGATCACGTCCTGCATCGACTCGCCGCGCAGCTCGCTCGCCTTGCTTTCGCCGAGCACCCAGCGCACCGCGTCCATGATGTTGGACTTGCCGCAGCCGTTCGGCCCGACGACGCCGACGAGCTGCCCGGGCAACTGGAAGTTGGTCGGTTCCGCGAAGGACTTGAAGCCGGAGAGCTTGATCGAGTTCAGGCGCATGGGCTGGTCTCAGGCTGGGACGTCAGGCTAGCGCCTAAGTGCTTGATTTGTTTGAGGAAAACCCATGCTTCATGGGCTTCCGCGCAGCGCGGATGATACCATCGCGCCCTCCCCGTACCTCCGCAAAGCTGACCTTCATGGCCAAGTCCGCCCGCACGCCCGTCGCCACCTCGCGCCCCGTTCCCGCCACGCCGCCGAGCGCACCGAGCAAGCAGCTCCAAGTGTTCGAGAACCCTGCGAAGCGCGATTACGCGATCCAGTTCCAGATCCCCGAGTTCACCTGCAACTGCCCGCTGACCGGCCAGCCCGACTTCGCGCACTTCACGATCGACATGGTCGCCGACAAGCTCTGCATCGAATTGAAGAGCCTCAAGATGTACATGTGGAGCTACCGCAACGAAGGCGCGTTCCACGAGAAGGTCACGAACGACATCGTCGACGACATCGTGAAGGCGACGAACCCGCGCTTCGTGCGCCTGACCGCGAAGTGGTACGTGCGCGGCGGGATCTACACCAACGTCGTCGCCGAGTACCGCAAGAAGGGCTGGAAGCCCGCGCCCGCGATCGAGCTGCCGACCTTCGAGACGATGAGCGGCCTGCTGTAGCCGCGGCGCCGGCGCCGCTAACGCGCCGCCCCGTCGCGCGCCAGGTACTGGTGCACGAAGGCGATCGCCATGCTGCCCTCGCCGACCGCGGCGGCGACCCGCTTGATCGGGCTCAGCCGCACGTCCCCGCAGGCGAACACGCCCGGCAGGCTGGTCTCGAGCAGGAGCGGGTCGCGCGTGTGCGACCAGCCGCCTGACTTGATCACCTCGTCGCCGGTCAGCAGGTAGCCGTTCTTGTCGCGCGCGACCTGGGGCGGCAGCCAGCCGGTGTCGGCATCGGCGCCGATGAAGACGAACAGGCCGCCGCACTCGTGGCGCGTGACGGCCTGCGTGCGGCGGTCGGCGATCTCGATCGCCTCGAGGTGGGCGCTGCCGTGCGCCGCCGCCACCTCGCTGTGCAGCCGCGCGGCGATGTTGGGCTTGCCCGCGATCTGCTCGACCAGGTAGCGCGACATGCTTTTCTCGAGCGAATCGCCGCGCACCAGCAGCGTCACGTGGCGGGCGTGGTTGGCGAAGTGCAGCGCGGCCTGGCCGGCCGAGTTGCCGGCGCCGATCAGGAACACGTCCTGCCCGTGCGTCGACGCGGCCTCGCTGCGCGCGGCGCCGTAGTAGATGCCCTTGCCGATCAGCCGGTCGAAGCCGTCGATCACCAGGCGCCGCCACGACACCCCGGTCGCGACGATGACGCTGCGCGCCCGCACGCGATCGCCGCCGTCCAGCACGACCTCGCGCGTCAGCGGGTCCATGCTGACCACGCTGCGCGTGACGAGGATCTCCGCGCCGAGCCGGCGCGCCTGCTGCAGCGCCCGGCTGGCCAATTCGTCGCCGGAGACGCCGTTCGGAAAGCCGAGGTAGTTCTCGATCCGCGACGAGGTGCCGGCCTGGCCGCCGGGGGCCTCGCGCTCGATCACCAGCGCGCGCAGGCCCTCGCTGGCGCCGTACACCGCGGCCGCCAGGCCGGCGGGGCCGCCGCCGATGATCAAGGTGTCGTAGGCGGCCTCCTTCGGATGCGTCTGCAGGCCCAGCCGCGTCGCCAGGTCGCGCATCGTCGGGCGGCCCAGCAGCGCGCCGTCGGCGAGCCGCACGACCGGGCACTCGGCGGCCTCGGGCAGGCTGCCGCCCCAGCCGCGGGCCGAGTCCGGCGTCTCGGGCGAGAGCCAGTCGTGCACGATCTGGTTGCGCGACAGGAAGCGCCGCACGTCGCCGCAGGCCGGGTCCCAGCGCTCGCCATAGACCATGACCTGCGCCTTCGGCGGCTGCATCGCGATCCCCTGCAGGCCGCCGATGCGCTCGCGCGCCAGCGCGCCGACGCGCTCGGCCACCTCGGGCGCCGACGATGCGATCGCGAAATAGTGATGCGGCTCGACGCGCATCACCCGGGTCGGCTCGGCCGCGCGGTAGCCGCCCGGAAACGGCGTCGCGAACGCCAGCGGCACCTCGCCGAAGATCGTGCCCGGAACGCGCCAGCCCAGCGTGCGCTCGACGCCGTCGAAGCGCTTGACGACCTCGATCTTGCCGGAGAGCACGGCATACAGCGCGCGTTCGCCGCCCTCGTGCACCGCGTACTCGCCGGGATTCAGCCGGATGTCGGCGGAACTGCGAACCAGCCGATCCAGGTCGGCGTCCGACAGGCTGGCGAACAACGGAACGGCGCGGACTTCGTCGCGGGTCAACATGAGTCGGGCTTTCGAACAGGCCAGCCGCGGTGCGTGCCGGGCAATGCCGGGATGCTAACCGCTGCACCCCGGGGCGCGGCCGCGGGCGTTCGCGAGGCGGCCCGATAATCGGTGCATGAACCCCTTGCTCGCCAAGCTCCACCCCTATCCCTTCGAGCGCCTGCGCGAATTGACCGCGGGCGTCACGCCGAACCCCGCGCTGAAACCGATCGGCCTGGGCATCGGCGAGCCCAAGCACGCGACGCCGGAGCTGATCAAGCAGGTGCTGCGCGACAACCTGAAAGGCCTCGCCAGCTACCCCGCGACCGCCGGCGAACCCGCGCTGCGCGAGGCGATGGCGGGCTGGCTCGCGCGCCGCTACCGCGTCAAGGTCGATCCGGCCATGCAGATCCTGCCGGTCGGCGGCTCGCGCGAGGCGCTGTTCGCGATCGCCCAGACCGTCATCGACCCGACCCGCGCGGGCGCGACGGTCGTCTGCCCGAACCCGTTCTATCAGATCTACGAAGGCGCGGCGCTGCTGGCGGGCGCCGAGGTCGCGTTCGTCAACAGCGACCCGGCACGGAATTTCGCGGCCGACTGGAGCAGCGTCCCGGACGAAGTCTGGGCGCGCACCCAGCTGCTCTACGTCTGCTCGCCGGGCAACCCGACCGGCGCGGTGATGCCGCTGGCCGAGTGGCAGCGCTTGTTCGAGCTCAGCGACCGCTTCGGCTTCGTGATCGCCTCCGACGAGTGCTACTCCGAGATCTATTTTCGCGAGGAACCGCCGCTCGGCTCGCTCGAGGCAGCGACGGCGCTGGGCCGCAGCGACTACCAAAGACTGATCGCGTTCACCAGCCTGTCCAAGCGCTCGAACGTGCCGGGCATGCGCTCGGGCTTCGTCGCCGGCGACGCCGCGCTGATCAAGGCCTTCCTGCTCTACCGCACCTACCACGGCAGCGCGATGAACCCGGTCGTGCAGCAGGCCAGCCTCGCGGCCTGGAACGACGAGGCACACGTCGCCTCCAACCGCGAGCAGTACCGGACCAAGTTCCGCGAGGTCACGCCGGTGCTCGCCGAGGTGATGGACGTGGCGCTGCCGGACGCCGGCTTCTACCTCTGGGCCGACATCTCGCGGTACGGCGGCGGCAACATCGCATTCGCGAAGGGCGACGACATCGCATTCGCGCTGGGGCTGCTCGCTCAATACAATGTCGCGTTGCTGCCCGGCAGCCTGCTCGCTCGCGAGGCGGGGGGCGTGAACCCTGGCGCCGGCCGCATCCGCATGGCGCTGGTGGCCCCGGCCGCCGAGTGCCTGGAAGCCGCGCACCGGATCGTCTCCTACACCCGAACCCTGAAGAACGAAACATGACCACCCAGAACAGCGAACTGCAAAGCCTCATCGAAATGGCGTGGGAAAGCCGCGCGTCGATCAACGCCGCGAACAGCCCGAAGATCTTCGAGGCCGTCGAGGCCGTGATCGGCGAACTGGACGCCGGGCGGCTGCGCGTCGCCGAGCGCCAGGGCGTCGGCCAGTGGACGGTGAACCAGTGGGTCAAGAAGGCCGTGCTGCTGAGCTTCCGGCTGACCGACAACAAGCTGATGCACGCCGGCGATCTGGGCTTCTACGACAAGGTGCCGACCAAGTTCGGCAACATCAGCGAGGCCGACATGCGCGCGACCGGCGTGCGCGTCGTGCCGCCCGCGGTGGCGCGCCACGGCTCGTTCCTGGCGAAGAACGTCGTGATGATGCCGTCCTTCGTCAACATCGGCGCCTATGTCGACGAGGGCACGATGGTCGACGCCTGGGCCACGGTCGGCTCCTGCGCGCAGATCGGCAAGAACGTGCACCTGTCGGGCGGCGTCGGCATCGGCGGCGTGCTCGAGCCGCTGCAGGCCAACCCGACGATCATCGAGGACAACTGCTTCATCGGCGCGCGCTCCGAGGTCGTCGAGGGCGTCATCGTCGAAGAGAACTCGGTCCTCGCGATGGGCGTCTACATCGGCCAGAGCACCAAGATCTACGACCGCGCGACCGGCGAAGTGAGCTATGGCCGCGTCCCGGCCGGCTCGGTCGTCGTCAGCGGCAACCTGCCCAGCGCCGACGGCAAGTACAGCCTGTACTGCGCGGTGATCGTCAAGCGCGTGGACGCGCAGACGCGCTCGAAGACCAGCATCAATGACTTGCTGCGCAGCTGATCACGTTGCGGGCCGCGGCAACGCGGGCACCGGGCCAGGTTTCGGCCCGCGGCGTGGAATGATGCACACCTGACTGCTTTGAGAGGATCCCGATGAGTGGCGGAAACATGGAACGCGTGCTGCGGCTGATGTCCGAGAAGGGCGCCTCCGACGTCTACCTCTCGGCGAGCTCGCCGATCCTGATCAAGATCAATGGCCAGTTGCTGCAGCTGAGCGACCAGCCGCTGACGCACACCCAGCCGCGCCAACTGCTCGCCGAGCTGCTGACGCCGAGCCAGCTCGAGGAGCTCGACGAGACCGGCGAGCTCAACATGGGCGTCGGCCTGCCCGGCGTCGGCAGCTTCCGCCTGAGCGCGTTCAAGCAGCGCGGCACGATCGCCGCGGTGTTCCGCTGCATCCCGTTCGTGATCCCGACGCTCGAGAGCCTCAACGTGCCGTCGACCTTGAACACGATGGTGCTCGAAAAACGCGGCCTGATCCTGATGGTGGGCGCGACGGGCGCCGGCAAGAGCACGACGCTCGCGGCGATGCTGGAGCAGCGCAACCAGCAGCTCGCCGGCCACATCCTGACGATCGAGGACCCGATCGAGTTCCTGTTCCACAACAAGAAGTCGGTGATCAACCAGCGCGAGGTCGGGCGCGACACGCAGTCGCTGCAGATCGGCCTGAAGAACGCGCTGCGCCAGGCCCCGGACTGCATCCTGATCGGCGAGATCCGCGACCGCGAGACGATGACCGCGGCGATCTCGTACGCGCTGTCGGGCCACCTCGTGCTCTCGACGCTGCACGCGAACAACAGCTACCACGCGCTTGGCCGCATCTTGTCGTTCTACGCCCCCGAGGCGCGGCCCGCACTGCTGGCCGACCTGGCCGCCGGCCTGAAGGCGATCGTCTCGCAGCGCCTGGTGCGCGCGACCGCGGGCGGCCGCGTGCCGGCCGTCGAGGTGATGTTCAACTCCAAGCTCGTCTCCGAACTGATCGAGAAGGGCGATTTCAACGCCGTCAAGGAGGCGATGGAGAAGTCCCTGTCCGAAGGCTCGCAGACCTTCGAGCAGGACATCGCCCGCCTGATCAACACCGGTGTGATCACGAAGGACGAGGGCTTGGCCTACGCCGACTCGCCGACCAACCTGATGTGGCGGCTGCAGAACGAGCCCTCGCAGCCGGTGCGCGCCGCCGTGAAACGCGACGAGGCCGAGGACACGCCGGTCTTCACCGAGATCACGGTCGACGTGCGGCCCGACCCGGCGACGACCGCGTCGGCGAGCCTGCGCCGGTTCTGACGAGAACCTCGAAGAGCTTTCCAGCCCCATGTCGAAGACGCTTTCGCTCACCGAACAACTGATCTCGCGCCGTTCCGTCACGCCGGACGATGGCGGCTGCCAGGCGCTGCTGATCGAGCGCCTCGGAGCCCTCGGCTTCGAATGCAACACGCTGGCGCACGGCCCCGACGGCGCGCGCGTGACCAACCTGTGGGCGCTGCGCCGCGGCCGCCAGGGCAGCGACGGCAAGCTGCTCGCGTTCGCCGGCCACACCGACGTCGTGCCGACCGGCCCGCTCGCGCAATGGGCCAGCGACCCGTTCGTGCCGACGCACCGCGGCGGCCACCTGTATGGCCGCGGTGCGGCCGACATGAAGACCTCGATCGCCGCGATGGTCGTCGCGGTCGAGGAGTTCGTCGCCGCCGCCCCCGACCACGCCGGCTCGGTCGCGTTCCTGATCACCAGCGACGAAGAAGGCCCCGCGCTCGACGGCACCGTGAAGGTCTGCGAATGGCTCAGCGCCAACGGCGTCCGGCTCGACTACTGCATCGTCGGCGAGCCGACCTCCGTCCGAACGCTCGGCGACATGATCAAGAACGGCCGCCGCGGCACGCTCTCGGGCAAGCTGCGCGTGATCGGCGTGCAGGGCCACATCGCGTACCCGCACCTGGCGAAGAACCCGATCCACGCGGTCGCACCGGCGCTCGCCGAGCTCGTCGCGACGACCTGGGACCGCGGCAACGACTACTTCCCGCCGACCAGCTGGCAGGTCTCCAACATTCACGCGGGCACCGGCGCCGGCAACGTGATCCCCGGCTTTGCTGTGATCGATTTCAATTTCAGGTTCTCGACCGAATCGACGCCCGAGTCGCTGAAGGCCCGCGTGCACGCGCTGCTCGACCGGCACGAGCTCAAATACGAACTCGCGTGGACGCTCGGCGGCGAGCCCTTCCTGACCCCGATCGGCGCGCTCAGCGAGGCGCTGGGCGCCGCGATCCGCGCGAACACCGGCGTCACGACCGAGCTCTCGACCACCGGCGGCACCTCCGACGGCCGCTTCATCG
>DASYCA010000421.1:0-2672 GCA_036500445.1 Burkholderiaceae bacterium | reverse complement strand
GCTGCCGCGCCCGGCCGTGGCGGCGGCCGCCGCCGCCGTCGCAGTGCGTCCGGCCGTGCCGGCCGCGGTGGCCGTCGCGGCGCGCGCCTCGGCGGCGGTGGTCGCACCGCCGGCACCGGCGGTGCCGCACCGCGTCGCCGAGAGCGAGCCGCCGCCCTGGATGGACGCGCCGTTCGAGGACGAAATCGTCGAACAGACGCCGGCCGCCGCCCCGCGGCCGATCGCGTCGGTGGCAGCACCGGCGGTGGCGCGCGCGCCCGATCCGGCCGCGAGCTTCGTGCCGACGCCGCTCGGCGCCCGCTGGGCCGAGCTGGTGCGCGCGATGAACGAGGCCGCCAGCATCAGCGCGTTCGCGCGCGAACTCGCGATGCAGGCCCAGTGCCTCGCGCTCGACGAGCACGCCACGCCGATCGCCTGCACGTTGCGCGTCGAGCGCGAAACGTTGCGCGCGTCGGCGCCCTGCGAGAAATTGCAGGCCGCGCTGGCCGCGCTGCTCGGCCGCGCGGTCGCGCTCGAGCTGCAGCCCGGCGTGGCCGAGGACTCGCCCGCGCGCCGCGACGCGGCCGAGCGCGCGCGCCGCCAGGCGCAAGCCGAGCAGATCATCCACGACGACCCGCTGGTCCAGGCGCTGATGGCGCAGTACAAGACCGCACGCATCGTGCCGGGTTCGATCAAACCCCACTGACACCCCAAACGCGCATTGAAGGAGAAATTGCGATGATGAAAGGCCAATTGGCCGGCCTGATGAAGCAGGCCCAGGCGATGCAGGACAACCTGAAGAAGGCGCAGGACGAACTCGCCAACATCGAGGTCGAGGGCCAGTCCGGCGCCGGCCTCGTGAAGGTCACGATGACCTGCAAGCACGACGTGCGGCGCATCGCGATCGACCCGAGCCTGCTCGCCGACGACAAGGACATGCTCGAGGACCTCGTGGCCGCCGCGTTCAACGACGGCGTGCGGCGCGCCGAGGAGGTGAGCCAGGAGAAGATGGGCAAGCTGACCGCCGGGATGCCGATGCCCCCGGGAATGAAATTCCCCTTCTAGAAATGACGACCCCCAGGCTTGCGGCTGCGCCGCTTCTCCACCCCCCGAGGGGGCTCGCCCGCCTTGGGGCGGCCCGGCGGCGGGCGGCGCGCGCGTGACCGAACCCTCGCTGGACGCCCTCGTCGAGGCGCTGCGGCGCCTGCCCGGCGTCGGCGTCAAGTCGGCGCAGCGCATGGCGTTTCACCTGCTGCAGCACGACCGCCCGGGGGCCGAGCGGATCGCGCTGAGCCTGCAGTCGGCGCTCGCGAACATCCGCCACTGCGAGCGCTGCCACACCTTCACCGAGGCGCCGGTCTGCGCGATCTGCCTGGACGGCACGCGCGATGCACGCCAGCTCCTGGTCGTCGAATCGCCCGCCGATCAGGCGGCGCTCGAGCGCACCGGCAGCTACCGCGGCCTGTACTTCGTGCTGATGGGCCGCGTCAGCCCGCTCGACGGCGTCGGCGCGAGCGACATCGGCGTGCAGCAGTTGCTGGAGCGCGCGACCGACGGCCACACCGAAGAGCTGATCATCGCGACCAACTTCACCGCCGAGGGCGAGGCGACCGCCCATGTGCTGACCGAGGCCTTGCGTGCGCGCGGGCTGCGCGTGACCCGGCTGGCGCGCGGCGTGCCGATCGGCAGCGAGCTCGAGTACGTGGACCTGGGCACGATCGCCCACGCGCTGTCCGACCGGCGCTGATCAGTCGCGCGCGACGTGCAGGTGGCCGTGCTTGGCGCTGCCCTTGCGCGGCGCGGCGCTCACGGTGTGGATCGATGCCCGCTGCGTGCGCGCGTGCTTGGCCGACCCGGCGAGCTGCCGGTCCGGCGCGCCGTGCGGGCCATGCCGGCCGATTCTCGCGGCGACGAACACGACGATCGGCTGGCCGGGCCGGAAGCTCCCGCCCTTGGCCACGCCGTTCCATTGCGCGACCTGGGCCGCGTTGACGCGGTAGCGCTTCGCGACGCTGGCGACGCTGTCGCCGTGCCGGCCGGCCTTCAGCGCGATCTTGCGCAGCGGCGGCGCGTCGGGGGCGAGCGCCATCGTCGCGTTGTCGGCGACCTCGACCGGCACGTCGGCCTCGCGCTGCGCGCCGCGCGGCACCAGCAAGGTCGAGCCGGTCTTCACGAGCATGCGCGGCGGGATCCGGTTGACCTCGCGCAGCTGCGCCTCGCTCATGCCGACGCGCTTGGCCGCCTCGGCCGGGCGCATCGTGTGCGGCACCGTCCAGGCCGTCCAGCTCGCCAGCGGCCCGCGGTGGCGCGGCAGCTCGCGGATGAACTGGTCGGCGTTGTCGTAGGGCAGCAGCACCTGCGGCGTGCCGGCGGCGAGGATCACCGGCTTGTTCATCTGCGGGTTCAGGGTCTGGAATTCCTCGAGCGGCACGTTGGCGAGCTTGACCGCGACCGCGACGTCCATGTCGCGCTCGATCGGCACGCTCAGGAAGTACGGGTGGTTGCGCAGCGGCGGCAGCGTCAAGCCGAAGTCGGCCGGTCGCATCACGATGTTCTTGACCGCCTGCAGCTTGGGCACGTAGTACGCCGTCTCGTTCGGCATCTTCAGGCTCGCGTAGTCGGTCGGCAGGCCGAGCTTCTGGTTGCGCGCGACGGCGCGCTGCACGTTGCCCTCGCCCCAGTTGTAGGCGGCC
>DASYCA010000420.1:0-22182 GCA_036500445.1 Burkholderiaceae bacterium | reverse complement strand
GGCTCGGCCTCGTGCTGGTGCTGGTGATGTTGTTCATGCCGGACGGCCTGTTGGGCACGATGGCCCGGCTGCGCGCTGCATGGCGGCGCCGCGGCGGGAGAGGCCGCGATGCTTGAAGTCCAGGGTCTGTGCAAGCGTTTTGGTGCACTGGCGGCCACCCAATCGGTCGACCTGCATCTCCCGCCCGGTGCGCGCCACGCGCTGATCGGCCCCAATGGCGCTGGCAAGACCACGCTGATCAACCTGCTCACGGGCCACCTGCGTCCCGACGCCGGGCGCGTCGCGCTGGGCGGCATCGATCTGCTGCCGCTGGAGCCGAACCGGCGCGTGCGCGCGGGGCTCGCGCGCACCTTCCAGATCAACTCGCTGTTCCTCGACTTCACTCCGCTTCAGTCGATCTCGCTCGCAATCGCGCAGCGCGACGGCCATGCGCTGCGGCTGTGGCGGTTCGCACGGCTCGGCCCCGAGATCGGCGAGGAGGCCGCGGCGCTGCTCGAGAGCGTGGGCCTTGGCAACAGCCTGCATGAGCGCACGGCGCTGCTGCCCTATGGCGAACAGCGTCTGCTCGAGGTGGCACTGGCGCTGGCCGGCCGGCCCAAGGTGCTGCTGCTCGACGAACCCGCGGCCGGCGTCTCGGCGGATGCGAGCCGGCGGCTGTTCGACGTGATCGACCGGCTGCCGTCCGAGCTCGCGATCGTCCTGATAGAGCATGACATGCGGCTGGTATTCCGTTTCGCGCAGCGCATCTCGATCCTGGTGAGCGGTGCGGTGCTGACCGAAGGCACGCCGAGCGAGATCGCCGCCGACGCTCGCGTGCGAGACGTCTACCTTGGGAGGCGTCGTGCTGCTTGAAATCGACGACCTTGTCGCGGGTCACGGCGAGGCGCTGGCGCTGCACGGGATTTCGCTGCGCCTGCCCGAAGGCGAGAGCCTTGCCGTGCTCGGGCGCAACGGTGCCGGCAAGACCACGCTGATCGAGACACTGATGGGCCTGACCACGGTGCACGGCGGCGAGATCCGGTTCGCGGGCCGGCGCCTCAACGGCCGCTCGCCGGTGCAACGCGCCCGCGCGGGACTGGGCTGGGTGCCGCAGGAGCGCGAGGTGTTCGCCTCGCTCACCGTGCTGCAGAACCTGACGGTGGTGCAAAGGCCGGGCCCATGGAACCTCGCGAGCGTGATCGAACTGTTCCCGCGGCTGGGCGAGCGTGGGCAGAACCTCGGCAATCAGCTCTCGGGCGGAGAACAGCAGATGCTCGCGATCGGCCGCGCGCTCATGACCAACCCGAGGCTGCTGTTGCTGGACGAACCCATGGAAGGCCTGGCGCCGATCATCGTCGAGGAACTCGCCGCCGCCATCCGCACGATGGTGCGCGCCACCGGGCTCACGGCCGTCGTGGTGGAGCAGCACCCGGCGGTGGCGCTGTCGATGAGTTCGCGCGCACTGATCCTGGAGCAAGGCCGGCCCGTCCACGAAGCGGCCAGCGCCGATCTCGAAGGCGACGACGCCACGCTCGACCGCTACCTGGGCGTCGGCACCGAAGCCGCCGCGATCGACTGAACCCGCATTCACCCATCACCGAGGAATTCACCATGCCCATCGCCCGCGTTTCCATCATGGAAGGCCGCACCGACGAACAGAAGGCCGCGCTGATCGCCGCGGTGACCGAGGCCATCCACCACAGCGTGGATGCGCCCTACGAGAACATCCGCGTGCTCATCGACGAAGTACCGCGCAGCCAGTGGGGAATTGCCGGAAAGACCGCGGTCGCGCTCGGAAAGCATTGACGCGCCCGGTCGCCCACCCCGGAAGGGAACTCATGCCATCGTCAAGAAAAATCAAGGCCGCGCGCGGGCAACGCGCGGCTCGAAGTGTTCATCGCGGCGGCCTGATCCTTGCGTGGCCCGACGGCTGTCGGCCATTCTTTCTTCCATGGCCCCTTTTCACTTCCAGGAGTTCATTCCCATGCCTCGATTCCCCCGCCAATTGTTGGGTGGCCTGTTCGCTGCCGCGGCGCTCGCCGCGGCGCCCGTCGCCTTCGCGCAGGAGGTCGTCAAGATCGGCTTCGTCGGCGAGTTGTCGGGGCCTTTTGCCGAGTTCGGCCGCCAGATGCAGACGGGCATCCGCACCTATCAGAAGCAGTTCGGAGAGACTGTCGCGGGCAAGAAGATCGAGGTGATTTACAAAGACACCGGCGGCGCCAATCCCGAACTCGCGAGACGCCTCGCGCAGGAGCTGGTGCTGCGCGACAAGGTGCGGTTCCTGGCCGGTTTCGGCTTCACGCCGAATGCCGCCGCGGTGGCGCCGGTCGCGGCCGAGGCCAAGGTGCCGATGATCGTGATGAACGCCGCGGCGGGCGGGCTGACCGCGCGCTCCCCCTACATGACGCGCGTGTCGTTCTCTTTTCCCGACGTGGTGCCGCCGATAGCCGACTGGGCCGTGCGTCAAGGCTACAAGAAGGCCTACGTGCTGGTGGCCGACTACGCACCGGGGCACGACGTCGAGGCCGCGTTCCTCGCGGCCTACAAGTCGGCCGGCGGCAGTGTGGTTGGAAGCGTTCGGGTGCCGATGGACGCGGTGGAGTTCGCGCCTTACCTGCAGCGCGTCAAGGACGCCAAGCCCGACGTGCTGTTCGCCTACGTCAACGGTGGGGACGTGTCGCCGGCGCTCATCAAGGAATACCGTCAGCGCGGCCTGGCGGAGGCCGGCATCAAGCTGATCGGCACCGGCGACATCACGTCCGAGGAAGGCCTCAAGGTGATGGGTGATGCGGCACTCGACACGGTGACGGTCTATCCGTACTCGGCCACGCACAAGTCCGACCTCAACGCCCGCTTCGTGCGCGACTTCGTCCAGATTTCGGGCCGCGACGAGCAGCCGACGATCATGGGGGTCTCCGGCTACGACGGCATGGCCGCGATCTACGCCGCACTCGCGAAGACGGGCGGAAAACTCGACGGCGAGGCGCTGATGGAGGCGATGAAGGGCGCGCAGCTCGACAGCCCGCGCGGTCCGATCAAGATCGACGCGGCCACGCGCGACGTCGTGCAGAACGAGTACATCCGCCGCGTGCGGCGCCTCGACGGCGCGCTGCAGAACGCCGAGTTCGAAACTTTCAAGCCGGCCGCGGCTCACTGACCCCCCTTTGTCCCGAGGAGTATTCCCATGCCCAAGATACTTGTTCACAGCAACCAGGCCCCGGTGACCGGATTCACCGACAAGAGCAAGCCATCGCCGCTGGCCCAGGCCATCCGCGCCGGTGACATGCTCTATGTGTCGGGCCAGGGCCCGCTCGACCCCGCCACGCGCGAAGTCGTGCCCGGGGGCATCGCCGAGCAGACACGGCAGACGCTCGACAACCTCAGGGCCGTGCTCGATGCCGGCGGAGCCACCATCGCGCAGGCGGTCAACATGCGCGTTTGCCTGCGCGACGTCGCCGACTTCCCCGCGTTCAACGAGGTGTTCCGCGATTTCATGGACGGCGAGAAGGTCACGCGCACCTGCGTCGGCGGCACCCCGCACCGCAAGGGCGTGCTGGTGGAAATCGATTGCGTCGCCTATCTCGGCTGACGCGAACAACAGGAGCCAGCACCATGTACAAGATGCCCATCGTGAGCCTGCAGGAGCGCGTGCGGGGACTGGGCGACAGCGGCGCCTTCGTCAGCGTGCTCTGGCAGCAGCCCGAGTCGCTGGTCTTCGTGGCGCGCGGGCGTGCCTACCGCAGCGAGTTCCACATCAACCCCAGCGACGAAGTGATGTACCAGATCAAGGGCGAGATGCGGCTGCACTACCGCACGCCCGAAGGCCGGGAGGAGGTGGCCGTGATTCCCGAGGGCTCGGCCATCCACACGCCGGCAGGCATCCCGCATTCGCCGCGCTTTGCGCCCGACGCCTACGCGTTGATCCTCGAGCGGGCCCGCCGCCCGGGCGAAGAAGACGTGTTCCAGTGGTATTGCCCGGAATGCGATCACCCGCTGCACGAGGAGCGCTTCGGCGTCGCCGACTACGGCAAGGATCCGGTGGCACAGGCCTATCGCAACTTCTTCTACAACGAGGCCTACCGCACCTGCAAGGCTTGCGGGCACGTCATGCCCAACGCGCTGGCCGAGGCCGAGGCCCAGGCCGGTCGCCCGCTGGATTCGAATGACTGAGAAAGAAGCGATCATGCGCATTCAGCTCGGCGACACGGTCGTCACCCGCATCGAGGACTATCAGGGCCCCGGCTTCGCGCCGCAGGAGATGTTCACGAATTTCGAGCCGGGCCAATGGGAGTCCGAGCGCGACTGGCTGGTGCCGGGCTTCTTCGACCCGGCGACCAACAAGGTGCGCACCAGCATCCACAGCTGGCTGGTGCGCACGCCGCACCACTCGATCCTGATCGACGCCTGCATCGGCAACCACAAGCCGCGTCCGAGCATCCCGCGCTTCGACCAGCGCAACGAGCCCTGGATCGAACGCCTGGCCGCCGCCGGCGCGCGCCCCGAAGACATCGACTTCGTGATGTGCACGCATCTGCACGCCGACCATGTGGGCTGGAACACGCAACTTGTCGACGGCCGCTGGGTGCCGACGTTTCCGAACGCGCGCTACCTCTTCACGCGCGCCGAGTTCGAGCGCTGGGACGACCGCCGGCCCGGCTACGTGGCCAAACCGATCAACCAGCACGTGTTCGCCGACAGCATCCTGCCGGTGGTCGAATCGGGCCAGATGGTGCTGGTGGATGACGGCCATGCGGTGGATGACGTGCTCACCGTGGAAGCGGCCTACGGCCACACGGCCGGCCATGTGAAGATCCGGCTGCGCTCGGGTTCCGCCCAGGGCATGTTCTCCGGCGACACCATCCACCATCCGCTGCAGCTGCCCTTTCCGCACCTGGTTTCGGTGTTCGACGAAGATCCGGCACGCGCGTTGCAGACCCGCCTGGAGATGTTGGCCGACTGCGCCGAGCACGGCGCACTGCTGATGCCGACGCACTTTGCCGAACCGTACTGCTGCCGAGTCGAAGCCAGTTGGCGCCACTCGCGCCAGCCGTCGTTCCGTGGGGTCTGGCACGGCTATACCGAGAGGGTTTGAATCTCGGGCCCTCGCGAAGCGAATCGACGCGGGATTTCCCGAGGCCAACAATCGCTTTGACGGAACATAATTCCATTTCCACGCACCGCTGTGCGTTGCGACGGTTGTTCCGGAGGCGCCCCCATGTTGAAGACCCGACGTCATTTTTGTCAGACTCTTGGCGCCTCTCTTCTCGCGTCGACGTTCGCGCCCGCCCGGGCCGATGACGCCGGCGGCAACATCTCGATGCTCGTGAACGCCGGCACCACGGTCGATGGCGCGGCGCGCCTGACCTCCGAGCAGTTTCGCAAGTCGCTCGGGCGCGACACCGTCGTGTTCCCGCGGCTGGGCGCCGGCGGGCGCCTCGCGCTCGCGGAATTGCGCCGCGCCGCGCCGGACGGGCGCAACGTCATCTTCTCGCCCAGCAGCCCGCTCACGATCTACCCCAACATCTACAAGCGACTCGACTACAACCCGGACGCCGACTTCACGCCGATCTCCGGCGTGGCGCTCTTCGACGTCGCGATCGCCTGCGGCGTGCAATCGGACATCAAGACCCTGCCCGAGCTGATCGAGTGGGCCCGCAAGCAGCCCACCGGGCTGACCTTCGGCTGCGCGCCGGGCAACGGGTCGTCGTCCCACTTCCTCGGCATCGCGACCGCGCTGGCGACCAAGCTGACTTCGTCGATGGTGCCGTACAAGGACACCACCGCCGGGCTCTCGGACCTGATCTCCGGCCGCGTGCCGGTCTTCATCACCGGGACCGGCGCTATGTCGGAGATGCACAAGGCCGGCAAGCTGCGCGTGCTGGCGACCTCGGGCTCGCGCCGCTCGACCCTGGTCGCGAACATCCCGACCTTCCAGGAAAGCGGCATCAACGTCACGATCGAGAACGCGACCATCCTGCTCGGCCCGGCACGCCTGCCCAAGGAGGCGGTGGACCGCATGCACGCCGCGGTGCTCGAGCTGTGGAAGGACCCGGACGCCCGGGCCAAGATGGCGCTGATGGGCATGGACGCCTGGCCGGTCGATGCGGGCCACTTGGCGCAGTGGCTGATCCAGGAGCGCCAGCGCTACGCGGCGCTGGCCAAGGGCGCCGGCTACGTGCCGGAAGACGCCTGACGGCGCGTCGCGCCGGCCTTTACCCCTGCGCCGCCGCGCGGCGGTAACGCACTACGCCGCCGAGCGGCGGCAGCTCTGCACCGCGCTGGCCACCAGCCGCGCCACGCTCGCCTTGCTGCCACCGCCCGCGAAGTGCGGCGACACCAGCAGGTTCGGCGCGCGCCACAGCGGGTCGGCGTCGGGCAGCGGTTCCGGGTCGGTGACGTCCAGCCCGGCCGCGCCCAGCTGCCCGGATTCCAGCGCCTCGCGCAGCGCCGCCTGGTCGATGATGCCGCCGCGCGCCACGTTCACCAGGATCGCGCCGCGCTTGCAGGCGGCCAAGGCGTCGCGCCCGATCAGGTGGCGCGTCTCGGCGCTCTGCGCCAGCGTCAGCACGACCGCGTCGGCGCGGGCGAGAACGCGCTTCAATTCGCTCAGCGGCAGCAGTTCGTCGCACGACTGCGCGAGCGCCGGATCGTCGAATTGCGTGGTCCGGTTGACGACGACGACGTGCGCGCCGAACGGGCGCAGCCGCCTAGCCAGCTGGCGCCCGATGTGGCCGAAGCCGACGATCGCGACGGTCTCGCCTTCGAGCGAGGCCGCGCGATTGGTGAAGCCACGGTCCCAGCGGCCCTCGGCGGTCTGGCGCACCATGTCCGGCACGCGCCGCTTCAGCGCGAGCAGCAAGGCCATCGCATGCTCGGCGACGGCCGGCGCGACCGCACCGTCCGAGCCCGAGATCGACGTGCGCGCGGGCAGGCCGGCGGCCTCGAAGCCCTCGCGGCCGGCCGACACGAAATGCATCCAGCGCACGCTGGCGTCGGGTTGGTCGAGCTGCTCGACGACCTGGCGCGCCTGCGATGCAGGCGCGTCGTACAGCACCAGCCCGTCGGCGCCGGGCAGCGCGCGCAGCAGCTCGGGCAGGCCTTCGACGACCGTGAGCTCGACGCCGGGCTCGGCGCCGAGCCCGGCGATCAAGGCTTCTTTCGCGAGGCCCAGACGGGCCCAGTAGACGACGCGCATCGCGCAGCTCCTCGAGGGGTGGGTCAGGGTGGATCAGGGCCGGCGCGGCGGGTGCGCGCGCAGCGCTGCTTCGTTGACTTCGGCGCCCCAGCCGGGGCGGTCGGGGATCAGCAGTTCGCCGTCTTCCACCACGGGCAGGTGCGTCACGAAGTCGCGCGTCCAGGGCGCCTCGTCGGGGCGCAGCTCCATGATGCGCACGTTGGGCGCGGCGGCGCAGAAGTGCGCGCTCATCAGGTTGCCGAGCTCGCCGACCGGGTTGTGCGGCGCGACGTGGGTCTCGAAGGCATCGGCCAGCGTCGCGATGCGCAGCGACTGGTACACGCCGTTCCAGAGCGGGTCGACGATGGCGGTGTCGACGGTGCGCCCGGCCAGGAAGGGCCGGTAGTCGGCCACGCCGTGCAGCGACTCGAGCGAGGCGATCGGCGTGCGGCTGCCGTCACGGATGCGGGCCAGCGCATCCGGGTCGCGGATGTCCAGTTCGAGCCAGTAGAGACCGACCTCTTCGAGCCGCCGCGCGAGCCGCAGGTAGCCTTCGGTGCGCTGGCTGAAACTCACGTCGAGCATCAAGCCCATGCCGGGGCCGGCGCCGCGCCGCAACGCGGTCAACTGCGCGACGATCGCATCGATCTGCGCCTCGCTCAGGCTGCGGTCCAGGAAGCCGGGCGCGATCCGGAAGCCGCCGTTGATCATCTGCGGCCCCTCGGCGCCGAAGAAGACCGGGTTGGTCTTGAGCACCTTGAAGCCGGCCTGCGCCGCCTCGCGCCCCATCCGCTCGAAGTCGTCCAGCGAACGCACCAGCGGCATGCCGATGCGCTCGTAGAACGCGGCGTGGCGCACGCGGTAGCTGCCGCAATGGGTCCAGTACACGCCGACACGGTCGCGGAAGGGTCCGCCGAACAGCGCATAGACCGGCACGCCGTAGAACTTGGCGCACACGTCCAGGCAGGCGTTCTCGATCGCCGCGATCGCCTGGTGCGCGAGACCGCCGGCGGCGAGCCGCGTGGTCGCGAGCAGGCTCTCGCTGACGCGCGCGTACTGGCGCGGGTCCATGCCGATCGCCGCGCGCCCGAAGCCCTCGATGACGGGGGCGAGCGAGACGCCGGAGAAGCCGTCGTAGTATTCCGCCCAGCCGACCCGGCCATCCGAGGTGCTGAGCTTCAGGTAGGAGCAGACGCGGTAGCCGCCGTCGGCCTGCAGGGTCTCGATGCGTTCGATCTTCATCGTCATTCGGCCACGTAGCCGCTGGCCTTGACCAGCACCGCCAGGCGCTGCCGCTCGGCCGCGAAGTTGGCCGCGAGCTCGGCGGCGCCGAGCGGCGCGGGCACCAGCCCGTAGCCCGCGAAGCGCTGCTGGATCTCGCGCGATTGCACGGCCTCGGTGATGGCCCGGTGCAGGCTCTCGACCAGGGCCGGCGCCATGCGCGCGGGCCCGAAGATGCCGACCGTGATCACGCTGCTCACGTCGATGCCCGATTCCTTCAGCGTCGGGATCTCCGGCAGTTGCGGCGAGCGCTTGTCGCCGGTCACCGCCAGCACCCGGATCTTGCCGGCGCGGTGCATCTCGATCAGGTCGCTCAGCCCGTTGATGAGCAGCGGCAGGTGCCCGCCGGCCAGGTCGGTCATCGCCGGCGTGCCGCCGCGGTAGGGGACCTGGCGCAGGTCGACGCCGATCGATTGCCCGATCGCCACGCCGAGGAAGTGCGGCAGCGTGCCCGCGCCCGGCGTCCCGTAGGTGGCCATGTCGGGGTGCGCGCGGGCCCAGGCGACCCATTCCTTCAGGCTGCCCACGTTGACCATCGGCCCGACCGCGACGCCCATGTCGAAGCTCATCACGCCGGCGATCGGGGTGAAGTCGTTGACCGGGTCGTAGTCGAGCTTGGCGTAGATGTTGGGGTAGATCGTGAAGGGGCTGTTGGTCACCAGCATCAGCGTGTTGCCGTCGGGCGCGGCGCGGCGCAGTTCGCCGAGCGCCAGGCGCTGCCCGGCGCCCAGACGGCTCTCCACCACCACGGTGCGCTTCAGCGAGACCTGCAGGCGCTCGGCGAGGGCGCGCGCGGCGATGTCGTTGGAGCCGCCCGGCGCCAGCCCGACCAGCAAGCGGATCACCGGGCCGTCGTCCGCGAAGGCGAGCGGCGGCAGGCCGGCCGCCAGCACGCCGGCGGCCCGCGCGAGCACGCTGCGGCGGCGCACGCCGGTGGCCGTCACTTCGCCAATCATTTCGCCAATCACTTCGCCATCGCCGCCGTGTCGGCGGCGGCTGCGGCGGGCGCCGCCTTGCCCGCGGGCCGCACGCACTGCGCCAGTTGCGCTTCGTAGGCTGCCAGCCAGTCGACCGCCGGGTCGGTCAGGAAGTAGCCGCTGCGCGAATCGAGGAACACCTGCGGCATGTCCACGCCGGGCGGCACGGTGCCGTCCTGCGCGAAGGCGCGCGCCGCCTGCAGCACGCGGCGCCGGGTCCGCGCGATCATCAAGTCGCCCGGGCCCAGGTGCTCGGCCGCGTGATCGGTGATCGGGCCCATGCTCTCGGTCACGGCCTGGTCCTGCAGGTGGATGTTGTCGATGCCGCTGTAGATGCGGTGGCTGCGCTGCGCCTCGCGGTCGATCAGCCAGTCGTTGCCCTCGTTCGCGCGCAGCCGCCAGCGGCCCAGCCAGTCGGTACTGATCGGCTGGTACTCGGCCGTGGGGCGGCTGCCCGGCAGTGGCTCGCCGGTGGCGAGCGGCTCGCGCGAGGTCTTCATCTTCGTGCGCCAGCGCATGAAGATGAACATCGTGTGGGTGTCGTCCAGCGGGACCCAGGCGCGCGCATGCACGTGCTCCGGGAACTCCCCCTGCGGGGTCTGGGTCCAGAACGGGAACATGTAGTTGGCGAAGCGCCAGTAGATGTGCGGCGCGTCGTCCTTGCGCACCGCCCGGTAAGCGCCGTAGGAGGTGCCCCAGGGGGTGTCGCGCACCTTGTATTCGGGCGCACGCTCCTCGGCCGTGTGCTCCAGCGGGTGGCCCGGCGGCACGTCCGCCGGGTCCAGGCTGCCGACGTGCAGGAAGCCGAAGTGGGAGGTGTCGATGTCGCCTTCCATCGCCTGCATCCAGTTGCAGTCGCGCTGGATCATCACGGTGTCGACCTCGGCCTCGGGCAGCAGCGCGACCTCGATCATCGGCAGCGCGGGCGGGACGGCACGCTCGCCCATGTAGACCCAGACCAGGCCGTTGCGCTCGGCGACCTTGTAGGCCTTGGCCTTGACCTTGTGCTTGAAGTCCTGGCTCGGCGGCACGCTCGGCATGTCGACGCAGTTGCCGTCGACGTCGAACTTCCAGCCGTGGTAGATGCAGCGGATGCCGTCCTCTTCGTTGCGGCCCAGGAACAGCGAGGCGCAGCGGTGCGGACACTGATGCTCCATCACGCCGACGCGGCCTCGCGTGTCGCGGAAAGCGATCAGCTTCTCGCCGAGCAGCATCAGGCGCATCGGGTCCCCGTCCGCCTTCAGCTCGCCGGACTTGAGGGCCGGGATCCAGTACTCGCGCATGAAGTTGCCCATCACGGTGCCCGGGCCCACCCGGGTCGTCTCTTGGCTGTCGGTCTCGATGCTCATGGAAATCGCTCTTCTTTCAGAGAAGTGAAAATGGAATTTACTTCCGTTTTGTATGGGACGCGTCAGGGCTTTCACTGAGAGCGTGCCGCGGCGCCCACTCGAAGGGTGTGGCGAGGTCCGCGAGCAGGGGCCACTCTCCATCGACGGGGAAGAGCCAGGCCGGCGTGTCGCCGCAGGGCCAGTCGATGCCCAGCGCAGGATCGTTCCAGCGAACGCCGCGCAGCAGCGCCGCGTCATTGAACGCGGTGAGTCGAAACACCACTTCGGTGTCGGCCTCCAGCGTGCAGAAGCCGTGCGCGAAGCCGGGCGGCACGTGCAACTGCCGCCAGTCGCCGCAGCCGAGCCGAATCGCCGCGTGGCGCCCGAAGGTCGGCGATCCGGCGCGCAGGTCGACGACGACATCGTGGATGCTGCCGCGCGCCACCCGCACATACTTGGTTTGGAACCCCGGCGCGGTCTGGAAGTGCAGTCCGCGCACCGTGTGGCGCAGCGGATAGAAGGAGGCGTGCTCCTGCACGCAATGGCCGTCCGCGCCCAGCAGCGCCAGGTCGCGCTCGTCGTGGAAGTAGGTGAAGCGGCCGTTGTGCACGTCGCGCGCGTCCGGAAGGATCACGAAGGCGCCGGGCACGCCGAGCGGTTGGGCAGTCAAGGGCATGCGATGCTCCGTGGAAACGATGACGACGATTTTCAGTTGCGGAATATAATTCCAAAATCGAATTCATGGATCCGACGACCCCCATGGCCCAAATCGTTCTCGGCATCGGCAGCTCGCACACCCCCATGCTCAACGCGCCGCTGGGCGACTGGTCGCGTTTCATCGAGCGCGATCGCGGGCGGGCCCACCTCGACAAGCACGGCAACCCGATGAGCTACGCCGAGCTGGAGGCCAGCGTCGGCGACGTCTACGCGAAGGAGCTGACGCCGCAGGTGTTCGCGGATCGCCACAGCCGCGCGCTGGGCGAGGTCGAGAAACTCGGCGCGATGATGCGGGAGGCGCGGCTCGACACCTTGATCATCGTCGGCGACGACCAGAAGGAGCTTTACAACACGGACAACATGCCGTCCATCCTGGTCTATCACGGCCAGAGCATCCGCAACGTGCCGCTGACCAAGGATCACCCGGGTCCGGACTGGGTGCGCAATTCCGCCGCCCGCTACTACGAACGCGAGCGGCCGCGTGACTACCCGGTCGACCGGGCGCTTGCGGAACACGTGATCTCGAGCTTGGTCGACGAGGAGTTCGATGTGGCCGTCGCCGACTCCATCGCCGAGGGCTATGGCGAGGGCCACGCCTTCGGCTTCGTGCACAACCGATTGCTCAACGGTGCCGAGGTGCCGGTGATCCCGATCTTTCTCAACACCTATTACCCACCGAACCAGCCCACCCCGCGGCGCTGCCACCGGCTCGGCCAGGCCATCCGGCGGGCGATAGAGCAATTCCCCGGCGACGCGCGGGTGGGCATCGTGGCTTCGGGCGGGCTGACCCACTTCACGGTGGACGAAGAGTTCGACGGCCGCATCATCCGAGCCTTGCGGGAGAAGGACGCCGAGGCGCTCTATGCCTTGCCGCGCCGTCAGCTGAACGCCGGGAATTCGGAGATCCGCAACTGGATCTGCGTGGCCGGCGCGGTCGAGCACCTGGCGCTGCGTTCGCTCGAGTACATCCCCGCCTACCGGACGCCCGCGGGCACCGGGACGGGCCTGTGTTTCGCGGTCTGGAACTGAACGGCCGAGAGACCCCATGGATGTCGCCCTCGACGCGGCGCCGGCCGTCGCGCTCGCCACCGATGCCCGGCCGTTGCCTTTGCGGCTGACCGCCATTCGCTACGCGGCGCGCGGCGTCAACGTCTACGAGTTGCAGGCCATCGACGGCATGCCGCTGCCGACCTTCACGCCCGGCGCCCATGTCGATCTGCATCTGCGGCCCGGGATCGTGCGCCAGTATTCGTTGATCGGGCCGACCGGCGACGCCGGGCACTACGCGGTCGCGGTCAAGCGCGACCCGGCCGGCCGCGGCGGCTCCGTGCACCTGCACGACGTGGTCCGGGTCGGCGACATGATCGACGTGGGGCGGCCGCGCAATCATTTCGTACTCCACGAGAACGCCCGCCATTCGGTGCTGCTCGCCGGCGGCATCGGCGTGACGCCCATGGTGGCGATGGCGCGGCGGCTGCGCGAGCTCGGCTCGGCGTTCACGCTGCACTACAGCGTCCGGCGGCGCGACGAGGCCGCCTTCCTGGACCTGCTGAAGGGCGAGGAGTTGCGCCTGCATGTCGACGTCGAACGCGAGGGCCGGTTCATGGATGTCGGCTCCATCGTGGCCGAGGCGCCGGCGGACGCGCACCTCTACTGCTGCGGCCCCGCGCCGATGCTGGACGCGTTCGAGGCCGCGGCACAGGGTCGTCCCGGCGGTCTGGTCCACCTCGAAAGATTCACCGCAGCCGCGCCGAGCGCGACCGCCGGCGGCTACCGCGTGCGCCTCGAACGCTCCGGGCGCGTGGTGCCGGTGCGGCCCGGGCAGACCATCCTGGAGGCCCTGCGTGCGACGGGCATCGACGTGCAGGCGTCGTGCGAGCAAGGCATTTGCGGCACCTGCGAAACCCGCGTGCTGCGCGGCCGCCCCGACCACCGCGACAGCCTGCTCTCCGACGAGGAGCGGGCCGCGAATCGCGCGATGATGATTTGCTGCTCCGGCAGCCTGGACGACGAACTCGTGCTCGACCTCTGACGCCCATGGACCAGCCCCTACAATTCGCGTCGCGTCTGAGCAAGGGGAAGTGTGTTGGGTCGTCCAAGCAGAAAAGACAAGATCGTCCTGCCCGATTACTCGGAGGGCATCCAGATCAAGACGGACGATCCGGATCCGCGTTTCAACAACGCACTGGCGCGCGGCCTGGCGATTCTTCGCACCTTCCAAAGCGACGTGCGCCTCTTGGGCAATCAGGAGATTGCCGAGATGTCGGGGCTGGCGAAGTCCACCGTCTCGCGCCTGACATTCACGCTGATGCAGCTCGGCTATCTGCGCTATCGCCCGGAGTTCGGCAAATACGAGCTGGCTGCCGGCGTCGTCGGGCTGGCCTATCCCTACTTGGCGAACCAGCCGGTGCCGGCGATCGCGCGGCCCTTGATGGTGGAGCTGGCGCAGAGCACGCGCACCAACGTCGGCCTGGGGGTCCAGGAAGGGCAGAGCGTGCTGTACCTGGAGTACGCGCTTGGCGAGCTGAACCCCAATCGCCTGCAGCGGCCGGGTTTTCGGGTGCCGCTGGTGCGAACCGCGATGGGCCGGGCGTGCATCGCGGGGCTGCACCCGGCCGAGCGGGAGCGCCTGTTCGAGGAGCTGCGCGAGCAATACAAGCGCCAGTGGCCGGTGCTGCAGGCGCAGTTGATGGACGCGGTCTCGCAGGTCGAGACGCTGGGCTATTGCATCGCAGCCGGCACGCTCAACCAGGCCACCAATGCGGTCGCGGTGCCGTTCGTGCACGGCGAGGGCTCGACCATTCTGGCCCTCAATTCGCAGGCCCATGTGCAGGTGCAGACCCCGCAGGTGATGGCACGCAACGGCAAGCGCTTGATCGAGTTGACGCAGGAACTCAGGCGGCGGCTCGCCGCGGCGCCGACCGGCCCGTCGCTCGGCCACCGCTGACGCAGCGCGCAGTTTCGGCCTCCTCGCCGGAACGCTCGGCGAATGCGAATGCGAACGCGGACGCGGACGCGGACGCGGACGCAACGGGCGCGACATCCCCGCGCGACAGGAGACCCTCATGAAGGACGAATTGACCGTTGCCACGCGCAGCGGGCAGGTGCGCGGCTGCCTGCTCGACGAGGCGCGGGTTCGCGTCTGGCGCGGCATCCCGTTCGCCGCGCCTCCCACGGGGCCCTTGCGCTGGCGCCCCCCGGTGCAGCCCGAGCCCTGGCAAGGCGTGCGCGACGCGACGCGCTTCGCCGCGGACCCGGTCCAGGCGCCGATGCCGGTGAGCCAGGCGGCCGGCTCCGGCGAGGACTGTCTGGCG
The DNA here is from genome assembly GCA_036500445.1 of Burkholderiaceae bacterium. Lineage (GTDB taxonomy): Bacteria > Pseudomonadota > Gammaproteobacteria > Burkholderiales > Burkholderiaceae_C > LMDS01. Next base: position 7,412 of record DASYCA010000420.1, on the reverse strand, counting down.
CTCAACGTCTGGGCCCCGTGCGACGACGCCGAAGCCTTGCGGCCCGTGATGGTGTGGGTCCACGGCGGCGGATTCGTCGGCGGTACCGGCGCCGATGCGCGTTGCGACGGCGCTCGCCTGGCCAGCCGCGGCGTGGTGGCGGTCAGCTTCAACTACCGCACCGGGCTCTTCGGCTTCCTCGCGCATCCCGCGCTGAGCGCGGAGTCACCTCGAAGCGTCTCGGGCAACTACGGTCTGCTCGACCAGTTGCAGGCATTGGGCTGGGTGCGCGACAACATCGCGGCGTTCGGCGGCGACCCGTCCCGCGTCACGGTGTTCGGCGTGTCGGCGGGCTCGGCGTCGATTTCGCTGCTGCTGACCTCACCGCTGGCCGCCGGCGCTTTCAGCCAGGCCGTCCTGCACAGCCCCGGCGCGGCGCGCCCGCTGGCAAGCCTGGCCGACGCCGAAACGGCGGGCCTGCGACTCGGATCCGACCTCCAGGCGCTGCGGGCGATGTCCGCGCCGGAGGTCTTCGCGCTGACCCCGCTGCTCGCTCCGAAGGTGCGCGGCCTGACCACGCCGCGCGTGCTGCGTCCGATCCGCGACGGCTGGCTGTTGCCGGAGGACGAACGCGACGCCTTCCTCGCCGGGCGCATTCATCCGATGCCGATGATCGTCGGCACCAACGCGGACGAGGGCAGCATGCTGACGGCCGCGTGGCCGGTCGACACGCTCGAAGGCTATCGCAGGATCGTCGAAAGCAACTTCGCCAGCGCCGTGCCGAGCGCCTTGTCGCAGTACCCGGCCGGGTCGCCGTCCGAAGCGCGCGCACGGGTCGCCGAGATGTTCGCGGACACCCAGTTCAACTACGGCGCGCGGCTGCTCGCGCAGGCGTCGAGCCGCCAGCGCCGCGGCACCTGGCGCTACCTCTTCGACCGGCGCCGACCCGGCCAGTCGGACGGCCCGCACCACGGCGACGAGGTCGGCTACGTGTTCGGCAACCTCGAACGCGACCGCACGGGCCGCGTCGCCCGGCACGATGCGGTCGACGCGAGGGTGTCCGCCGCGATGTCCGAGGCCTGGGTGGCCTTCGCGCGCGGGGGCGATCCGAATATGCCGGGGCGCACGGCCTGGCCCGCCCATACCGGCGATGCCGACGAGGTGCTGCGCTTCGGCGAGACGATCGGCATGGAGCCCGACCGGCGCCGCGCGCAGCTCGATTTCCTGGAAGCGTTCTACAGCCGCAGCTGACGCGGCGTGCGGGTACGCCCGCCCAGCGCACGCCTGCGCACCCCGGGAAAGCCCGTTTGACGAATTTCCATTTATAGAAGTAAATTCCATTTATGGATTCAGCAATGACGGAGACCGGACAGTCATGAAAGCGACCCAGGACAGTGAAGAGTTGACCCGGGTCGGCCCCGGAACCGTGATGGGCGATTTCATGCGCCAGTATTGGATTCCCGCGGCCAAGTCGGCCGAGTTGGCGGCCGACGGAACGCCGATGCGCCTGATGCTGCTGGGCGAAAAGCTCGTCGCGTTCCGGGACAGCAGCGGCCGCGCCGGCGTGATGGATCACCGCTGCCCGCATCGCTGCGCGTCGCTGGTCCTCGGCCGCAACGAGGAAAACGGCCTTCGCTGCATCTATCACGGCTGGAAGTTCGACGTCGACGGCAATTGCGTCGACATGCCGAGCGTGCCGCCCAGCCAGGACTTCAAGGAAAAGGTGAAAGCCCGCGCCTACAAAGCCGTCGACCGCCACGGGGTGCTCTGGGTCTACATGGGGCCCGACCAGGCGTCACCGCCGCCGATGACGCAAGTGGAGGCCACGCTGCTCGAGGAGGACGAGGTCGACGTCTCCTTCATGCAGCGCAACTGCAACTGGATGCAGGCCCTCGAGGGCGACATCGACACCTCGCACTTCGGCTTCCTGCACGTCGGCCACCTCGACCCGGACAACGTCCCCGAGGGTCATCCTCTCGAGCACACGGCGAGCGAACGCGCGCCCGAGTACCACGTGCGGGACACGCCTTGGGGGACGACGTACGGCGCCTATCGCACGGTACGGCCGGAGACCATCTATTGGCGCTTCGCGAACTACATGTTTCCGTTCTGGACCCAAACGCCGCAGGGGCCGTTTCCGCGCAATATCCAGGCGCGCGCGTGGGTCCCGCTCGACGACGAGCACGTGATGATGATCTTCTGGCGCCAGCGCCGCGGGCTGCCCGGCACCAACGCACCGCTGAAAGACGGCAAGCCGCTGGGCGGAAGCCGCGTGCAACCGGAATTCCTGCCGGTCTCGACCGAGTGGCTGGGCCGCTATCGGCTGAAGGCGCAGGAGTCGAACGACTGGCTCATCGACCGCGAAGCCCAGCGCACGAACCGCATCTATTCCGGGATCGACCACATCGGCTCTCAGGATCAGGCGGTCACGGAAAGCATGGGGGCGATCACGGAGCATTCGCGCGAGCACCTCGGGCCCGGCGACTTGATGATTGCCCGCACGCGGCGCCGCGCATTGGCGGCGGCGCGCGGCTTTCGAGACGGTGCGGCGGCCCCTGGACTCGCGTCGCCCGAGGTGCTCAGCGCCGCGCGGAGCGGATTTTTCGAGGTCCATGCCTCGGTCGACTGGCAAGACGCCTATGCGGAGCAGATGCGCCGCGCCGAGCGCGCGCCGCGACTCGAGACGCCGGCCGAGACGGTCTCCGCAAAGTGACCGGCATGACGCCGTCGCCGGTGGCCGCCGCGAAGCCGACCGAGCAGGCCGACCAGCTTCGCGATGCCGTGGTCCGAGGCCGCGGCGACGATCTGCGCGCCCTGATGCATCCGCAGGTCCGCTTGATGGCGCTCGGACGGACGCTTGAAGGCGCCGAGGCGGTCAGCGCAGACCTGTTGTCCGACGCCGGGCTCGCCGCCTGGCGCCCGCTCGCATGGATGCCAGCCGAAAATACCGCATCAGGGGCACGGCTGCGGGGGAATCGGGCCCCGGGCACGCGTGATCGCGGCTTGGTGGTGTCGCTGACGTTCGAGGGCGATCGCGTCAGCGGCCTGCAGATCCAGCGCGTGCCGCCGCCGCCGCCCGAGGCCGGCAAACTGATCATCCCGCCGGCGCTGAGGACCGCCATCGACCACGCGCTGATCGAGAAGCGCCCGATGCTGCTGGCCTACGTGGGCGCAGACGGCCAGCCGGTGATCAGCTTTCGCGGCTCGACGCAGGTTTACGCCGAGGACCAGCTCGCGATGTGGATTCGCAACCCTCGGGGCGACTTCCTGCGCGCCATCGCGAGCCAGCCGCGCGTGGCCTTCATGTACCGCAACGAAGAGGCGCGCTCGACCTACCAACTGCAAGGCCGGGCCCGCGTCGTCGACGACGAATCGGTCCGCCGCCGCGTTTTCGACCGCTCGGCGGAGGCCGAACGCGCGCACGATTTCGCCATGCTGGGCGTCGCCGTGCTGGTCGATCTGGATGGCATCGAGGGTTGGGCGGGCGTGGGCCCGCACGGCCAGGTGGACGCCATCAATTTGAGGCGCGATGTCTGAACATGGACATTGACCGGCGGCGTCTGCTGGCCTTGCTGGCCGCGTCGCCCTTTGCGGCGGCGGGCAGCGCCTGGGGGGGCGACCTTGCGCCCATTCGCTTGCTCTGCGGTCTCGCACCCGGCACCGGCAACGACCTCACGGCACGCATCGTCGCGGAGCAGCTCGCGCGCGTGTCGGGCCGGACGGTCACGGTCGACAACCGCACCGGAGCGGGGCAGCGCCTGGCGCTTGGCGAGTTGCGCCGGGCGGCGCCCGACACCCGGACGCTGGCACTCGCCACGACCGGCCCATTCGTCATCTACCCCCACATCTACAAGAAGCTGGACTACGATCCGTTCAAGGACTTCACGCCGATCGCCGCGGTGGCCTCGTTCGATGTGGCCATTGCCGTCGGCCCGACGCTGAACGTCAAATCGATGGCCGAGCTGGTCGACGCCGTCCGCGCGAACCCCGCCAACGCGGTCGTCGGGACGCCGGGCGCGGGCTCGCTCTCGCACTTCGTTTGCATCGCGCTCGGGCTGGCGTCGAAGGTCGATTTCACGCACGTTCCCTACAAGGACAGCGGACTGCTTCAGATCGACCTCGCGAGCGGCCGCCTGCCGATCGTGATCACCGGCGAAAGCAACCTGATCGAGATGGCCCGCAGCGGTCGCATTCGAATGCTCGCCGTCTCGGGCGCGCAGCGCAACGCGCTGCTTCCGGAGGTGCCTACGCTGATCGAGAGCGGCATATCGGTCAGCAGCGCGACCACCGTTGGAATCTTCGGGCCGGCCGCGATGACGGCCGAGGCGGTCGGCCGGATCCACGACGCGGTCTCCGGCGCCACCGAGACGCCGCAGGCGCGCGAGACGCTGACCCGCATCGCGTTCACGCCGACCCATTCGACGCCCGAGGCCCTGCGCGCGGAGATCGCTTCCGAGTCCCAGCGGCTGGCCGCGTTGGTCAAGGCGAGCGGCTACATCGCCGAGTGAACCGAAGGAGCGCGGGGCGGCCGAGCGCGTACAGTGCCCGCAATCCCACATCGACGACCCGCGCATGACGCCCTCGACCCCGCTGCTTTCGAACGTTTACCCCGTGTTGGACACGCTGCTGCGCGAGCGCTTCAGCTGCCGCGGCTTTCGCGCCGACCCGGTCCCGCGCGAGCTCATCGACCAGATCCTGCAGACCGCTCAGCGCACCGCCTCGTGGTGCAACTCCCAACCCTGGCACGCGATCGTCAACAGCGCGGCCGCCACCGAGCGTTTGCGCGCCGCGCTGCTGGCCTTGCCCGAGACCGAACCGGCCGCGGTGGACATCGACCCGCCCGCCGAGTACCGCGGCGTCTACCGGGAGCGGCGGCGCGCCTGCGGCTTCCAGCTCTACGCCAGCGTCGGCGTCGCGCACGGCGACCGCGTCGCGTCCGGCCGCCAGGCGCGCGAGAACTTCGCGTTCTTCGGTGCCCCGCATGTCGCGATCGTCACGACCGAGGCGGTGCTCGGCACCTATGGCGTGCTCGACTGCGGCGCTTATGTCCACAACTTCATGACCGCGGCGCGCAGCCTGGGGCTCGCCAGCATCGCGCAGGCGGCGCTTGCGCGGCGTGCGCCCTTCCTGCGCGAGTGGTTCGGGATTCCGGCCGAGCGCCAGGTCGTGTGCGGCATCTCGTTCGGGTACGAAGACCCAACGCACCCGGCGAACGGTTTTCGCACGCCGCGCGCCGATCCGGCCGAGGCGAGCCGCTGGGTCGATTGACGCGCCGGCGCGTCCCGCGCCGCTCGGCTACAGTGACCGGTTCGCGGGCGCCACGCCCGAGCAGCGAGAGACGATTTCATGAGTAGCATCACGCCGGCAGCTCCTTCCGCCCCGGTCCCGCGCGCCTCGGCCACCCTGATCGTGTTGCGCGACGCACCGCGCGGTCTGGAGGTCCTGATGCTGCGCCGCGCCGACCGCCCGGGCGACCAGAACAGCGGCGCCGCGGTCTTCCCCGGCGGCCTGCTCGACAAGACCGACGGCGCGCATCACGCGCTGTGCGAGGGCCTGGACGATGCGGCGGCCAGCGCACGGCTCGGCGTGCCGGCGAACGGCCTGAACTACTGGATCAGCGCGATCCGCGAGTGCTTCGAAGAGGCCGGCCTACTGTTCGCGGCCGATGCGAGCGGGGCGCTCGTCGATTTCAGCCGGGCCGACCCGGACGAGCTGTTCGCGATGCGCCAGGCCCTGCATGCGAACGAGCTCGGCATCGGAGACGTCTGCGCACGGCTCGGGCTGCGCCTGGCCGCCGATCGGCTGGCGTACCACAGCCACTGGATCACGCCGCGCGGCCGGCCGAAGATCTTCGACACCCGTTTCTTCGTCGCCGAGGCGCCGGCGCACCAGATCGCGCGCGCGGACGGCGGCGAGACCGTCGAGCTGCTGTGGTTGACGCCGGCCGAGGCGCTCGACAAGGCGCGTGCGCTGAAGCTGATGCACGTGACCGAGGTGACGCTGAAGCAGATCGGCCGCTTCGCCACAGCGGCCGAGGCGGTCGCCGCGGCGCGCGCGCAGACGACGATCGAGGTGACGCGGCCGCGCCTGGCGATGGGTCCGAAGGGCTCGCGCGCGGTCGACCGCAGCGAATGGGCCTTCGCGGAAATCCGCCGCCTCGACCCCGACGGGCGCGGCGACGTCAGCGTCGAGCTCGTGCCGGGCCGCCCGGTCTGGCTGTCGCCGCGCGTGCTGCGCGTGACCGCGCCGAACGGCAGCATGATGACCGGGCCGGGCACCAACAGCTATTTCATCGGCACGCCGGGCGGCGATGAGTGGGCCTTGCTCGACCCGGGTCCAGACGACGCCGCGCACGTCCAGGCCTTGCGCGCGGCGGCGCCGGGCCGCGTCACGCGCATCCTCGTGACCCACACGCACAAGGACCATTCACCCGCCGCGATGGGGCTGGCGGCCGAGTGGGGCGCACCGACCTTCGGGCGGGTCGCGAGCTTTCCGGAGTGGCAGGACACCGGTTTCGTGCCGGCCCGGGTGCTCGATGACGGCGATCGCCTCGTGCTCGGCGAGGGCGTCAGCCTGCGCGCGATCCACACGCCCGGCCACGCCAGCAACCACCTGTGCTACCTGCTCGAGGAGGAAAAGCTGCTGTTCACCGGCGACCACCTGATGCAGGGCTCGACCGTCGTGATCAACCCGCCGGACGGCGAGATGGTCGCCTACCTCGCGTCGCTGCAGCGGCTGCTCGACGAAGACCTCGAGTGGCTCGCGCCGGGCCACGGCTTCCTGATCGACGAGCCGCACGCGGTCGTCCGCAAGACCATCGCGCACCGCCTCGCGCGCGAGGCGAAGGTGCTCGCCGCGGTGCAGGCGCACGGCCCGGCCGATGCGGCGACCCTGCTGCCGGTCGTCTACGCCGACACGCCGCCGCGCCTGCACGCGGTCGCGCTGCGCTCGCTGCAGGCGCACCTCGTCAAGCTGCACACGGATCGCGTGATCGCGTCGGACGCGCAAGGGCGCTGGGGGATGCCGGCGGGTTGATCGCGTGCGGCGGCCGGCCGCCGTCAGGCGAACAGGCTCTTGTGCTGCTCGCGCAAGACGTTCTTCTGGACCTTGCCCATCGCGTTGCGCGGGAGGTCCGCGACGATGTACACCTGCTTGGGCACCTTGAAGTTCGCGATCGCGTGCTTCAGGCTCACGATGATGGCGGTGCCGTCCAGCGCGGCGCCTGACTTCGCGACGATGACCGCGACGACGGCCTCGCCGAAATCCGGGTGCGGCACGCCGATCACCGCCGATTCGGCGACGCCGGGCATCTCGTTGACGACGCCTTCGATCTCGGCCGGGTAGACGTTGTAGCCACCGCTGATGATCAGGTCCTTGCTGCGCCCGACGATGGTGACGTAGCCGAGGCCGTCGATCTTGCCGACGTCGCCGGT